>DATECS010000068.1:0-14902 GCA_035286785.1 Thermoguttaceae bacterium | reverse complement strand
ACGCCGCTCGACGACTCCTGTTCCATTCGCTCGCGTAGATCCTTTTGGCGGCGGATCAACTCCGAGAGCCGATCCTTCGACTCCGGCAGCCGGTCGGCCAGCCGGGCCAACTCGTCCTCGCGACGATTGGCCAGCAGTTCGAGTACCTCGCGCAGATCGATGATAATCATGGCCTCGAGCGATTTTGCGTGCTCCAGCCGGTTGCGAGCCACCGCCTCGCCCGCCGCGCGCATCCGCGAGCCAATCTCCAATTCGCGCGATCGGGCCGCCGCCTCCGACAAGATCGCGGCGGCCAGCGGATCCTTCGCTTCGAGCGCGGCCCGAGATGCGTCCATCTCCTGCAACAACTGATCGAGCCGCCGAGCCAATTCGATCTGCTCGCCCGACGCCGCGTCGAGCCGCGCGGCCGCCTCGGGCAAAATATCCTCGGGCAACTTGCCCAGCAGATCGCGTCCCAGCGCGGCCGTCCGCTCGGCCAGCGACTCCTCGCGCGCAAGCAGTTCGGCCCAGCGACGATGAAAACGCCGGTAGTCGTTCCACTGGCCTAGGCGACCCACCAGCGTCTCCAACGTGGAGATAACCTCGTCCTGCGACCGACAAACGGAGTCAAGTCGTATCTCGGCCCCCTTGATGCTTGCGGTCATTTCGCGTGCGATCGTGGGCAGCACGTCTCGTCCCAGCCGGCCAAGTTCCTGCAACAGCCCGTCCATCCGCCGTTGGACGTCGGGACTGTCGAGTCGATTGTCCGCCAGGTCGCCCAACAGGCTCACCACCTCGCCCGGCACGCCGTCCGTGCGGCTCGTCAAAATCCGTCCGACCTCGCGCTGCGCGAGTTCCGCACTTCGCAGCCGGTCGACGCCCGACTGATCGAGCTTCAATTCGCCGCGAAGCCCGTCTACCTGCCGCCGACTCTCCTGTTCGAGATTCAACGCCCGGCCCAACTCGGCGAGAATCGCCTGCTGCCGCCCGGCCAAGCGGTCGATCAACTGCTCGGGCCGGACCACGACAATCGCCCGAGCGTCGCTCGCGACGGATTGCGAACAATAATCCTCGGCCACGACGCGAAAACTAAACTGCTCGCCCGGCTTCAGTTGCAAAGCGACTAGGCTCCAGCGATAGTCGATCGCCTGCCGTTGGCCGCCGGCGGCGTCCGTCGTCGGTGCGGCCCGCGGCGGCCCTTCGTAAAGCACGATCGTCAACCGATCGGCGGATTGAGAGCCACTCCGAAAACGGGGACTGGCTCCGAACTCGACATGCGCGGCGCTTCCTGAAACGGTTGTCGTGAGACGCCTGTCCCCGTTTTCGGAGTGGCTCTTGCGATCGGCGCTCGACTCCATGACAAGGCTCACGCGGCGCAAGGCCAGATCGTCTCGCGCCGCGACTCGAATGGGCAACGTCGCCTCGGGCGTGACAAACGTCGTGCCCGAGGGCCGCTCGACGACGACCGACGGCGGCTCGTCGTCAATCACGCGGAGTTCCCAACGGTCGCCCGCGCCGCCGCGAATTCCCTCGCGATCGACCAACTCGAACCCGTAGAATCCCGATTTCTTCGGTTGAAATACATCACTCTCGCCGTGGCCCAACGTGAATCGATGGCCGTCCCGATCGACTTGGCATGGAAATACTCCGTCGTCCTCCAGCCGCAGCGCGGCCGATTCGAGCGGCTTGGTGGCCGTCGCGTCAATCTCGATCCGGCTGCCGCGAAGCACCCGCAACGAACCGGTCGATCGACTGACGGGCCACCCGGTGTATTCCGGCGGAGTGATTGTCGCGACGAACGAGGCGACGGCCGGCGGCTCGACCATGGCCACCTCGATCCACGGCATCGAACGGTCGTCGCCCCCCTCGACCCGATAGGCAAACGACCGCGCGACGTTCTCGCGCCGTGCGACCATTGTCGAGCCGACCCGCCGCATCGGCTGCGTCTCCTCGATCCATTCACCGCCGGCGTCCTTCAGCCGATACTGGACGTCAGCCCGCTCGGGCAGCCGTCCGTCGCGGTCGATCACCTCGATCTCGAACGGCCGGCCTCGCGCGACGCGCTCAATACGATCGACAAGTTGGAGATGATGCTTGCGCGGCCACGCCACGTCGCCCAACGGCCAGACCAACCGCGCCACGGCCACTTGGCACGATAGGGTGTCGAGCGCCAGTAAAATGGCCGCAACCAGACACGCGCCCACGGCCAACATCGCGCCGCGCACCACGGGCCGGCGATCCACCAGCGACGTGAAATCCACGCGATCGGCCTTCGCTTCGGTCTCGGCGATCACGGCCCGGCGCAGTTCGGCCGAACCGGCCACGGGATCGTCCTCCGTCTGGCCGAGGAACTCGATCGCGCTGGGCAGATCGTCGCCCAACTCCGGAAACCGTCGTCCGAGACGCCGCGCCAGTTCAAGTCGCCCGATCGGCACGGTCGCCGGACGATAGGCCCAACGGTAAGCCGCCCCGCCGACCGCAACCCAAAACACGGCCGCGAGCATGACCCTCATGCCCGGATCCTGAAATCGGAACACATAATCAACCGCGCCGAGCGCGATCGCCGTCCCGACCACGGCCGCAAGCAACCGACTCGCGCCGCGCGCAATCATCGCCCGCCGCAAGCGACGCCGCAATTGAGCCAGTTTGTGTTCCAGGGGATGCGACATGATCAACGTAGGTTATTCGTTGTTGATTATCGGGATTTTAATGTGTGCCACTGCTTGCGGGAGTCTCGCAAAAGTCCGTACTTGCGTCACAACACTGCTTGCCGGAAAGCGTTAACCCGCCGGAAATCCGCAAGCAGTGCGACGTCCCACGGCTTGGATCGTCTTCTCCAGCAAGCAGTGGCACACATTTTGTTTCTTGTCACCAATCGCGGACATCCCATTTCATTGTATACCGAACATCCCCCGCCCCCCGTCCCTCGCCCCCCTCACACCATCCCCTTCCACTTCCTCGCCACCCACTCTGTCACCAACAACGCCAGAAACAATGCCAGCATCGGCCAGCGGTTCCAAAGCGGCACGGGCGGCAACGTCTCGATCGGCGCCTGGCCGCCCGACGGAAGCTCGCTGATCAGATTGTCGGCGTCGTCGATCGTGTAAAACCGTCCGCGGGTCTGCCGAGCCGCCTCGCGGAGTAGCGCCGCTTCCATTTGCACGTGCTCAAACTCGCCGGCCGGCTCGGCCACCGTGAAATCAACCGTCGCCACCGCCCCTTCGGCGCCGACTCCCGCGACCCAGGTGTGATACCGCCCCGGCGCGGCGTCGTCCAAAACACCCTCGAACATGTCGCGCGCGGCCTGACGCACCATCGGAACCCGTCGCGTCCGCCCACCTTCCTGCTCGACCACAAGCACGACGTCCTCACCCGCCGACGGCACTCGCCGCGGATCGACCCATCGCATCCGGAACCGAACCGTTTCGCCCGAGCGATATTCCCGTCGATCCGTGTCGAGCACGGCCCCGCGTCCCTTGTCCATCAATTTCGACCGGGCCAGATAACGGATCATCTGCACCCAATACCGCGCGAAATAGCGATCGCCCACGCCCAGCCGCCATCGCCACGTCTCGTCGGTCGTATGCATGAGCACCTTGCCCGCGCCGACGTACTGAAGGACGATCACCGGCAGCGGTCGGCCGCCGTGGCCCATTCGCCGCGGATTGACGGCCAACACCCTCGCGCCCGGCTTCACTTCCGGCGCGTCGATCATCCAGTAGAGCGGCGGCAAGTTGGCCCAGATGGTTTCCGTTTCGTCCGGCGTATCGCCCAACTGCATGGCCGGGCTGGCCAGCCCCAACGCAGTCGGCTCGACCGTGAATCCCTCGGTCAACAACACATCCGGCTGGGGCAGCGCGACGCTCCCAAGCCCGATCGGCAGCAACCGCTCAAGCGGCGTGCCGCGCAAGGCCGTCGGGTCATACTCTGGCCCGGCCAAAAACACAAGCGACCCACCGCCGGCCGGCCGATCGACCAACGCCGCAAGGTTCTCCAAGGCCGACTCGCCCAGCCGGCGGAAATCAACGTCGCCCAGAATCACCACGTCATACTCGAACAACTTCTCGCGCCGCACGGGAAACACGGCCAGCGCCGCCGCGTCCTGCTGGGCGTATTCCGGGTCGGCCTCCTGCAAAAGCGTGTGAAGCCGGATCGTCGGATCGCGGCCCAGCATCTGGCGAAGATAGCGATACTCGAAATTGGGATACGCCTGGACCAACAGCACGCGAATCCGCTCCTTGCGTACCTCGACGTCGCCCGTGAGCCGGTTGTTGTCCGTTTGCAACTCGCCTTCGACCGGCTCGACCTCGATCGTCCAACGAAACCGGCCCGGTTCGGTCGGCCGATAGGGAATCCGCACGGTTTGCGGAAGCTCTTCGGCGTCGGCGGTCACCTCCATTTCAGCCAGCGAGTCGGCCCGGCCTTCCTGGCGAAGCGTCACCCGAAGCGGCCGTCCGCCGTAGCCCGGGGCCGAGAGCGTCGCCTCGACAAAAACCACGTCGTCGGCAAAAACGACGTCGTCCATCAATAGATCGGTCAGCCGAAAATCGGCAACCGGCCGATCGTCGCCCAGCCCCACGATCAAAAGCGGCACACCTCGCCGCCGCGCCAGAGCGGCAGCCTTGTCCAGGCCGGGCCCCTCGGTGTTGATCCCGTCGGTCAACAGCACGATTCCGGCCGGCGTCGTCCCACGCAAATCGTCAAGCACCCGAGCGACGGTTTCGCCAAGCCGCGTCGAACGGCCATCTGCCGCCCGCCGGCGGATCTCGTCGGCCAGCGACCCCGGCTCGTCGGCCCGGCTCTCTCGCGCGCCGGTGAGAAAGTAAAAACGCAGCTTATAATCTTGCCCGAAACGCCGCAGCCACTTGGCGTCGCCTTCCAACAGCAGCATCTTGGCCAAGTTCTCGCGGCTCATTTGCGCCGGTCTCAATCCGGCCGCTTGAATTCGTTTCGCCAGCCGCTCATCCGCACGGCCCTCGTACCGATCGACAACCGTCATGCTGGCCGAATCGTCAAGCACCACGGCCAGATAGGACGGCCCGGTCCGCTCGATGCACAAGACTAGTTGCGACATCATCAACAACACAAGGCCCACCAGCGCAAGGCGAATCGTCGCCAGCGCCGCCTTCCAAAACACACCTACCCGCCGCCCTTCGCGCGAGTAAACCATCACGACAAACGCCACCAAAACGATCACCAACAGCACCGTGGCCCAAGTCGGCAAGCCCCAAGCGTACTCGACGCGCCACGACGCGCCCTCCCCAGGCCCGACGTCAATGCCGAGCAGTCTTTGAATCCAGTAGGGCAGGGGAGTGGACATGGGCGGTAGTCGGTAGTCGGTAGTCAGCAGGCAGAGGGCAGCAGGCAGTAGTTAGTAGTCCATAGTGCGTAGGCAGGTCAGTGGTTGAAGTGCGTGTCCGTAAATCTCAGATTTCAAATCTGAGATCTCAAATCTCTTATTTCAGATTCACATGATTCATTGGTGTTCTTCTCCATTTCATCCACCGTCACCGGCGTTCACGCGTGTCTATTTGTATCTATCTGTGTGCATCTGTACTACTAATGTCAAACATTGTTAAAAACTTCACAAAGATTCTTGGTGTATCGCCGTAACATGCCTTCCCTAAACACCTTGCGGCGACATTTCTGAATCGCGTCTTTTGACGTTTTTTTGGTTGCGGCCAGCGGCCGCGCTAGGTCCATCTGTGGTTCCAAAAACGAATCGCCACTTACTCTGCTATTTTTGCGTGTCATAATGTCCAAACCGCCGGCCAAGGAGCGTCTCCGCCAAGAGTAGGACGAGTACGCCGACGAGTAGCCCCCGGGCCAAGCCGGCGCGAGGGCCGATCGTGGCCGTCGTCGCCTCCTCCCAGGTCGTCCGGTAGTCGAACGTCACGCCCGGCCAGATTTCCTCCCGCAATTGTGCCTCGGTGAGTTTGTCAAGATCGCTTTCGATCGTATCAACGTTCACGGCGAACAGCGATTCCGCCTCGCTTCCGTCGAATCGAACCGCGTAGACGCCGCTTTGCTCGGTCCCGTCGAAGCTCCACTCACGTCCCTCCGCAGCGCTCCGTATCGAAAGCGTCTGCTCGCGCCCGTCGGGCAACCGAACTCGCCCGCCGTCGCCGCCCGCCCCGGACACGGTCCCGAAAATCGCCTCGCCGACCATCACGTTCCGCTCGGCGATTCGTCCGGCGATCGCGTAGGCCAGAATCTCCTGCACGATCGGCACGTAGCTCGGCCACAGCGGCCCGGCGGTCCACGACGTGTCAGCCGACGTGGCCACCAGCGCCACCCGGCCACGCCCCACCGATTGCGTGACAATCAGCGGCTCGCCCGACTGCGTGGCCAGCGCCACCCGGGCATTCGTCCGCCGAGGCAGCGTCAGCTTGTAATACTTTTCGATGGGTGTGTTCAGCAGCCCCGCCTTCTCGCGCCCGCGGAAGGGCTCGACGATCGGATGAGCATAGTCCCGCGGGTCGAGTGCGCCACCCGCGCCTTCCACAACGCCCTGCAACCGCGCCGGCAGCAGCGATTCGCCGTCGAACAGCTCCCGGTTGTATCGCGCGGCGTCGACCCGATCACCGAGAAACACAACCAACCCGCCGCCCGCGCGAACGTAGCGGCCCAACATGCGGGCCTCGCTCGGGGTCACTTGGGCCACGTCACAAAGGAACACGCAGTCGTAGGGCGATAGGTCCGTTTCCACCAGGGTACTTTCCGGCACGATCCTCGGGCGGACCCACGACGCCGCCTGCAAATCGTCGCCCGGGGCTAAGGCCACCGCCAGATAGGCGCACGCACCGCCGCGCGGGCCGCCCGGCCGACCGTCGACGCACAACGCCCCGATCGACCGCCGAACCGGCAACACAAGCCGCCGCCAATTGTCAACCGGCAGCCGATCGCCTTTGAGACGGACTTCGGCCACATGATCGCCAGGCGCGTCGAAGCGATGCGTGAACCGGACCACGCTCGACCTGCCCGCCGACAGATCGACCGTGCGCCGCGCCGCGCGACGACCGTCTATCATCAGCTCAACGTTTTGGCCATTGCAGTCCCGGCGTCCGAAGTTGTGCGGAACGGCTGCAATCTCGACCGGACACGCCGTAGTGACGCACGCGCCAACGCTTTCCAGCCGCGTCACGGCCAGATTATCGGCGCCCGGCCGGCCCAGGTCGATCACCACGAGCCGCGCGCGGTTCGCAAGTTGCTTCGCCAGACGGACCGCTTCGACGTCGGTCGCGCGGCCGGCGCGCGACGTCCAGCCCACCCGGCCGAGATCGGTCAAGAAATAGACCTCATGCCGCTCGAACCTTGGCCGCTCGCGCCGCGTCTTGCGGAGTACGGAATCGACGCATTCGAGAGTGGCCGCCAGATCGAACGAACCTTCGGTCGGCCGAGCCGCCTCAAGCTCGCGCAAAAAATCGGCCGGCGACAAGGCGGCCGAGTCGACCGGCGCGCGAGGCGGCGAACTCATAAGAACCAACGAAAAACCATCGCCCTGGGGACTCGCCTCGACGATCCGCGCGGCCAATTCTTTCGCCCGGTCGAATCGTGTTCGACCGTCGGTCTCGTAGCCCATCGAGTACGACCCGTCAAGCACCAACACGCGATGGGTGCGACCCCCGCCGGCCGCGAACAAAAGCCCGCTCGATTCGACGTACGGATCGGCCACCGCCGACACGACGAGTACGATAATGAGGGTACGAACCACCAGTAGCAAAACGTTCTCAATCCGCAGCCGCCGTCGGCTCTCGCGCACAGCCGCGACGAGAAACTGCATGGCCGCCCAATCACTCACCCGATACCGCCGCCGGCTCAACAAATGAATCACCACCGGCGCAGCCGCCACCGCCAACCAGCCAAGCATCGGCAGTTGGGTCCATCCGAAGGCCAGGAGTGGGAGTGATGGGGTCATGGGTCAGTGCATGGTAGTCGGTAGGCGGTAGGCGGTAGGCGGTAGGCGGTAGGCGGCTGTGGGCGTGACGTGTTCAGCGAATCGCCAAATTGTCTCGAATCGTTGTCCACGCGGCCACATACAGGCATGGAAACTGCAAGGCAAGTCCAATCCGTGCAAGACTCGCATGATGTCGACTCTTGGCCGACAGCAGTGTTTGCGTGAAAGTGGAACCATCATTGGACCTCTAACGATCGCATGAGGCCATTCAACAACCGTCCCACGCGAGCTGTCTGCTCCAGAATCTCGACTTGCTTTCCTTCGTCGAGATATCCCAACCGCTTGCCAATCAAGGTTTGCGTTTCAACTTCATGCAGAGATCCATAGGCGATCGCGAGAAAGTGACGGAAATCGCGGCGTGAGTGACGTCCCTGGCCCTCGGCGATATTCGAGGGAATAAAGAGCGCCGCCCGTCGGACCTGGGCTGTCAGGCCATAGTTCTCTTCCCGTGGGAACGATCGCGTCATTCGGTAGACACTCTCAACCAATTCCATGGCCTTTTGCCAGGCCAGCAAATCCCGATAGTTCTTTCCACTCATTCTTCCCCTCCATACTTGTCTGTCGTTTGCTTTCTGTCGCCTCTACCGCCTACCGCCTACCGCCTACCGCCTACCGCCTACCGCCTACCGACTACCGACTACCGACTACCGACTACCGACTACCGACTACCAAGAAAAGCAGAAATCGCCGCATCCACCCCCCGATCCGTCCGCATCGCCGCGTAATCCATCCGATGCGCGCGGCAGCCCTGTTGCAGCCGCCGGAGAAAATCCGACAATTGCCGCAGGTAAGCCTTGCGCAGCGCCCGGCCATCGGCCAACACGTCCGGCTCGCGCTCCAGCCCGTGAAACAGAGTCGTCTCGTCAAAGGGAAAATCCATCTCGGCCGGGTCCATCACGTGCCATAGGATCACTTCGTGCCGCCGATGGCGGAAATGAGCCAGCCCGCCGAGCATCGCGTCGACGTTGTCCAACAAATCGCTGATGACCACCACGATCCCGCGCCGCTTGAACCGCTCGGCCAGCTCGTGAAACACCGCGCCCGTGGCCGTCTTGTTCTCGGCCGACGCCTCGTCCATCACCTCGAGAATCTGCTTCAAGTGCGACGGGTTGCCGCTGGGCGTAACGCGAGTCCGAACCGCTTCGTCGAACGTCACCAGGCTCACGCTGTCTTGCTGCCGCAACACCAGATACACAAGCGTCGCCGCCAGCCGTCGAGCGTAGTCGAGCTTCGACTCCGCCGCGCCGGCCGAGCGATACTGCATGCTCCGGCTAGTGTCCAACAACACGTAGCAGACCAGATTGGTCTCTTCCTCGAACTGTTTCAGATAATACTTGTCCGTCCGTCCGAAAACCTTCCAGTCAAGATAGCGCAGATCGTCGCCCGGCGCGTAGTCCCGGTGCTCGGCAAACTCGATCGACGCGCCGCGGTCCGTGCTATGATGCACGCCCGAGACGTAACCCTCGACCGATCGCCGCGCGGTGAGCCGAAACCGCTCAAGCCGGGCCAGGACCGTCGGGTCCAAGTATTTCTGATAATTCTCCACCACTCAGCGCCTTGTGTTCGTCGGCGGCCACGGTGTCCATCAATCGCCGCACAATGTCGTCCGGCTTGATCCCCTCGGCCTCCGCGTTGAAGTTGGTCATAATCCGATGGCGAAGCACCGGAAGGGCCACCGCCCGAACGTCGTCCACCGTCGCGTGGAACCGCCCATGCAACACGGCCCGCGCCTTCGCCCCCAGCACGAGATACTGACTCGCCCGCGGACCCGCGCCCCAGTTGACGTAGCTACGCACGAACGCCGGTGCATCGTCCATGTGTGGCCGACTCGCCCGGGCGAGCCCCATTGCATAACGCGCCACGTGCTCGGCCACCGGCACGCGCCGCACGATCCGCTGCAACGCCAGCACCCGCTCGGCGTCGAGCGTCGGCGCGACTCGCGTCTCAACGTCCACCGTCGTCCGCCGCACGATGTCAAGTTCCTCTTCCTCGTCGGGATAATCGACGAACGTGTTGAACATGAAGCGGTCCAACTGGGCCTCGGGCAGCGGATAGGTGCCTTCCTGCTCGATCGGGTTCTGCGTCGCCAGCACGAAGAACGGCTCCTCCAGCGCGTGCCGCCGCCCGCCCACCGTGATCTGATGCTCCTGCATCGCCTCGAGCAGCGCCGCCTGGGTCTTCGGCGGCGTACGGTTGATCTCGTCTGCCAGCACGATGTTGGCGAATATCGGGCCCCGCAGGAACGCCAACTCCCGCTGACCCGACGCCCGGTTCTCCTGGATCACCTCCGTGCCCGTGATGTCCGAAGGCATCAAGTCGGGCGTAAATTGAATGCGGCTGAAACGCAACGAGAGCGTCTCGGCCAGCGTGCGGATCATGAGTGTCTTAGCCAGCCCGGGCACGCCGACCAACAGGCAATGCCCCCGCGCGAACATGGCCACGAGCAATTCCTCGATCACCCGTCGCTGGCCGACGATGATCCGAGCCAACTGCTCGGTGATGAGCGTGTAGGCCTCGTTGAGTTCACGCACCGCTTGAACGTCGTTTTCTTGGAGCATGGGAGGGAAGGGATTGGGGATTAGGGATTGGGGGACTTGGGGGTTAGCCGTCGAGCCTGCTCGACGCTGCCACGCTCGGTGGCATTCGTCGCGGCCGGCCCCAGGGCAATCAGTTCATCATTCGTGGCGATCAGCAATTGGCCGTCGGCCACCAGCAGATTGCCGCCGGCGACGCCCTTGGGACGCAACTCGATGATCCGACGCAACTCGGCCGTCCGCTGGTCGAGGACGTAGACCCGATCGTCGGCCGGCACGTAGACCGACCCGCCGGCCAGCACGCCGCGACCCTGCGATCGAAGCGACCCGTCGCGCGGCCAGATTTGTCGAATGCGTCCCTGATTCTCTCGGCTCGCGTCGATCCAGTAAACCCGGCGCCCCGTGGCCACGAGCTGGTCGCCCGTCACACCCAACAGGTGGACCGCGTCCTCGACCTCGGGCCCAGTCCGCCAGAGAATCCGGCCCGACCAGGCGTCCAATGCGAATATCCGCCGGCTGTCCGCCGGCGCGACGAACAACGTGCCCTGGTGATAGACGCACGGGTTGAGCGACCGGCCCCAATGCGGCGCGAGCCGGGCCAGGTCGCCTTCCCGCCGCCGCGGATAGAGGCTCACCCACTTCACGCGGCCCTCCTCGGTCGAAAGAGCGGCCACCGCGTCCAGGTTCGTGTTGTAGAAAAGCGTCCCGTCGCCAAGCGTCAGGAGATTATGCGTCATCTCGGGAAAGAGGTTTTGGCCCGGCGTCCGCGCAGCGCAAATAAATCGCCGCCACTGCCGTCGGCCGGTCTGAGCGTCATAGCAGGCCACGTGCGCCTGCTCGCGAATGTCGCCGCGGCGCATCGCCACGTAGACGTTGCGCCCGTCGCACAGCGGCGTCCCTTCGAACGCCCAAGGCTCCGGCGTGATTTTCCAAAGCAACCGGCCTTCGCCCGCCAGGTCGATCGCCACCAGACAGCTCGTTTCGAGCGACGGCGACGTCTCGCGCGGCGGACCGGTCCAGGGATGGCCCATCCGCGCGTAGAGTTTTCCGTCCAGCACGGTCATCGTGCATTGCGGCCGTCCAAGCGTTCCCTTCAGCACGCCGCGCCACGCGGCCGAGGCGTCATCGCCTTCGTCATACACGACGGCCGAGTCGCCCCACGCCGGCGTGCCCGAGGCAAGTTTCAACGCCCAAATCCGCCGCGTGTCGTTCACCAGCACCAGCGGCCCAACGCGAACCGGATGCGCCGCCGGTCCCGCCGCCGACCAGACGTCCGAGATGTTTACGCCGAAGTAGGACGCATCCGCCCGCAGGGATTTGCCCGGCCGAGTTTCGCCGAGCGAAAACCGCCAGGCAATCCCGTCCGGCTCCGCCTCGCGCGGCGCGACGCGCGTCCGGCACGGCGCCCCGGCAAACGTCGGCCAATTCTCATCGGCGCGTGGCATGGGCCAATTCGCGGCGGCGGCCATCAATTTCCGCAATGCCGCCGCGTATTCGACTTCACCTCCGCCCAGCCGACCGCGTGCGCCCGGATGCAGCCGCTCAAATTTCGCCAGTTCATCGGCCGCCCGCTCAAGCGAGCCCTCCAGAATCGACGCCAACACCATTCGCGCGCGAACGGCGGCCGGATCCAGATTCGTATCAGGAAAGGTCGGTCGGCCTTGCGATTCCTCGTCCGAGCGACTCGCCGGCAGAATCCGCTCCCAACACGCCCGCGCCACCGCCGGCCGGCCCGCGTCGAGCTCCAATTCGCCCAACGCCAGAAGCGCGTCGTCGCCATGGCTGCCGGCCAGCGATTCGTCGACCACTTTGCGCAACAAGACCGGATCGTGCCGCGCGACGCCCCGCTCGTACCACCGCCGTGCCGACGGATCGACTTGGGCCCGATAGACGGCCAGCCCCGCCGGCGGCAATGCGGCCAGCCGCATTTGGCAGTACTCGCGCAACGGAATAAACCGCCCGGTCCCCACCGGCCAAAGCCGCTCGTCCGACTGCTCCATCACGCGTCGCAACGTCGCCACGGCTTCGTCCCACTGAGCGTCGGTCACGTAGGCGTCGGCCCGTTCCAACTCGACGGCCACGCGGCTGTCGGCCCGGTCCAGCCCGACCGCCTCGGCCAGCTCGAACCGGCTGTTCACGGACGCCGGCGTCCACTGTGCGAATGCAAGGCCGCTCGAAACGGCCGTCCAAAAACCGACCATGCCCAGCACGCGCGCCATGCGACGTTGAGAAGCTGCTGGTTTCATGACGCCGGATTGCGCTTTCTCGGCAAAACGGAACGCTTAGTCTTCCTAACAAAACGGGGACTGGCTCCGAACCCGACGCACGTAATGCTTCCTAAAATGATTGCCGTGAAGTGCCTGTCCCCGTTTTGTTAGGAATCTTTAATCGTCTTCCTCTTCCTTCAACGCGGCCCGGTCGATGATTTCCTTCTGGACGTTGCCCGGCACGACGTCGTAATGGCTGAACTCGATCGAGTAGCTTCCTTGGCCGCCGGTGATGCTCGACAGGCTTCGGGCGTAGGTCGTTACTTCGGCCAGCGGCACTTCGGCCGTGACCACTTGCAGGTCGCCGCCGGCCGAGTCCATGCCCAGCACGCGCCCGCGGCGGCCCGACATGTCGCTGCTGATGTCGCCCACCTTGCCGCTGGGCACGGTGATCTCGATTTTGACGACCGGTTCCAACAGGGCCGGCTTGGCCTGTTGGAAGACGTTGCGGAAGGCCATCGAGGCGGCCGTCTTGAACGCCTGTTCGTTGCTGTCGACCGGATGGTGCTTGCCGAAATAGACCTCGACGCACACGTCCTGCACGTGGTAGCCCGCCACGACGCCCTTTTCCATCCGTTCACGGAAACCCTTCTCCACGGCCGGCATGAAATTGCTCGGGATCGTGCCGCCCACCACCGAATCGAGCCAGACGAAGTTCCAGTCCGCGTCGTAGTGGTAACTCTTCAGCGAGGCGAAGCGCTCCTTCGTCGCCCATTCCTCGATATTCACGTCCTTCGGTAGCGGGAACATGCGGATGTGGACTTCGCCGAACTGGCCGCTGCCGCCCGTCTGCTTCTTGTGACGATACATGCCGTCGGCGTTGATCTGGATCGTCTCGCGATAAGGAATCTTGGGTTCCTTCGTCTCGACTTCGACCTTTTCACGCCGCTTGAGCCGCTCCTGGATGATCTGCAAGTGCAACTCGCTCATCCCGTTGATCACCGTTTCCTTCGTCTGCGCGTCGAGTTCGCGGCGGAACGTCGAGTCTTCCTGCGCAATCTTCGTCAGCGCGCCCGACAGCTTCGTCTGGTCGCTGCGGCTCTTCGGCGTCACGGCCAGGCCGACCATCGGCCTCGGGAAGGCGATCGGCGGCATCGCCAGTTCGCCCAGCACGTTGCCGGTCATCAACTCTTCCATCTTCACCACGGCCACGATGTCGCCGGGCCCCGCCTGATCGACCGGCTCGGTCTCGCTGGCCTGGACCTGCAACAATTGGGCGATCTTCACGCCCTTGCGCGCGCCCACGACCGACACCGCCGTTTCCTTCTTCAGCGTGCCCGAGAAAATCCGCAGAAACGTCAGCTTCTGGACGAAGGGGTCGATGCGGGTTTTGAACACCTGGGCGACCAACGGCCCGTTGGGGTCGGCTTTCACTTCGACCGTTTCGCCCTCCGCGTTCGTGGCCGTTCGCTTGACCATGCCGGGCGTCAGGCCGCACGTGACCATCACGTCCAACAATTCCTTCACGCCCACGCCCGTCTTGCCCGACACGCACACGATGGGCACCAACGTCCCCTGGGCAATGGCCCGTCCGATCAACTGGCCCAATTCCTCTTGGCTCGGCTGCTGGCCTTCGAAGTAGCGTTCCATGACCGTCTCGTCGACCTCGATGATCGACTCCATCAACGGCTCGCTGATTTCGGCCGGATCGATCAGAGCGCCCGCCGTGTCGGCCGGCGCGTCGAGCGTGCTCAACACGCCCTTGAAGGTACTCCCGTGGCCCACCGGCACGTTCAGCGGAACGCACGCCTTGCCAAAAAGTTCCTGAATGTCGCTGAGCAACTTGGGAAAGTCGATGTTTTCCGAATCCATCTTGTTAATGACGAACATCCGCCCGAGACCCGCCTTGCCCGCCTCGGCGAAGACACGCCGCGTGTTCACTTCGATGCCCGCCTGGGCGTTGATCACAATGGCCGCCGTGTCCACGCCGCGCATCGCGCCGATCGTCTGGCCGATGAAGTCGGGATAGCCCGGCGTGTCGAGCACGTGAAAATGCTTGCCGCCGTGCTCGAAATGGGTGACCTTGGCTTCGATCGTATACTTGTGGTGCTTCTCTTCTTCATCAAAGTCGCAGATGCTGCTGCCGTCATCCACGCTGGCGTTGCGGTTGACGGTGCCGGTGCTGGTGAGGATTTTGTCGACCAGGGTCGTCTTGCCGGCCGAAC
>DATECS010000067.1:0-2671 GCA_035286785.1 Thermoguttaceae bacterium | reverse complement strand
GCGGCACGCCCTCGCCCATCTTCGAGCCCTGGCGCGGCGCTCGGGTTGCGTCCCCGCATTGCCCTATCCTCCGCCCAGGCTCATCAACCATAGCACGAACACGAACAAATACAAATCGGGTTCATCCGGCTCAAGAATGCGCAGGGGGTTGAAAAGAGCGGACATGCTGATTCTCATTGGAGTTGCGTCAAACTACCTCCAGGAGAGAGACCAGCATGTCCACGAGCTTACTTTATCATGCGTTCGGGGTTCGAGGCTATAGGTACGTGAAGACGGAGTATGGGGGGGGCGAAGTGGTTTTCACGATCGAGCAACCGCGGGAATCGTACCGCTGTCCGGCTTGCGGGTCGGACCACGTGATTGGGCGAGGGCAGAACCGCCGCCGATTCCGCAGCGTGTCGATTGGCGGCAAGGCGGTGTACTTGATCTTGGCGGTCCCCCGCGTGAAGTGTCATGACTGCGGCGTAGTCCGACAGGTGAAGCTGGGCTTCGCCGACCCCCGCGTCAGCTATACCAAAGCCTTTCAGCGGTACGCCTTGGAACTTTCTCGGCATATGACCATCCAGGATGTGGCCAACCACTTGGGCATCAGTTGGGACGTGATCAAGGAGATCCAGAAGGCCGACCTGAAGCGGCAGTTCGACCGGCCGAAGCTGAAACACCTGCGGCAGATCGCCATCGACGAGATTTCCACGGCCAAAGGACACGTCTACCTGACGATCGTCCTGGACCTGGAAAGCGGCGCGGTGGTGCACGTGGGCCGCGGAAAAGGCGGGGACGCCTTGAAGGAGTTCTGGACCCGGCTGCGCCGCTCGGGGGCCAAGATCAAGGCCGTGGCCAGCGATATGTCGCCCGCCTACATTGACGCCGTCACCACGCATTTGCCCGGCGCCCGGCTGGTGTTCGATCGTTTCCATGTGATCAAGCTCTACAACGACAAACTCTCGGACCTACGGCGGACCTTGTATCACCAACTCACGGACACGATGCAGAAAGACGCGCTCAAGGGGGTTCGCTGGCTCTTGCTCAAGCGGCCGGAACACCTCGATCCCAACCGCAAGGAGCCCGAACGTCTTGAGGAAGCCCTGCGACTGAATGAACCGCTGGCCATGGCTTACTATCTCAAGGAGGAACTCAACGAGGTCTGGGAGCAGGACGACGAGGAATCCGCCCTCGCTCTGCTGACGGATTGGATCCTGTACGCCGAATCCAGCGGCGTCCGCATGCTCCAGAAATTCGCCAAAACGCTCCGCCTGCATGTCATGGGAATCCTCGCCTACTATGACTATCCCATCTCCACAGGTCCCCTCGAAGGCACGAACAACAAGATTAAGACCATGAAACGTCAAGCCTACGGATTCCGAGATCAAGAGTTCTTCCGACTCAAAATCCTCGGCATCCATCAAACCAAGTACGCTTTAGTCGGATGAACCATTTTTTGTTATGGGTGAATGGGCTGCCTCGGCCCCGCGGTTTGACGCGGTCGTTCTCACCAGTCGATCTGGTAGCGGAGGCCGACGTGGTCGCCTTCGTAGTCGCCCACGGGCACGGCGACCGAGCCGGTGGTCACGTCGCTGACCGTGTGCACGTAATCGAGCATCACGCGGTTGTACGAGTTCAAATACCAGTTCACGCCGCAAGCGAAATTGTTCTCGCGGCCGAGCACCGTGGCCGGTTGGAAGCCCGGCCCGGAAAGGTCGAGATAGCTCCAGCGGGCCTTCAACTGCCAGGCGCCCAAGCCGCGCTTCACGCCCTCGGTCGTGCGCACGGCGAAAAACGGCTCGTACACCTTCACCCGGTCGAAAACCTTGCCCGATTTCTTGTAGCCGCGGTTTTCGCCGGTGAGAAAGTACGAGATCTCGACGTAGGTTCCCCAGGGGCTCGCGCCCGAGTTGGCGTCGGCGAAATAGAACTCGTTGGTGACGTTTAGCGGGCCCCGCAGCCAGGAGACTTCCGTGCCCAGCATGTTGTATTCAGTCAGCGCCGGCAAGAAGGTGTTGATGGGGCCGTCGCGGCTGTCCATTTCGAGGAATCCTTCCATCTCGCCGTTGCCGGGCTGGTTGGCGTCGATGCCGACGCGGCGGAACGAGCACCCCAAGCCGGTGTGCAACAAGCAGCGGCCAGGCGTGGCCTCGTCGTAGTACGGCAGCCAAGCCAGGCGGCCCGTCACCGACCAGTCGTTGGAATCGCCCGATCCGGCGACGTCGTCGTGGCCGCGTGCCTCGCGGTTGTCGTGGAAGCCGCCGCGAAACAGGCCGACGAACCAAGTCAGGTTCTCGCCCGCGTCGACGCTGTCGAGGAACATCACGCCGAAGTTGCGCGCCGGAGCGAAGGCCGTCGTCGGGGCCGCTTGCTCCATGAAGGTGTCGAACCGGCTGCTGCTGAGCTCATCCAGGCTGAAGGGCTCCTTGAAGTGTCCGACCTTGAACGTGCCAAGCCAGGGGAGGTTTTCCTGCTCGGCGTAGCAGTCCTTGTAGTCGACTTCGTCGCCTTCAAACTCGAATTCGACGCTGTATTTCAGGTTCTCGTAGATGTTGCCCTCGACCCCGAGACGGATCGTGTCGAACCCCGTCACGTTGTCCTCGGGAAACGTCGCTGCCCCCGGACCCTGAAGGTCTTCCATCCAGATCTGGTCGGCGAACATCCGGCCGCGGAACTTGTGGCTCGGCTT
>DATECS010000066.1:0-3413 GCA_035286785.1 Thermoguttaceae bacterium | reverse complement strand
CCCCACCCTACCTTTGCTGAGGCAGTATTGGTGCGTCCAGACGCACCCTACGGCTGGAGTCCTCGCTTACGCTTCGGGTTGGTGTGGACAGTAGGGCGGAAATTGGGTGAAATGTTCATGGGAGATAAATTAAGACTATTGGGATGAGGATGCCGATAAGCGAAGATGCGATGCATGAGGAATATAGATCAACCCGTTGATTCCCCGGATCCATCCCGCGAGCCTCGATCCATGGTCTCACTGCCCGAATATCAGTTGTTTTGCCAGGCGGTCGCTGGAAATCAGCAGGGCCGTTGGCGTTTTGTTTTGCGTCCCACGGACGGAACACCCCCACTGGAGGTGGAGGATGTCGATCCCACGGCCCGGGGCGAGCGGCTGGAGTTGCTGGGTGTGGTGCGGGCGTTGGAGGCGTTGGATCAGCCTTCGCGGGTGGTGTTGGTAAACGCCAGCACGTATGTGCGCGAGGGCATTTGTTATGGCGTCGAGGAGTGGCGGGCGAACGACTGGCAATGGGAATCGTTCGGAAAGATGACGCTGGTGAAAAACGCGGATCTTTGGCGTCGCGTGCATCGCGCGTTGCAGTTCCATCGGGTTGAGTTCCGGACGTGGCGAATTGATCGGGCGCACGTTGGGGCGCCGGCGTTGCACGTTGCCGACCGTACTCGGCGGAGCGACTCGTCCGATAGCGGGCAAGCCGAAGCGGCCGAAGGCTTTAGGCCGCGGTTTCAGCGGCTTTTAGGTCGGGCGTGGCCGCGAATCACGTTGGCGGCGAGGCAGCTTGATCGGGTGGCGTGCTTGTAAATTGAAGAGCGACTTCACAAGGAGGTTTGGGTGCGTACCACGGTTCCCCTGGAAAGAATCAGCCAACTTGTTGAAGGCAGACACGAAAACCCGTTTGAAGTGCTTGGTCCCCATGAGGTTAGCGACGCGGGGCGCAAGGCATTGGCGGTTCGGGCGTTTTTGCCGCAGTCGAGTCAGGCGTGGGTCGTCGATCCGGCCCATCAATATGCGACGTTGCCGATGCGGCGAATTCACCCGGCCGGCGTGTTCGAGGCAATCTGGCCGGCCGCGGAGATGAACGGTTCGCGTTACATGCTTCGCGTGGCCGAGCAAGGCGGAAAGAAGAGCGACATGCACGATCCCTACTCGTTTCCCCAACTGTTGACGGACTTTGATTTTCACCTGCTTAACGAGGGCACGCACTGGCGGCTCTACGAGCGGCTGGGCGCCCATCTTCGGACGATCGACGGGGTGGAGGGCGTCAATTTCGCGGTTTGGGCCCCCAACGCCACGAGCGTGAGCGTGGTGGGCGACTTCAATTCCTGGGACGGACGACGCCACCCGATGCGCAAACACATTCCCAGCGGGTTTTGGGAATTGTTCGTGCCGGGGTTGGGCGAGGGGACGCTTTACAAGTTCCGAGTGCGGCACCACGATCATGTGTTCGACAAGACCGATCCGATGGCCTTCGCCGCCGAAGTGCCGCCGCGGACCGCGGCGACGGTGATCGATCTGGACCGCTACCACTGGCACGACGGCGAGTGGATGACGCGACGGACGCAGACGGACTGGTTGCACCAGCCGCTGTCGTTCTACGAGGTGCATCTGGGAAGTTGGAAACGGCCGGGCGACGATCCGAGCCGGTGGCTGACCTATCGCGAGTTGGCCCATCAGTTGGTTGAGTACTGCAAGGAAGTCGGGTATACCCATATTGAATTGCTGCCGGTGTCGGAGCATCCGTTCTCGGGCAGTTGGGGGTATCAGACGGTCGGGTACTACGCGGTGACGAGTCGCTATGGGTCGCCCCACGACTTCATGTACTTCGTCGATCTGTGTCACCAGAACGACATTGGCGTGATACTGGATTGGGTGCCGGGCCATTTTCCGCGCGATGGGCATGGGCTGAGCAATTTCGATGGCACCTCGCTTTACGAGCACGCCGATCCGCGCCAGGGCGAGCACCGCGAGTGGGGCACCAAGGTTTTCAACTACGGCCGGCACGAAGTCCGCAACTTCCTGGTGTCGAACGCGCTGTTTTGGTTCGACAAGTACCACATTGACGGCGTGCGAGTGGACGCGGTGGCGTCGATGCTCTACCTCGACTACAGCCGCGAGGACGGCGATTGGATCCCGAATAAGTTCGGGGGGCGCGAGAATCTCGAAGCCATTGAATTCATTAAGCAGTTTAACGAGCAGGCCCACGTGCAGTTTCCGGGCGTGCTGACGATCGCCGAGGAATCGACGGCTTGGGCGGCCGTTTCGCGGCCGACGTATCTCGGCGGATTGGGATTCAGTTTGAAATGGAACATGGGCTGGATGAACGACACTCGCACCTACATGCGTCACGAATCCATCCACCGCAAATATCACCACGACGAGCTGACGTTCAGCCTGATTTACGCTTTCCACGAGAACTTCGTGCTGCCGCTGTCGCACGACGAGGTGGTCCACGGCAAGGGGTCGATGCTGGACCAGATGCCGGGCGATCTTTGGCAGAAATTCGCCAACCTGCGGCTGTTGTACAGCTACATGTGGACCCATCCAGGCAAGAAGCTCCTGTTCATGGGCGGCGATTTCGGACAGTGGAACGAGTGGAATTACGATTGCAGCTTGCAGTGGGACTTGATGCAGTGGGGGTCGCACCGGGGACTGCTGAAATGCGTGTCGGACTTGAACCACCTGTATCGCCGCGAGCCGGCGTTGTATCAGCTCGACTTTGATTGGGCCGGGTTCGAGTGGATCGATTGCCACGACCACGAGAACAGCGTGCTGAGTTACGTGCGGCGAGCGAAGAACGCCGACGATTTCGTGATCGTGGCGTGCAACTTCACGCCGGTGCCGCGGATGAATTATCGGCTGGGCGTGCCGCGCGGCGGGTGGTATGAAGAGATTTTCAACAGCGACTCGACGTATTATGCCGGGTCGAATATGGGCAACGCTCCGGGGATTGCGGCCGACGATTTCTCGACGCACGGGCGGCCGGCGTCGATCAGCGTCACGTTGCCGCCGTTGGCGACGGTGGTGTTCAAGCCGAGAGGGTAGGGGGGCGGGGCGGGCGCAAAAGGGGACAGGCACCGTCGCCGTAGCGCGGGGTGGCGGGGTTTAGTTCTAGGGGGCGACATAGCCAATCCCCTTTTACTGGCGGGATAGCCACGAAAAACACGAAAAACACGAAGAGGGAGGCCTTGGACCGTCGTCTTCGTGTTTTTTTTTTGGAGACGCAAAAAGAGGTGGCGCAAAAGGGGACAGGCACCGTCGCTATAGGGCGGATATGCAAAAAAACGTCTGTTGAGGCGACGGAGTTACCATGTAGTTAAAAAAGCGGCCAGTTGCCTTACAGCGGAAAGGGCGGTAGGAAAGTTCATTTGCGTTGACGAACGTTTCCTAACCCTAACCCGTTGGAGGAACTGGCC
>DATECS010000065.1:0-9311 GCA_035286785.1 Thermoguttaceae bacterium | reverse complement strand
TATTGACGCTATTGGTCGCCGTTCAAGCCGCCTCGGCCGGCGCGATTTCAGTGGTTCCCCAACCAGTGAAAATCGAAGCTCAAGAAGGTGTTTTCCGCCTTTCGCCCGACACGACCATCGTGGCCGACAAAGACGCGGTCGAAGTGGCTGAGTATGCCAGGGAACTTTTTGCCCCGGCCACCGGACTGCCGCTGCCCATCGAGCGGCTCTCCGATCCGAAGCCGCATCGGGCCAACCGCATTACGCTCAAAGTAAACCCGGATCGGAACGATCTTGGCAAGGAAGGCTACGCCCTGTCGGTCCGCGGCGACGGCGTCACCATCCAAGGAGCGACCCCGACCGGCGTTTTCTATGGCGTTCAGACGCTCCGTCAGCTACTGCCCCCGGCGATTGAACGCGCCAAACCATCGACCGATGCCACGGCGTGGGAAGCCCCCTGCGTCGAGATCATCGACCAGCCCCGCTTCCCGTGGCGCGGATTCATGCTCGATTGCAGCCGCACGTTCTGGAAGAAGGATTTCGTCAAGCGTCTCATCGGGCAAATGGCCCTCTACAAGCTCAACGTGCTTCATCTCCACCTGACCGACGATCAAGGCTGGCGTCTGGAAATCAAGAAGTACCCGAAGCTGACCGAAGCCGGAGCGAAGTTCGCCGCGCGATATCACCAGCCGCCGGAGTACGAGGGTTACTACACCCAGGACGATATCAAGGAAATTCTCGCCTGCGCCGCGCGCCACCACGTCACCGTCGTGCCCGAGATCGAAATGCCGGGCCATTCCAAGGCCATGTTGACCTGCTATCCCGAGTTGTCCTGCGCGGGCGGGCCGTTCGAGATTTACCCCTACGGCAAGGGTCCCGGCATTCAAAAAGACATTTGTTGCGCCGGCAACGAAAAAACGTTTGAGTTCTTCGAGGACGTGCTCACGGAAGTCGCGGAACTGTTTCCCGGCGAGTTGATTCACGTCGGCGGCGACGAGGCGCCCAAGGACCGTTGGAAGGCGTGCCCCAAGTGCCAGACTCGAATCAAAAAGGAAGGACTGAAGAACGAAAGAGAACTGCAAAGCTATTTCATCAAGCGAATCGAAAAATTCGTCAACGCCAAGGGCAAGCGGCTCATCGGCTGGGACGAGATCCTCGAAGGCGGCCTGGCGCCCGCGGCGACCGTCATGTCGTGGCGCGGGACGCGCGGCGGAATCATTGCCGCCCGATCGGGCCACGACGTCGTCATGACGCCCAAAATGATCTACTACTTCAACTACCGAAGGCTCCCCACGATGGGCGTCTATGCGTCGGATCCCGTGCCCAAGGAACTCAACCCCGAACAGGCCCGACACGTCCTCGGCGCGCAGGCCTGTTTTTGGTCGCACTCCGTCCGGGAGCAAGACGGTTTCGACGCGTGTCTGTTCCCCCGCGTGATGGCGCTGGCCGAGACGACCTGGACGCCGAAGGAATCCCTCGACGCCAAGCAATTTCGCTCCCGAGTCCAGGATCAATTCAAACGGCTCCGCGAACTGGACATCAAGTATTACGACGACACGGCCCCGGTGAAGAAGAAACGCCGTCCAACCTAATACGATTGCGCGGATTCAGCGGAAAAAGGGGGACAGGCTCCGCGGCCCAAGTAAGCGTGGCAGTGGAAGAAACGTGGCGGCCACGGTGCCTGTCCCCCTTTTTCCATGCGGCACGCCGATGGTCCGTCACCAAAGGGGACAGGCACCGTCGCCGCGGACCATATGGGCAGGGATACGTTCGTCAAGGCGACGGAGCCAGTCCCCTTTGGTGACTCCTGAACCTGCGCGGGAGTACTAAGCGACGGCCCGATTTACGGCTTCACGACGAAATCCGCCAGAATGTCCGCCAGCGGATCCGCGTCCGCCGCGCAGAACCCCAGCGGATTGTGCCGACGCCAGCCTTCGGCGTATTCGCATCGGCCGGAGAGCGTACCCATTTCGCGTGCGAATTGGCGCATCGTGTTCACGTAGGCGCTGAATCCCTGGGTCCGATCGAGCCACTGCTGCTGGCTGCGGTGCTCGGCGAGCAGGGCCGCCTTTTCGTCAATCGCCGAATCGATATCGACGAAGAACTCGGGCGCGACCGGCCGATTCACCGCGTCGCGGTGGCCGTGCGGCTGAGCGTGATACACGGTCACCGGGCCGGCGACCGGCGGACGCGGCGGATCGACCGGAAAATTCGGCATCCCCCGGCAAAACGCGGCCGTCACCGCCAACCGGCAGGCGTTCACGTGGTCCTCCATGTAGTCCCACGGCGAGTGAACCAACAAGACGTCCGGCGCCACCCGTCGCATGACCGACGCGACCCGGGCCAGGAGCCCTTTTTCGTAGAACACCTCGATGTCGGGGACCAGCGGCGGATGGAACTCGGCGCCCAGCCGCGCCGCCGCGCGCCGCGCTTCCTCCAGACGAATGGCCGCGATCGACCGCGCGTCGCGCTCGTCGCTGCCGCACGAGCCGTCGGCCAGATTCATGTAGTGAATCTCGCAGCCGGCCCGCCGGAGCAGGACGAGCGTGCCCGCCATGCCGAACTCAATGTCGTCGGCGTGCGCGGCCAGGGCAAATACGCGACAGGCCATCTCAATGCATCTCCACGTCGCACGTGCCCAGCCCCGGCCGGAAGAAATTGAACCGCACGTTCGGATGCTCGGCCAGCAGCGACATGGGCACCGACGAATCGACCACCCGCTTCGAGATCATCAGCGTCGTCAATCTCATGCCGAACGGATTGTCGTGATGGCCCGGATGCCAGATCGAGACCTTCTCGGCCTTCCACGTTTCGGCCGGCCCGACGGTCACCGCCTGATGGGGCACGTTCTGCACCGTGCCGCCGCCCGAGGTCCGCGCGTTTTGCATCAAGGTGATCGGGTGCAGGTCCACGACGCGGGTGCCCAGCTTGCGAAATTCGGCCGGCGGAGGCGGCGCGTCGACGTAGCGGCCCTCGCGCTTCGGCGGATCGTTGAACGCCCAGTGCTTCACCTCGCCCTGGCCGCCCTGCATGACCACGCACCGGGCCGCGTCCCAACTACGCACGTACTCCGTCGGATCGGCCGCCGGGAAGTGGAGATTCGCCTCCGGTATCGCCAGTTCGGGCCGGATCCGGTTGAAACACAGTTCCATGTCGGCCCGGGCGAATCCGAGCGAAAAATCGCGAGAAACCTCGCGGCCGTCGATGACCCATTCGTCCATGCCCCAGAAATGACAGTGCCGCAGGGAGAGCGACAGGGCGTTGACCATTCGGGCCACCAACGGAAGCTGCTCCGTCGGGCCGATCGGCCCGCAAATGCCGGCCGGTTCGTTCTCGGTCGCCTGGCGCCAGGCCGTGATGTATTCCAACGCCTCGGCCAGGTAGAACTCCTCGATCGTGTCGAACATCGCCACGGCGAATCCCTCGCGGGCAAGTCCCCGCAGATCCTTCTCCGTCAGCGCGGCCGCCTCGTCCAAAAGCGACTTGTCCAACGTCGTGTAGTCCCACCAACCGGGAGCGACTCGGCTCGTGTTTCGCATGGAAGTTCTCTCGTACATCTTTGCCCTAATAATAGGCTTGCATGCACCAAACGATGTTGTGATTTTTTGTAGGGTGGGCACCGCCCACCAAAGCAAAAGCTCTTGTGGTGGGCGGTGCCCACCCTACAGCTTGCTACGTTTCCTACCGTTCCTGCGCCCAGTCCTCGGGCACGTAGAGCAACCGCCCGCAGGCGCGGCACACCAGCGGCTTCGGCTCCGGCATCAGGAGTTTGTTGATGTCGTTCAGCGGCACCTTGTGGTTGCAGCCGAGGCAGTATTCGCCGCGCAACGGGGCCAGCGCCGCCTCGCCACGGACCGCCACGGTCCGCTCGTACAGCGGCTTGAAATCGCCGGGCAGGCCGCGTTCGGTCTCGCGTAGTTCGCCTTCGAGCCGCGCGACGTCCGTCTCGATCGCGGGACGTTCGGTGTCGGTGTCCTTTTGGGTCACCGCCGCCTGGGCGACGGCCTTATTGAGCTGGTCTTCGGCGGCCGTCACTTTTTGGGCCAGTTCGTCGACCTTTTCGAGCCCTTCGAGAATCTCGTCAGCCATCACGCTATTGGTCATTTCGGTCGCGGCGATTTGCTCCAACAGGGCCTGATACTCGCGGTTGCTGTTGGCCGTATTGAGTTGAATGCGCAACTTCTTGATCTTCTCTTCGCTGTCGCGGAGCTTGCCCTGCTTGGCGTCGGCGGCCATGCGGGCGTGCTTGGCGTCGTCCTGGGCCTTGGCCAGCTCGTTCTTGCAGCGCTGGACGTTGTTCTGATGGGCCGCCACGAGCTGGGGCCCGCGCCGCAGCCGGCCCTTCAGATCGGTCAATTGACGATGGAGGCGGTGGAGCGTGCGAAGCGTTTCGGTAGCGGAGTGGATCTGCGAGGACATGGCGTGCGTTTCAAGTAGAAGGAAAAACGGTGTCGGTTAGTCGAGGAAAGTTGTAGGTCAGGCTGTGCCTGACAACGGCAATGTCATTCTCAATTCATGTCAGGCACAGCCTGACCTACTGAAATCCCATCTGTGTTCATCTGTGTTCATCTGTGGTTCCCAAACCGGGAGCGGACTACGTTCAGGTTACAAAAAAAGGCCGGCCCGGTGGAGGGTCGGCCCTGAGTCGAGGGACGATAAAAAAAGCCGCCGGTCGTTTGACCAGCGGCTGGGTGAACTGCGTCACGCCGCGCGCTCGAGGAAACCTTCGAGCTGCATGGCTCGCACCGGGTGCTGGAGCTTATGCACGGCTTTCGATTCGATCTGCCGGACCCGCTCGCGGGTGACTTTGAAGATCCGGCCGACCTCCTCCAGGGTGTAGGTATAGCCGTCGCCCAGCCCATAGCGCAGGCGGATGATTTCCCGCTCGCGATAGGTGAGCGTCTTGAGCAGGTCTTCGATCTTGTCGCGAAGGATGGCATTCGAGGCAGCTTTGTGGGGTCGAGGTAGACCGCTGTCTTCCAGAAACTCCCCAAAACAGCTATCTTCACTCTCCCCAATGGGGCGGTCCAGGCTGGCCGGCGTCCGGCCGATGTTCAGCACACGGCGAGTTTCCTCGACCGAGAGCCCGGCGGCCAGTGCCGTTTCCTCTGTTGTCGGTTCTCGGCCCAAATCTTGCAAGAGCCTCTTCGACGTATTTTTCAATTTGCTCAGAATGTCGATCATGTGGACGGGGATTCGAATGGTCCTGGCCTGATCGGCAATGGCTCGGGTAATGGCCTGGCGAATCCACCAGGTGGCGTAGGTCGAAAACTTATACCCACGGCGGTATTCGTACTTGTCCACGGCCCGCATCAGGCCCGTGTTGCCTTCCTGGATGAGGTCGAGGAAGCTGAGCCCCCGATTGCGGTATTTTTTGGCAATCGAGACGACCAGCCGCAAATTGCCGCCGGAGAGCTGGCTTTTGACCCGCTCGTAGTCGCGATGCTGCCCTTTCATGACCTCGACGCGCCGACGCAGGCTTCGCGGGCTTTCCTGCGTCAAAATCATCAGGTCGCGCAACTCGCGCCGCAGGTGAGCGATCCGTTCGGCCGGCGCGGCGTCGGCCCGGGCCGCGCGGATCTGGCCGCGCAGCTCGTCCATCCGGTCGACGATCTCTTCGAGCTGACGCATCATCGACTGGACCCGGCGAGTCCGCAGGCTGAGTTCCTCGACCAGCACCAGCGACTTGCGCCGGCGGCGGATGAAGCGGCGGCGGATCATTTTGCGCCGGCTTGGCGAGAGGCTGCGGCTGGTCAGCCGCGTGAAATCGGTTCGGTTTTCGTCGAGCAGATGCTCCAAGGTCGCCAGATTCAACGGCATGCGGGCGAGAATCTGTTCCTTGGTGAGCCGCTCGGTCAACGAGACTTTGATCGTCCGATCGAACGGCAGGATGCCGCGCTGCACCTTGCCCAGGATGGCCACCGTGCCGCGCAGCGCCATTTGGCAGCCGAGCACCGTCCGGCGGAACCGCTTCCGCGCCACTTCGATCGTCTTGGCCAGCCGGATTTCCTCCTCCCGGCTCAAAAGCGGTATCTCCGCCATTTGGCTCAGATACAAGCGGATCGGGTCATTGCTCCACTTGACGCCTTCGCCCGGATCCATCGCGTCGTCGCCGGGCTCGTCCAAAAGATCCGGGTCCATCGCGTCCGGCGCCATCGGCTTGTTTCGCTCGCCGGCCGGCCGCGTCTTTTTGCGGCCGTCGAAGAACTCGCCCCGCGGCGCTTCATGAAGCAACGGGATATGCCGTTCGTCCAGGGCGATCAGCAATTGGTCGAGCTTGTTCGGATCGACCGCCTCGTCCGGCAGGTAATTGGTCACTTCGTCATAGGTCAGATAGCCCTGCGACTTGCCCTTGGCAATCAAATCGCCCAATTCCTTGTTAAGATGGTCCACCTCAACACTCCTTTCGCGTCCATGCGACGTGCTGTTGACCGCGACGCGGGTGGTCGGATCAACCGGGTGAAACGAAAAATCGATCGGCGGCCTTGCCGTGTTGTACTGCTCTTCTGGACTCACCACGGAGGCACGGAAAACACGAAAGTTTTTTTGGAACCACCGATGAACACAGATTAACACAGATAATAAAAGAGAGATTCCGTAGCTTCGTAGGTCAGGCTGTGCCTGACAAAAACAACACCCTTTCTCTCTTCATGTCAGGCACAGCCTGACCTACATCTGTGTTTATCTGTGTCCATCTGTGGTTCCCTTTCTTTCTCCGTGTCCTCCGTGTCTCCGTGGTGAACGCTCCAGCCTTGCGGGTCGTGTTGCAGTATTTACCGCCGGCCGCGATCCGCCCGTGCGTGGTCCTACCCGTCCGTGGGATCGGAAATGCCATGCCGGGCTCGCAACTCCTCCATCACACTGCGCAGCAATTCATTTTTCTGGCTTTCGTTCAAGCCCTGATCTTTTAATGCCGCCAGTTGCGAGGGGTGTCGCTTCCGCAACTCCATACGCTTGTGGTTCTCGATCAACTCCTTCAGCAAAACAACCGGATCGGCAACCTCCGCCACGCGCGGAGACTGCTCCAACTCGACCAGCAGGCCCTTCACGACCGGCTCGTCGAACTCCAACATCAGCCGGTCGAACCCGGGCCGCTGGCCCTCGTCCGCCAGCCGGCAACTGGTTTCATAAATCCGACGCAACGGCGCTTCGGTGATCGCCTCGACGGGAAAAACCTCGCGGGCCTCGGCCAAGAGGTCGGGAAACGCCACGACCAACTCCAACAACTCGCACTCGCTCGGCGCCCGATGGTGAAGCTCCTCGAGCCGGATCGGCGCCTCGCGCGGGACGGATTCCGCCTGTCCGGCGTAGACCGGCTTCTGCTGGGTGCGCCGCAACTGGACCAGCCGGGCGCGGATATCGCCCTCGCCCACCGCGAATCGCGTCGCCAGGCGGCTGAGAATCTTTTCCTCGCGGAATCGCCGCAGCCCGGACGGACGCGGCGCCTTGGCCAGCAGTCCGACCATCCGTTCCAACGCCTGGGTCGCGCCGTGGACGTCGCCCGCGAGGTCCACGCCCCGCGTGACCGTCCGCAGCGCGTGTTCCACCGCGTCGACCGCCTCGCGAGCCAGCAACTCCCGAAATCCTTCCGCGCCATGCTCGGCCAAAAAATCGCACGGGTCGCTCGACTCGGGCAGCGTGAGTACGTAGAGATCGACCTCCTGGGCCACGAACAGGTCGAGCACCTCGGCCGTTCGCTTCTGGCCCGCCTCGTCGCCGTCGAGCACCAACACGACCCGATCAGCGAACCGTTTTAATATCTGGACGTGGTTCGGCCCCAGCGCGGTGCCCAGCACGGCCACCGCGTTGTCGAATCCGTACTGATGGGCCATGATCACGTCGGTGTAGCCCTCCATGACCAGCGCGGTCCGCCCGGCCTTGTCCTTCTCGCGGCGAAGGGCCTCCTTGGCCAGATCCAGCCCGTAGAGCAGGTGGCTCTTCGTGAACAAGAGCGTCTCGGGCGAGTTGACGTACTTGGCCTGCGGATTGCCGCAATCGACCTCGGGCAGCACGCGCCCGCCCAGGCCCACCGGCCGGCTCTGCGCGTCGCGGATCGAAAACAACAGCCGGCCGCGGAATCGTTCGTACTGACTGCCGTCGGTCCGGGAAACCAACAGGCCGATCGCCTCGAGCACCTGGCGCGGGGCCGTGCCGCCCTGGGCTTGACGCAAAATCCAGTCGGACGAGCCCGGCGCGAAACCCAGATGGAACCGCTCGATGCTCTGCGAGTTGATCCCCCGGCTCTTGAGATATTGGCGGGCCGGCTCGGCCTCGGGCCCGTTCACCAGGCAGCGATGGTACTGCGTCTCGGCCCAGGCCATCGCGCGGTAGAGCGTCTTCTTGTCGCGGGCCTTGGCCTCGGGCGAGTCGGGGGCGGCCTGCTCGCGCGGTCGCGGAGCCAGATTGATCCCGGCCCGCTCGGCCAGCATTTCGAGCGCCTCGCGGAACTCGACGTTCTCCATCTTCATCACAAAGCTGAACACGTCGCCGCCCACGTCGCAAACCCAGCACTTGAAGCTCTGCCGTTCGGGATTCACCTGGAGGCTGGGCCGCGAGTCGTCGTGCCACGGGCACAGCGCGACGTAGCCGCGTCCCTGCCGGCGCAGCGCAACGTAGCTGCCCACCAGCTCGACGATATCGATCGCCTGGCGGACTTGCTCCTTGGTGTCTAGCGAAAAACCTCCGGACACCATTCGCTCCTGTGTGGCCTTGTGGGTGACTTCCATTTCACGGGCGGCCCAACGGCCGCCAATTGCGCCACGAAACGGGTTTTCGCTTTCGTCGCTTGTAGGGTGGGCACCGCCCACCGATCAATCGAAAACCGTCTGTTGGTTCTCGGTGGGCGATGCCCACCCTACAAGACTCCGTGAAAGCGGCGCAAACTTGGCAACGAGATTCGAGGCCGGCAAATCCATTTGCCGCAAAAACGGTCCCCGAATCGTTTGGCAACGCTCGCCGCGCGAATCCAAAAATGCGCGACGATCGGAGGATTATACTTCAGACGCAAAAACGGGTCAATCTCGCGGAAATGACGCCGATGGGGGGTGGTGATTTCATGGCCATGAAAACCATGAAGAAACACGAAAAAACGCGAGAATGGGTGAGAATCCTGTTAGCCGCCGCGCCTGCGCGGCGTGAAGCGCCGAAAATCAAAAACACGAAAGAAAAAGGCGAGTGTGCGTCGAGCAGGTCGACGGCTAACCGTGGTTTTCGTGTCTTTTCGTGGCCAACAAAAAGCGGATATCACCCCGGGAATGAAAACCGAGCCGCGACCGTGAGGGAGCGGTGACAGTCCATGACGCTCTCCACAGCTCCCTCACGGTCGCGGCTCG
>DATECS010000064.1:0-3313 GCA_035286785.1 Thermoguttaceae bacterium | reverse complement strand
AACACGGCCGAACCGGTGGTCGCCGCGTGTCATCCCGGCTCGCCGGCCGCCAAGGCGCTCAAGCCGGGCGATCGCATCACGGCCGTCGACGGCGCGCCGATCCGTCGCGTGGTCGAGTTCGAGGACGCCCTGGGCCGGCACTACGCGGGCGATCGGATCACGCTGCAAGTGGAACGCGACGGGAAGACGCGCGAGAAGCAAGTGACGCTGGTCGCCGAGTTGCCGTCTTTGATAAAACCCGCCGCTCTGGAGAAACGCGATCCCTAGCGCCCGTTGGAGGGACGCGATCCATTGCACGACAAACCATCAGCGTGCCGCATGGAAAAAGGGGGACAGGCACCGTGGCCGCAACGTTTCTTCCACTGCCGCGCCTCTTCCGCCGCGGAGCCAGTCCCCCTTTTTCCGTCGAACTCGCGCGGCAGTATTAACCCGGCGTGTCGAGATACGGATCCTGGCCCATCTGGCGTTGCATCTTCTTGCGTTCTTTCTCGAAATGCATGAGGGCCTTGCGGTCGCGGAAGTGATGTCGCTCGACTTTGCGTTGGGCGCGGCGGAACAGCCGGGCGTATTTCTTGAGTTCGCCTTCGGTCTGCTCGCCGATCGCCTTGTATTTTTTGGCCTTTTTCGGACCCAGGCCGCTTTCCAACAGGTCGTCGTCCATCGCGAGATACTGGCGATAGGTGCCCGGGTCGCCTTGGCGTCCACAGCGGCCGATCAACTGGAGGTCGATGCGCTGCGAGTCGTGCATTTCGGTGCAAATGACGTGGAGGCCGCCAAGCTCTTCGACGCCCTCGCCGAGCTTGATGTCGGTTCCGCGGCCGGCCATGTTGGTCGAGACGGTCACCTTGCCCGGCATTCCGGCGTGGGCGACGATATCGGCTTCCTCGGCCAGTCGGTGGGCGTTGAGTACCTGGTGTTCGATGCCGCGCTCGACGAGCATTTTGGAAATGAGTTCCGACTTGTCGATCGACCGGGTGCCGATCAGGATGGGCCGGTTCTGGGCATGAATCTCGGCGATTTCCTCGACCACGGCCTCCCAGCGTCGAGTGTCATCGCCCAGGACGCGGCAGGGCAACTGTTTGCGTATCACGGGCCGGTTGGTGGGCACGGCGATGACGCGGCACTTGTAGATTTTGGCCATTTCGCGGCGTGACGAAAGGCCGGTGCCCGTCATGCCGGCGAGCTTTTTGTAACGCAGAAAGAAATCTTGGACGGTGATTCGCGCGGCCTGGCCGGTGGCCACCGTCACCTCGACGCCCTGCATGGCCTCGACGGCCTGGTGGATGCCCTCGCGCCACTTGCGCCCCTCGCCCAGGCGACCGGTGAACTCGTCGACGATGACGATTTCGCCGTCGCGCACGACGTACTGACGGTCGAGCGTGTATTCGCGCGCGACCATGATGGCCCGCTCGACATATTGATAGATATTGACCATGCCCACCGTGTCGAGCGCCGCGGGCTTGGGCAGCACACGGACCTTCTGGCGGCCGGCGCGGGTCAGTTCGGCCTTGCGTTTGTCGTGGTCGTATTCATAATCTTCGTCCTCGACGAACTCCGCGGCCATCTTGGCGCTCCAATGGTAGCACTCGACCTCCATCTTTTCTTCTTCGGTCGGAAGGGCGCTGATGATCAAGGGGGTGCGGGCCTCGTCGATCAAGATGCTGTCGGCCTCGTCGACCAGGGCGAAAAGGGCCTCGCGCTGGACCGGCTTCTCGCCCTTGGTGCGTACGCCTTGGCCCAACATGCTGCCCAAGAGGTCGTTTTGGCCCTCGCGGATGCGGCGCAGGAGCAAGCGGTCGCGGAGGAAGTCGAAGCCGAATTCCTTGGCCGTGCCGTAGACCACGTCGCAGGCGTATTGCTTGCGGCGGTCGTTCTGCGACATCTGGGTTTCGATCACGCCGACCGAAAGGCCGAGCGCCTCGTAGATGGGCCGCATCCATTCGGCGTCGCGCCGGGCCAGGTAATCGTTCACCGTGGCCAGGTGGCATCCCTTGCCGTCCAACGCGTAAAGGTACATCGGCAGCGTGGCGGTGAGCGTCTTGCCTTCGCCCGTGCGCATCTCGACGATCGAGCGGTTGAACATAGCAATGCCGCCGAGCATCTGGACGTCGAAATGACGCATGTTCAACTTGCGGCGGCCCGCCTCGCGCACCAGCGCGTAGGCCTCGGGCAACAGCCGGGCGAGCGGTTCCCCGCTGCGGGCACGGTAGCGGACCGAAAGACTCCGCTTGCGAAGCTCATGGTCGGAAAGTTCGATCAGCTCGGGCTCGAACTCGGCGATTTTCTGCAGCAATTGGGCCCAATGCGCCAGCCGGACCTTGGACGGTCCGCCCGGCAATGCCGCGATACGTGATTGATAACCGGAGGGAATGTCGCTCACAGTGCTCTGCTCTATCCGTGACGGAATCTGCCGCGGCCCGAATTAGTCCATGAATACATACTAACCCGAAGCGCCAGCGAGGGCAAAGCGGTAAGACGTCCCTCGCTTGCGCTTCGGGTTAGTATTTGGCGGGGCGACGAAGAGACCCGTCGCCCATTCCCTATTATACGACGCGGCGGCTGGACTGGCACGGACCTGGCTAGTACCCCACAGAGGGGTCGCTTGGGAACGCTCCGAAGGCGCTCGGCGCGTCGAGTTCGCCGGATGTCGCGGGTTGGGCGGGAGCGGACTGGCTCGGAGAAGAGGCGGACGAGAACGAGGCCGGTTGAACGCTCGCGTCCACGCGAGGTTGCCGGACCGCGCGCGTTCCGGGGTCGGGAAGATCGCCGATGGGGATCACGCGGTTGGATGGAACGATGGAACGCAACGCCTGCGGCTGCAATGAGGTCGAGGGCGTCGACGGAACGGTCAAATTGCCGGCCGCCTGGGCATCCATGGAGCGACTGCTCCAGGTGGACGTATCGGTCACGGCCGGCGCGAGGGACGCCTTCGGACCGGGCAAGTCGGCGGCTGGCGTCTGATGGCCGGCGGCCGTGGCCCGAGGCTGTAGGACTCGAACAATTGGCTGGACGGGCGGCTGGGCGGGCGGTTGGAAATCGGTCGCGGCGAAGCTGGCGGACGAAACACCCGAGGACGACGATGCTTGGGCCGGCGTGGATGGAGTCGCCGTTTGACGCGAGAGGTCGGACGCAAGTTGATTGTTGATCGGGGAAGCGGCCGATGGCGAGGCGTTCGCGCTTTTCCAGCCCCCCGATGAACCGCTGCTAGTTGAGCTGCGGTTTGCCGACGGCGTGGTCGCGACTTGGACCCCGCCACGATCCGCGTCGGCGGGAAGCAGCCGGGGGGCTGCAGCGTAGGGAGCGCGAAGATTCC
>DATECS010000063.1:0-17182 GCA_035286785.1 Thermoguttaceae bacterium | reverse complement strand
CTTTTCGGGAGAGACACATCATGGCAAAGAAAATGGAAGCGCTGGGCATGATCGAGACCCGGGGATTCGTCACCCTGGTCGAGGCCAGCGACGCGATGGTCAAGGCGGCGAACGTCGAGTTCCTTGGGTGGGACAAGGTGGGAAGCGGCCTGGTCAGCGCGTTTGTGACGGGCGACGTCGCGGCTGTCAAGGCGGCGACCGACGCGGGCGCGGCCGCCGGCGGGCGGATCGGCGAGGTGGTCAGCGTGCAGGTCATTCCGCGACCGCACGAGGATCTGGACACATGTTTGAAGTTCCTCGGTGGACGACCGAAGGGGAAGGCGGAGAAATAGACGCGTAGGGTGCGTGCTTGCACGCACCGGTGGCGAGAAATGGATTTTCACGCTTTAGGCGAGGGAAGGCATCACGCGGAGCGTGATGAATACAGTTTGAGTGATGCCACAAAAAAGTGATGCGTGCAAGCACGCATCCTACAAAAAACCATTCAACTTTTATTTAATCAGCGAGGAACAAAACATCATGCAAGACGCCATTGGACTTTTGGAAACGAAGGGCCTCGTGGCCCTGATCGAAGCGACCGACGCGATGGCCAAGGCGGCCAACGTGCAGATCCTCAAGCGGGTTGACATTGGCGGTGGGTTGGTCACGACGATCGTCCGAGGCGACGTGGGCAGCGTCCGCGCGGCCGTTGAGGCCGGAGCGAACGCGGCCAGCGGTGTCGGCGAACTGATGGCCAGCCACATCATTCCGCGGCCGGCCGACGGCGTGGTCGACGCTTATATCAACTGAACCGACGCCCCCGTACTCGCAAGACGCGCGGCGAACAAGGAGGACGCACGATGAAGATCCTCGTGGCCAATCTCGGCTCGACGAGCTTCAAATATCGTCTTTTCGACATGGACGACCGTCGCCAGTTGGCGCGCGGCGGGATCGAGCGGATTGGCTCGCCCGAGAGCGCGTGCAAGATCGAGATCGGCGAGCATCGACGCGAAGAGACGCTCCACGTCGGCGACCATGCGGAGGCCGTGCGGCGGTGCCTGGCGCAAGTGACCGACCCGGAGCACGGTTGCCTCGGCGACGCAAGCGAGGTCGCGGCGATCGGGTTCAAAGCGGTCCACGGCGGGCGATCGAGCGGCGTGCAGCGCGTGACGAGCGAGTTGTTGGACGAGATGGAGCGGATGAATCATCTTGCGCCGGCGCACAATCCGCCGTATATCGCGGCCATGCGGCAATTGGCCGAGCAGCTGCCGGAAATTCAGCTGGTGGCGGCGTTCGAGACGGGTTTTCACGAGACGATTCCCGACCGATGCCGATACTACGCGATTCCGTACGAGTGGGCGGACGAGGCGCTCGTGCGGCGTTGGGGTTTTCACGGAGCGAGCCATCGGTACATCGCCGGGCGAACGGCCGAACTCGTGGGACGCGACGATTTGCGGATCATCTCGTGCCACCTGGGCGGATCGAGTTCGTTGTGCGCGATCCGCGGCGGAAAGAGCGTTGCCAATAGTTTCGGGATGAGTCCACAGAGCGGCCTGCCGCACAATAACCGCGTGGGATTGTTCGATCCGTTCGCTTTGCCGGGCATTATGCGTCACACGGGCAAGTCGTTGGACGAAGTGCTCGAAATGCTGGCCTCGAAGAGCGGCCTGTTGGGCCTGAGTGGCGTGAGCGGCGACCTGCGCGACGTCGAACAAGCGGCGGCCGAAGGGAACGCTCGGGCACAATTGGCCGTGGATGTGCTCGTGACCGAGGTGCGTCACTGGCTCGGCGCGTATCTGGTCGAGTTGGGCGGGGTCGACGCGGTCGTTTTCACGGGCGGCATCGGCGAGAACCGGGCGGCGTTTCGCGTGGCCGTGTGCCGCGGGCTCGAGGCGTTCGGCATCGCGCTCGATCCGGGCCGCAACGCGGCGGCCAACGGCGAAGTAAAAATCAGCGCGGACCACAGCACATCCGAAATCTGGATCGTGCCGACCAACGAGGAGTGGGTCGTCGCGCAACAGACCAAGGAGTTTTTGACGGAAAAGCCAACCTCGTAGGTCAGGCTGTGCCTGACAAAATCAACTACGGACTACGGACCACGGACCACGAATTACGGACTACGGACTATTGTCAGGCACAGCCTGACCTACGTGGAGGACCAGAATCATGTTCGTCGGCAAAGTAACCGGATCGCTCGTTTCGACGCAGAAGCTCGAATCGATGCGCGGGCAAAAAATGTTGCTGGTCGAGCCGTATTGCCTCGATAAAGAAACCCAGAGCGTCCTGTCGACCATCGGCAAGACGTTCGTGGCGGTCGATACGGTCGGGGCGGGCGAAGGTGAGTTCGTGCTGGTCGTTCAGGGTTCCAGCGCCCGATTGACGCCGGAGACGAAAAACCTGCCGGTCGACGCGGTGATCGTCGGCATCGTGGATTCGGTTCACGTGAAGAATCAGTGCGTGTATTCGAAAGAGGGATGAGAGATTGGGGATTAGGGATTGAAGGATTGACGCGAGCAAACACGCATCCTACGGGAGAGAGCCATGAAAGTTGATCAGACGCTCGTTGAAGACGTGGTGCGGCAGGTTCTCCATCGGTTGAGCACGACGGGTGTTAACGGCCCGGTGTCGGGCAACGGCCGGTCGCATCGGTTTGGGTTGTTCACCGACGCGGATGAGGCCGTTCGCGCGGCTCGTGAAGCATTCGAGCAGCTCTCGGGCGTCACGCTCGAAGGACGCAAGCGGATCCTCGACCATATCCGGCGGATTTCAACGGAACAATGCGTCGAACTCGGCACAATGGAGATGGAAGAGACCAAGATCGGCCGGCTCGCGCACAAAATCGAGAAGCAGCGCAACGTGGGCCTGAACACGCCGGGTGTCGAATTTTTGCGGAGCGAGGTGTTCAGCGGCGACTATGGCCTGGCGGTGATCGAGCACGCGCCGTTCGGGGTGATCGCCGCTGTGACGCCGGTGACGCATTCGTTGCCGACGATTACCTGCAACGCGATCACGATGATCGCCTCGGGCAACACGCTGGTTGTCAATCCGCACCCCAGCGGGCGGCGGATCGCGGCCGAGGGCGTGCGGCGATACAACGAGGCGATTTACCGCGACCTGGGCATCGACAACCTGATTTGCCTGGTGACCGAGCCGACGCTGGAAACGGCTAACACGCTGTTCAGTCATCCCGAGGTGAATCTGATCACCGTGACCGGCGGGCCGGGCGTGGCGAGGGCGGCCATGAAGCAGCCGAAGCGGGCCATTGTCGCCGGGCCGGGCAATCCGCCGGTCGTCGTCGACGAAACGGCCGATCTGGATCGGGCCGCGCGGTCGATCATCACGGGCGGAGCCTACGACAACAACCTCTTGTGCATCGGCGAGAAGCAGGTGTTCGTCGTCGAGCGAGTCTTCGACGCGATGATGGGAGCGATGGAACGAGCCGGCGCGGCGCGGTTAAACGCGGCGGAAATCGACCGGCTCACTCGGGCGGCCATTGTCACCGTCGGCGAGGGCGATCACAAACACGAAGTGCCCAACAAGGATCTCTTGGGCAAGGACGCGGCCGTGCTCGCCGCGGCGGCGGGCAAGACGATTCCGGGCGACGTGGAGTTGGTCTTCGGCGAGACGGACTACTCGAACCCGTTTGTCGTGGTCGAGCAGATGATGCCGTTCCTGCCGTTCGTCCGCTGCCGCGACGTCGAGGAGGCGATTGCCCGGGCGAAGGAGAGCGAACACGGTTTCCGCCATACGTCGATCATCCACTCGAACGACGTGCGGAACATGACGCGGATGGGCCGCGCGATGGACACGACGTTGTTTATCAAGAACGGCGCAAGCATGGCATCGCTGGGCTACGGCGGCGAAGGCTACGGCTCGTTTTCGATCGCCGGACCAACCGGCGAAGGCGTGACCACGCCGTTGACGTTCACTCGCGAGCGACGATGCACGTTGGTCGAAAGTCTGCGGATATTGGGGAAGTAGGAAGTGGGAAGTGGGTGTGAGGCATCACGCGGAGCGTGATGAGTACGGGAGATTTATGCTTGCTGCTCGCGTTGTAGGACATGCCAGGGCCACGGTGAAGCATCCTTCGATGGAAGGATGGAAGCTGTTAGTCGTGCAGCCGTTGGAGGCCGACGGCCGGGCGGACGGCGATCCTGTTTTGGCGATCGACGCGCTGGGGGCTGGGATCAGAGAAACAGTGATCATATCGAGCGACGGCCAGGGGACGCGGAAATTGATCGGTTGCGACAACACGCCGGTGCGGTGGTCGGTGATTGGGATCGTGGATGGTAGGTCAGGCTGTGCCTGACAGAATCAATTACGGACAACGGACAACGGACTACGGACAACTGTCAGACACAGCCTGACCTACCGGATGTGGTGAAACGCGAATGAATCTGGAAGTCAGCCATATCGTGCGCGAGGTGGTCGCCGAAATTGAGCGTCGGCAGCGGGCAGAGACCGCGGGCGCGGCTTCGTCGACGCGAGCGATCAAGGCCAAACCGGCCGCGCCGTGCGAGGATGGCCGCGAGTTGGTCGTCTGTTCTCGCGTGGTGAGTCTGGCGGAGATCGGCGACCGGCTGGGCCAGATTCGCCGGCTGGTCGTGCCACGGGGAGCGGTGATCACGCCGGCCGCGCGCGACGCATTGGACGACAGGCAGATCGCGATTGAGTTCGGCACGGCCGACGGGAACGCGACGGCGACAGCCGCGCGGCTGGTGTTAGTGACGGCACGAACGAAGTACGATGCCGGCGGGCTGGCGAGCGGTCTGGTCGGTGAAGGAATAAGCGTCGAGACGCAAACGTCCGACTGCCTGATTCAAACGGTTGACGGCCTGGCGGGCAGAGTCGCGGACGGCGCGACGCTTGGCGTGGTGCTTACACCGCACGTGGCGGCCGCCGTGTGTCTGGCCAATCGCGTGGCGGGCGTTCGGGCCATTGCGGCGGCGGATCCGGCCACGGCGGTCGAAGCGGCGCGGGCCGTGGGGGCCAATGTGCTGGTGGCGGACCCGCGAGGCAAGGGATTATATCAATTAAAACAACTCGCAAGCGCGTTTTGTCGCGGCGGGCCGTGGGCGTGCCCGGAAGTGTTGCGGCCACGACTTGGATAGGACTGGAAGGGTCCAACAACCATGCGAATCGGCGAGGTAATCGGCACGGTGACGTTGAACCGGCGGCATCCGGCGTTGGCCGGCGGGCGGTTCAAGCTGGTCGTGCCGCTCGCGCTTGACGATTTGACGACCGGACGCAAGCCGATGGCCGATGAATTCACGGTCTACGATGAGTTGGGAGCCGACGTCGGATGCCGGGTGGCGATCAGCGAAGGTCGCGAGGCGGCCATGCCGTTTTATCCCGACCGCAAACCGTTGGACGCCTACGCGGCGGCGATCCTCGATGAAATTTGCGTGGAACCAATAAAAGGGGAACCACAGATAAACACAGATGCACACAGATAGATCTTTCAATATTTATCATCCGTGTTCATCTGTGTCCATCTGTGGTTCCAAAATTCTGCACACACGAATGAACCGAGAGCGAAATCATGATCAACGTACATAAAGTCAAACAGGAAATCTGCGCCATCGGCGACCGGATCTACAAGAAAGGGTTCGCCGCGGGCAACGACGGCAACATCAGTTATCGGGTGAGCGACAAGGAGGTTGTCTGCACCCCGACGCTGATCTCCAAAGGATTCATGAAGCCAGAGGATCTGTGCGTCGTCGACATGGAGGGCAACCAGCTTTCGGGCCGGCGCAAGCGGACGAGCGAGATTCTGCTCCATCTGGCGATCATGAAGGAGCGGCCGGAGGTCAAATCGGTCGTGCATTGCCATCCGCCCCACGCGACGGCGTTCGGCATCGCGCGCGAGCCGGTGCCGCAGTGCATTTTGCCGGAGGTCGAGATATTCCTCGGCGAAGTGCCCATCGCGCGCTACGACACGCCCGGCAGTCAGGAGTTCGCCGACACGATCCTTCCCTTTGTCAAGAAGTCGAACGTCATTATCCTGGCCAACCACGGCACGGTGAGCTGGGGTGACACGGTCGAGCGGGCCTATTGGTGGACCGAGGTGTTGGACGCCTATTGCCGCATGTTGCTGTTGGCGCGGGGGTTGGGCCGGGTGAGTTACTTGACCGAGCCCGAGACCCGCGACTTGCTCGACCTGAAGTCGAAGTTCGGCATGAAAGACCCGCGCCAAGAGATGCAGAACTGCGACATCTGCGGAAACGACGTGTTCCGCGACAGTTGGAAGGCATGCGGGGCCGAGCGGAAGGCGTTCGCGCCGCCGTCGAGCGCGCCGAGCGCCGCTTCGGCTAACGGGCGAAATGGATCGGCGTCGCCGGCCGAGCAGGAAGCCCTGATTCAGTCGATCACGGATCGGGTGTTGGAAGCGTTGAAAAAGTAATAAAGCCCAATCGTGTGGCGCGGGCGTGAGGCTATTCTGCTTCCTCTTATAGTTCGTCCCCACGGATTGGCAAAGACCTTGTCGCGGGCGGTGGCGGGAAGTAGGATAGGAACCACGAAAGACACGAAAGACACGAAAAAGTTCTCTTCTTTTACTTTCGTGTATTTTGTGTCTTTCGTGGTTCAATAGTCTTCGCGTCCTTTGCGGCTTCGCGGTGATAAAATGGTCGATGAGTGCGATGTGAAATCCCATAAGGCGGCCATGCGCGCCGAGATTCGGCGGCGACGATCGGCTCAACCGGACAAGGACGCGGTGAGCCGGTGGATTTGCGAGCGGATCGCCGCGATGGCCGAGTTCGACACGGCTCGAACGGTCCTTCTCTACGTGGACTTTGGGAGCGAAGTGCGTACGCGAACGCTGATCGACGAGGCGATGCGCCGGGGCAAGACGGTTACGGTGCCGTACTGCGTGGGCGACGACTTGCGGCTGTTTCGGTTGGAGTCGATGGAGGAGCTGAGCCCGGGCGCGTATGACATTCCGGAGCCGCGGCCGGCCATGCGCCAACAGACGGACCGGCACGTCGCGCCGAGCGAACTGGACCTGATCGTCGTACCGGGCATAGCCTTCGATCGTCATTGCCGGCGACTTGGGCAGGGCAAGGGTTTTTATGATCGGCTCCTAACGCAAGTCCGTCTCGACACGTTTTTGATCGCGCCGACGTTCGAGTGCCAGATTGTCGAGGCCGTGCCCACCCTGCCCCACGACGCGCCAGTGCATCGGGTCGTGACGGAGAACAACGTCTATTCCAATTCAGGAGAGGAACCACAGATGGACACAGATAAACACAGATGAAGTGCCGTTCGCGCGTGTGAAAACGCCCACCATTTAGATCTGTGTTTATCTGTGTCCATCTGTGGTTCCAAAGAAAGGACCGTCCAAATCGCCATGGATGCAAAGCGAATTGTTGTGACGGGGGTTGGTCGCGGGCTCGGCCGGGCGATGGTCGAAGGGTTTGTCGAGCGGGGGCACGTCGTGGCGGGATGCAGTCGGTCGGCGGCGGGCGTCGAGTCGCTTCGCGCGCGGTTTGGGCCCCCCTGCTCGTTCGACGTCGTGGACGTGGCCGACGATCGGCAGGTGCGCGATTGGGCAGGAAGGGTTCTCGCGGGTGGCTCGCCGGATATCGTGGTGAACAACGCGGGAGTGATCAACGCCAACGCTCCGCTCTGGCAGGTATCGGCCGAGGAGTTTTCGGCCGTAATCGATGTGAACGTCAAAGGGACGGTCAACGTCATTCGCCATTTTATGCCCGCGATGATCGAGCGTGGGACCGGCGTGATTGTGAACTTCAGCTCCGGTTGGGGGCGAAGCGTGTCGGCCGAAGTGGCCCCTTACTGCGCCTCGAAATGGGCCATTGAAGGACTTACGCAGGCGCTGGCCGAGGAGTTGCCGCGAGGAATGGCCGCCGTCGCCCTGAATCCGGGGATCATCGACACCGACATGCTGCGAATCTGTTTCGGCGACGCGGCGGCGTCGTATCCGAAGCCGGCGGCCTGGGCCGCCCGCGCGGCGCCGTTCATTCTCAATCTCGGGCCGAAGGAAAACGGGCGGCCGTTGAGGGTGCCGGGAGGAAGGGACTGAGATCTCAAATTTGAGATTTCAGTAGTTACAAGTTTGGGACAATCCGTAGGCCGTGTCGTGACTCGGCAATGTTTTTGCTCGGGACTATCTGTCGCCGGGTCACGACCCGGCCTACGGTAATTCGGCGAATTTGGAACTACTGGATTTCAGATTAGGGGCTGGTGAGTTCATTTTCCCAGTTCATTGAGCGGCGGACGGCTTCTTTCCATCGGGCATATTGTGCGTCGGTCGCCTGGGAAGCTTTGCCAGGCGTGAATCGCCGGTCGAGCGTCCAGTTTTGGGCGACGTGGTCGTGGTCGGTCCAGTAGCCGACGGCTAGGCCCGCGAGATAGGCGGCCCCCAGGGCCGTGGTTTCAGCCACCACGGGCCGCAGCACCTCGACGCCCAACAGGTCGGCTTGGAATTGCATGAGCGCGTCGTTGCGCGAGGCGCCGCCGTCGACTTTCAGGTGGGTGATCGGCTGGGCCGCGTCTTGCGACATGGCTTCGAGCACGTCGCGGGTCTGGAAAGCGATCGACTCGACCGCGGCCCTGGCGAGGTGACCGGCTGTGGCGCCGCGGGTCAGGCCGAAAATGGCTCCGCGGGCGCGGCTGTCCCAATGGGGCGCGCCGAGGCCGACGAATGCAGGCACGAGATACACTCCGCCCGAGTCGGGCACACTCATGGCGAGACGCTCGACGTCGGCCGACGTTTTGATGAGCCCCAGCCCGTCGCGCAGCCACTGCACGACCGCGCCGGCGATGAAGACGGAGCCCTCCAAGCAGTAGGTGGTCTGCCCGGCGATTTGCCAGCCGACGGTAGCGAGCAGGTTGTGACGCGATTCGACCGGCCGCCGGCCCGTGTTCATCAGCATGAAGCACCCGGTGCCGTAGGTGTTCTTGACCGAGCCGGGCGTGAAACAGTTCTGGCCGAAAGTGGCCGCCTGCTGGTCGCCGATCGCGGCGGCCAACGGCACGGGGCGGCCGAACCATTGGGCGTCGGTCTCGCCGTAGACCTCGCTCGACGGACGGATCTCGGGCAGCATCGCGCGGGGCACGTCGAGCGCGGCGAGCAGTTCGTCGTCCCAGGCGAGCGTGTGGATGTTCAGCAAGAGCGTGCGGCTGGCGTTGCTCGGGTCGGTCACGTGGAGCCGCCCGCCGGTCAGACGCCACAGGAGCCATGTATCGACCGTGCCAAAAAGGATCTCGCCCCGCTCGGCGCGAAGGCGCAGGTCGGGATGCGTGTCGAGCAGGTGACGGATCTTGCTGCCGGAGAAGTAGGCGTCCAACAATAGGCCCGTCTTGCGGCGGAAGAGCGGTTCAAGCCCTTCGGCCTTAAGCCGTTCGCAGACCGGAGCGCTCGCGCGGCTTTGCCAGACGACGGCGTTGGCCACGGGCCGGCCCGTGTGACGGTCCCAAAGAATGGTCGTCTCGCGCTGATTCGTGACGCCGATCGCCGCGACCTGTTCGGCGCGGACTTGGGACTCGTCGAGCACGCGACGAGCGACGGCCAATTGCGACGACCAGATAGCCTCGGGATCGTGCTCCACTAGGCCCGGGGCGGGCAGGATTTGTGGAAATTCCTGCTGGGCGACGCCGACGACCCGGCCGTCGCGAGCGAAGAGAATCGCGCGGCTGGACGTGGTGCCTTGGTCGAGGGCGAGGATGTATTCAGTCGCGGACATGATTTTACAGGTTCATGTTTTGTTGGACAGGATTTACAAGATGGACAGGATTCAAAGGAGGATGATTTTCAAACGGAATCGTAACGACAAGAGATGGGGCTCAAAACACGGAAGATTTTCAGGAATTACGAGTCAGGAGGAGGAAGCTATTATTCTGAATTTCAGAGTTTCATTCGAGTCAGGTATTTCCCAGAAGAAATCTTGTCAATCTTGTTAATCCTGTCGATCTTTCAGTCCTGTTTGACGCTCTTATATTGTCGGTATTTTCGTTTCACTTCCACCGACGGGCCGAAGTTGATGAGTAGACCGTTATCCATGCCGGTGGCGGTCAGGTAATTCACCAACTGGACCTCGTGTTCTTTTACCAACTTTTGAACAGCCTTCAGTTCGATAATCAATTGATTTTCGACTAGAAGATCGGCAAAATAATCACCGACGATTTGGCCGCGATACATGACGGGGATTGGATGCTGTTGTTCGACCCGCAAGCCAGCCTCGGCGAGCTCGATCCGCATGGCGTTTTCGTAGACCTTCTCGTAGTAGCCCGGTCCCAATTCATTATGGACGCGATAGGCACAGCCAATGACGATGTGCGTCAATTCATCAATTGTCATGGAAGATTTCCCCTTGGAAAGGATTGGTTTGGGCGATTTTCACATGGACAGGATTTACATGATTTACAGGATGGAGGAAGGTTTTTTTTAGTACGGAGGTGGAAGGGTAGACGAGGACTGAAGCCAATCAACTTTTCGAGAATGAAAGCAGTAATCCGGCATTGCCAAGCCAATTTTTCCAATCATCCTGTTCATCTTGTTAATCCTGTCGATTCCTCTCCTCTTGTCAATCCTGTCCGATGAATACCATGTCGGTCGGATTGGCCGGGGTCTTGCGGGGCTGGGGTGGATCGGGTAAACCAGAGGGGCTTTCCTGCAAGTCATGTTTTTCATAAGGCTTGTCCATGCCTCCTTTGCCTGAAGTTCGGCAGTATCTTTCCTCCGGCGGGACCAGGGTCTATCGGATTGCGTGCAAGGTGCTGGGGGAATTGACCGGGCGGGTTTATCTGGTTCTTGGCGCAGGCCCGGCCACGTTGGTTGACACGGGCAGCGGGCAGGGTGAATCGACGCGGAACATTCTCGACGGGTTCAACGCGGTGCGGCGCGAGTTCGGCGAGTCGATTCGGATCGAGCAGGTCAAGCGAATTATCATTACCCACGGGCACCTTGACCATCACGGCGGACTGGGCGAATTGGCGGCGATGGCCGCCGACGCCGAAGTTTACGTTCATCCGCTTGATGGCCGCTTGATCACGGCCCATGAGGAGTCGGTGGCCTTGACTCGCCTGGGCATCCGCGGGTTGCTCGTGCGATCGGGCGTGCCGGAGACGGTCGGCCGCGAGTTATTGAAGCAACCTTGGGTCGTCTCGGACGCGGCGGCGTCGCCTCCGGTCGAGGTGAAGCCGCTCGATGGGAACGAAATCGACGGTCTGCGAACGATTCACACGCCGGGTCATTCTCCGGGTCACGTGTGTTTGTTGGTCGATGATCTCTTACTCTGCGGCGATCATATCTTATTGCGGACCATCCCCCAACTTTGGCCCGAGTCGTTGCGGCCTTACAAGGGGCTGGGACACTATCTGGAGTCGCTTGAATTGATTCGCGGCATACCGGGCATTCGTCTGGCCCTGCCGGGACACGAACCGGTGATCGAAGACGTCTATCGACGGATCGACGAGATTGCCCGATCGCAGCGGCGGCGGAACGAAAAGGTGCTCGACACGCTGGCCGCCGCCGAGCGTCCGATGACGGTTTGGGAGGTTGCCCGGACCGTGTTCCAACAGGCAACGGGCTACTACGCTTCGCTGGCGTTCATGGACGCGGCAGCTCGGGTCGAATACCTCCACCAGCGGGGTCGGTTATGCGTGGTCAATCTGGCCGAGATCGAAGATGAGCCCCCAACGGCGTGGCGTTATCGAATCGTGGCGGCCGGTAGGTCAGGCTGTGCCTGACAATTCACGGTAGTCACGATGTTCTTCGCGGCAAAATACGGTCAGGCACAGCCTGACCTACCGGCTCGTGATAGAATTCTGTGTGGGCGTCGCAGGAGAACTGCAAAGTCCCATGTTCCAGGAGGCCAGACATTCCTGTCTGACTGGGTTGGACGAAAAAGACAGGCAGGAATGCCTGTCCTCCTGATCTTTCACAACTTTGCAGTTCTCCTGGTGGGCGTCGGCCGACGTTTGCATTTCTCGTAGAACGTTGTTAGACTTCAGCAGGGGTGATGTGTGAATAACCCCCTTTTCTGGGGCTGTTAGACTAGTGGTGCGTACCTGAGTAGCGGCTCGCTTCCATCCGAACAGGGGGGTGTCTCTGGAAGTGGCTGAGGCGGTCGCCGCTGTTTCGGAACGGTTGTGACGAAGGTGGCCAATCGACTTTTCGACGAGTTTTCGCGGGCGATGGCAAGGTGTCTGCCGGGATAGGGTGATTTTCCGGTGGCTCCGCGCTTTCTCAGCCGGAAACGCGTAACGAAGAGCTGCGCGCGCTGCCGAAGAGTCACTGGGCGTCCTTCGGGGCGTTTTTAGGCGAATTCATGGCCATTACCTCGGCGGAAGAATTCCTCAATGCATTGAGTAAGAGCCAGCTTCTCAAGCCGGAGCAGTTGGCCCACGCCCAGGATACCCTTCTTCTTGCCGGCAGCGCCGAGCAGTTCGCTGAAATTCTCGTCGAGGAAGGTCTTTTGACCGAATGGCAAGCCTCGCAGCTCATGGCCGGCCTGACCCGGTTTACGATTGGCAATTACGTGCTGTTGGACCTGCTGGGGCGAGGCGGGATGGGCAGCGTCTTTCTGGCCCGGCATCTCACGATGAACCGCCAGGTGGCGTTGAAGGTGATCTCGCGTCGGGTGGGCAAGGATCCGGCGTCGCGCGACCGGTTTTTAAGCGAGGCCCGGGCCACGGCGTTGTTGGATCACCCGAATATCGTTCGAGCCTACGACGTCGATAAGGACCAGGACCGCTTCTATATCGTCATGGAGCACGTGGCCGGCCACGACCTGGAGGAACTGGTCGAGCTGGAAGGCCCGCTGGATTTCGAGTTCATCGTCGATTGCATGCGTCAGGCCGCCCAGGGGCTCGCCCACGCGCATCAGCGAAACATGGTCCATTGCGACATCAAGCCGTCGAACCTTCTCGTGACCGAGTCGGGCACGATCAAGATTCTCGACATGGGCATGGCGCGGCTGATCAATCAAAACGCGGAGGATTCGTCGAGCGACCGCGACGGCCGCATTCCAGGAACGGTCGATTACATGGCGCCCGAGCAGGCGACGGAAGGGCCCGACTTCGATCATCGGGCGGATATTTACTCGCTCGGCTGCACGATGTACTTCATGCTCACGGGCCATCCGCCGTTTCACGAAGGATCGCTGGCCCAGCGGATCGTGCAACATCAGACGCAATCGCCGCCCGACATTCTGGCGGAACACCCGGACACGCCGCCGGACCTTGCGCGGATTTGTCTGAAGATGATGGCGAAGAATCCGTCCGACCGGTATCAGACGGCCGACGAACTCGCCAAGGTGTTGGCCGCGTGGCGTCCTCCGGCGCCGGGGCCGGCGGTGAATGTGGTCGCGGCCCAACGGCCGCTCTCAACGGGGGTGGCGATTGGCGAGGAGGAGTTTCAGGCGGCGCAGCCAATGAACCCGCTTTTGCCCAAGCTCAAGGCAAAGGCGAAACCAAAGGGCTTCATGTCCGAGGAGCGGCGGCCGGTTTTTTGGCTCACCGTCGGGACGATTGTCATGGGCAGCGTGGTCGCCGTCGTGGCCATTATCTTTATTGCCCGCGCGAACTTGTCGGGGAGTCCGTTGGAACTGTCCAATACACAGGTCAATCAAGGGCCGCCGGCGCCACAGCCTGTTTCGCCGTCGCCGCCGACGAGCCGGTCAGACCCAGGAGTCGCTCCGTCGGACATTGCGCCGCCCGACACTCGGAAGCACGATCCGATCGTTCAAGAATCGCGCAAGCAGGCCGCCGGCCAACCGACGAAACGCACGGAAAGGCAACCCAGGCAAGCTCCACGTCCGTCCCAGCCGTCCGCCGGCGCGGCGAATCTAAACGGCGTGGCCGTGTTGGGGTCGAGCGGCGCGACGGCATCATCCGGCGGCGAGCTGCTGCCGCCGGGCGGGATACTCGTGAGCCCGGACGGCTCGAAGCCATCGGGCCGACCGCCGAGGGGAGTCAAGCCGCCGCCGCGAGCGCCACGGCTGGTAAAGCCGGTGGATCCGCTTCGCGGACTTTCCTCGACCGTCGACCTGCCGCCGCCTTCGTCGACCGATCAACCGCTCGTGCTGGGCAAATTGTCGCTGACCGCGGCGGACCAACTTGCGTTGGAACTCCTTGGTGGGGAGTCGGCTATTGACGGGCCGGGCCATTTCGTCCTTCAACCGCGGGCCGAACCGTCGCAGTGGACCGTTCGGTTGATAGGCGGCGACAACGTGGAAACGGACGCGGCGCGGATCGGGCTGAGCGGCGACGAGCTCGCGTTCACCTGGCTTGCGATGACGGACGACGCGGCGGCGGGTCAGCTTCGCAATTGCCTGCTCGAAGTCCGCGTCGGCGGCGCCTCGCGCGTCATGGGGTTGCGGAAGGCACTGAGCGAGCCGGATTGGGCGCTGGATTTGAGCAGAGGCACGGCGCAGAAACGGTGGACTTTTTCCGATCGGCCCGACAACGCCGCCCTGCGACTGACGATCAGGGGAATCGCCGGTTTTCCTGGTCGAAGCAGCCTGAAACCGGCCGTCGTGTTCAAGCCGGGCGAGAAGAAGGAGATAGCGTTGTTCCAGCGGAACAATTGCAAGATCATTCTGCGTTCGAGGTACATCGTTACGGGCTCGGCGAGTCATCTTGAGATGACGGTGCATTACCGCCTGGCGACGCGAGGGCAGGCGGTCAAATTTTCGGCGAATCGCGCGCCGTTGCTGGCGCAGCAAGTCGCTCTTCTGGAGCAAAACGAGCAAAGGATCACGCTTGGGTTGACGAATCCCCGCCTGTCGGAAGCGAAGAAGAAACAGCGCAAGGACGAACTGCGCAGGACACAAAATGAACTGAAGTGGCTCAGGGCGTTTCTCGAATGGTACCAGGCCTCCCAGGGCATCCTCCACGTTCGATTCGAGGAGTTTGTCGCCGTCGGCGAGCATCGGCTCGTCGTGCTGGCCACGCAAGCGGCGGATTCCGAAGCGTCTCCACCCCCGGCCGCGCCGGAACCGGACGCCGCGCAGCCGGCGGCGACGTCGGTGACGCCCAGTTCCTCGAACCAGGGTCAGGTTTTGAAACTCAACTAAGAGCCTCTCCGGAAACGGGGGCAGGCGCCCTATATCGGACGGCTATTGCACACTTCATCCACTCTATCCGGGAGCAAGTTCCCGTTCTCGGATAGGCTCCATGCTTGTTGTCGAGTTCCGTCGGGTTCGTATTGCGATGAACGACCTGTCCACGTTGCTTGGCGTTCAACGAGAGGCCATTCTGGCCGCGCTGGCGGATCAGATTCCGCGGACGACCGATCGGCCGGCCGACGCCGCGCGCGAGGAAGCGGCCGCCCTGTTCGACGCTGTGTCGGCCTTGCTCGAAAACGGGCCGAACGACAAACGCAGGGCCTGGGTCCAGACGCAGTGCTCGCGGATCGAGCGGAAGCGTCTTGAATACGCCGAGGTGCTCGGGTCGCTCGCCGCGATGGAGAACGTCTTGCGATTCCACGTGGTCAAGGAATCGGCCCATCGGAAGGACATGCTGACGGGACTCAATTACGTGGGCGCCGCGATCGACGCGTTGCGGCGCGACGTGGCGGTCGCGGCGGCGCCGGGCGGCACGGACGCCGCGCGCGTGGCACAATTGGAAGAGTCGCTCGAAGAGAGCGAGACCCGAAAACGGGTCATCCTCGAGTCGTCGCTCGACCCGATCATCACGGTCGATCACCAGGGCGTAATCACGGAGTTCAACCGCGCGGCCGAGAAAATATTCGGACGCAAGCGGGCGGAGGTGCTCGGAACACGGCCGTCGGACGTTCTTTTTCCGCCGTCGAAAACGGCCGGTCACCAGAACCGGATCGACCGCTATCTCAACGCCGGCGAAGGTTCGTTGTTGAGCAAGCGGACGGAGGTGATCGCCATGCGAGCCAGCGGCCTGCCCTTCGAGGCCGAATTGACCATGACGATCAATCAGGACCGGGGCATGCCCGTGCTGACGTTTTTCGTGCGCGACATCAGCTCGCGAAAACAAGCAGAGGAGGAGCAGCGTCGCTACGCGCAGGATCTGGAACGATCGAACCGCGAGTTGGAGCAGTTCGCCTACGTGGCGTCGCACGACCTTCAGGAGCCGTTGCGCAAGATTCGCACGTTCGGCGAGCGGCTCAAGACGCAATGCGGCGGGGCGTTGGACGAGTTGGGACGCGAGTGCCTCGCGCGAATGAACAACGCCGCCGCGCGAATGCAGGCATTGATCGACGGGCTGTTGACGCTGTCGCGTGTGACGACCAAGGGGGCCGATTTCTCGACCGTCAATCTGACGAAAATCGCGAACGAGGTCGCCGCCGATCTCGAGGTGAAGATCGAACAGTCGGGCGGGCGAGTTGACGTCGGACGATTGCCGACGGTCGAGGCCGACCCGCTCCAAATGCGTCAACTCTTGCAAAATCTCATCGGCAACGCGCTGAAATTCCACAAGGAGGGCCAGCCGCCGGTGGTCGAGGTCCGAGGGCGGGCCGTTCCCACCGGCGACCGGCTGTTGGACGGCGAGTTCGCCGATGAGGAAAAGTGCCGGATCACCGTGGCCGACAACGGCATCGGGTTTGACGAGAAATACTTGGACCGAATATTCGACGTCTTCCAGCGGCTCCAGCCGCGCGACGCGCGCGAGGGCACCGGCGTGGGCCTGGCCATTTGCCGCAAAATTGCCGAACGCCACAACGGCACGATCACCGCCCGAAGCCGTCCCGACAATGGAGCCACGTTCATTGTCGAGCTTCCCGTGCGGCAAGAGCGGCAGAAGTCGTAGTGTCGTGTCGCGGCCTCGGGTGGACTTTCAATACGGCGGAGCCAAGCGTCGGAATCCATGAGCCAGCACGACCGCCAAAAAGAAAAGGTTTCGTGGCATGACGCCGAGCCCACACGTGCCGGTCGCGTTTCTTGGTTTTGGAAAGTGCCGACGCGGCAGGCGGTTCGGGCTCCGGGGCGGTCGGAGCTTCCTCGACCCCCTTGCCCAAATCGAACAACAGGCCCTGTAGCGGGTCGTGCTTCTCGCTCGTGCTCCCAGCCGCTTCAAGAGCAAGTGCATGTGGTGCTCTTGCCGCTCCAAGCGGGCATGCGCCTGACGCAGTTCTTCCAAGAGCTGCACGACCAACTGCTTCAGCACCGCCGGGTCGTCGGGCAGCAAGGCGGGATCGGAAAGAGGCAAGGCGTCCATGCTCATGCCCTTATAGATGCGGCGCGATAGCAAAACGTTACAACGTCCG
>DATECS010000062.1:17500-25749 GCA_035286785.1 Thermoguttaceae bacterium | reverse complement strand
CTTTGGTGACGGACCGTCAACGCGCCGCATGGAAAAAGGGGGACAGGCACCGTGGCCGCGACGTTACTGCCAGCGCTACGCTTATTAAGGCGACGGAGCCAGTCCCCCTTTTTCCGCCGAACCCGCGCGGTGGCATTATGTTGCCGGCGGCTTCTGCTTCGTCGGCACGGCAGGCGGCCCGATCGGCTCGCCGTACGATGGTTCCTGCACCGTCTGCAAGATTCGCTCAATCACCTGGTCAACGCCGACGCCTTCCGCGTCCGCGTTGAAATTGGTGAATAGCCGGTGACGCAGCACGGGATAGGCCAGATACCGCACGTCGTCCGCGCTCACGGCAAACCGCCCGTGTAAAACGGCCCGGGCCTTCGCGCCGAGAATCATGTTCTGCGCCGCCCGGGGCCCCGCGCCCCACGCCAGCCAATCGTCCACGAACGGCCGCGTATCCGTCTCCTTCGGCCGCGTGGCCCGGGCGATATCGACCGCGTAGTCAATCATGTGCTGGCTTGCCTGGACTTGCCGCACGATTTGTTGGATCCACAAAATGTCCTTGCCGCTCAGCACCGGCGCGACCTGCTGCGCAATCGTCTGCGTGGTGGCCGCCACGATTCGCCGCTCTTCGTCGCGGGTCGGATAGCCGATCTGGATCGACAGCATGAACCGGTCCAACTGGGCCTCGGGCAGCGGGTACGTCCCCTCCTGCTCGATCGGGTTCTGCGTGGCCATCACGAAAAACGGCGGCTCCAACGGATACGTCTTCCCCGCCGCCGTGACTTCCTGCTCCTGCATCGCCTGCAACAAGGCGGCCTGGGTCTTCGGCGGCGTGCGGTTGATCTCGTCGGCCAGCACGATGTTGGCGAACACCGGCCCGTGGACGAACCGAAACGCCCGGTGGCCGCCGGCCGCGTCGAAGTCGATAATCTCCGTGCCCGTGATGTCGCTGGGCATCAGGTCGGGCGTGAACTGAATGCGGCTGAACCGCATCTGCAACGCCCGGGCCAGCGTCGAAATCGTGAGCGTCTTGGCCAGCCCCGGCACGCCGATCGTCAGGCAGTGCCCCCGCGCGAACAGACAGATGAGCATCTGCTCGATCATCTCGTCCTGACCGATGATGACCTTGTGGACCTCGGCCAACAACCTTTCCCGGGCCAGCGTGATTCGCCGAACCGCCTCCTCGGGCGTTAACTGGGGGGCCCCCGAAGTCGATGAATTGCTCATGAACGCCACTCCTCGCCGCAGACGGTAGGGTGGGGCGATCGCGCCGAAACGTCTGATCTAGCCAACACGCTTTGCCGCGATCGCCCCACCATTTCGCATGTTGCCTTCCACCCCGAACACTTTGTAGTTTATCATACGCCCTACCCGGTATACCATATACAATGGTGATATGGGAGACGTTTTCCATCGAGGTTTTTCGATGATTCTCCGCCAAGCAGCCTGTTTTTGCCTAAGTGTTTTTCTGTCGGCCACTGCGGCCTCCGCGGCCGAATCCTTCCGCGCCGCCGGCGTCGAGTTCAACGCCGCGCGGGAAGTGACGGTTTCCGCCGAGTCTGCCCCATCGGTCGTGGCCGTCGAGTTTTTGCATCACGGTGAAATCTCGGCCGATGGACGCAACGTGGCGGTCTTGGCCGCGAACCATGAACTCGCGCCGTTTCGCGTGCTGCAAGTCGGGCCGGGCGACTTCTGCCGGATCGCTTTCCAGAGGGTCAAACGTCAGACCCGGTATCAGATTCTCTACGGCGGTGATCCGCCCGAGCGGGACAAACTCCCGGCCTGGACGAACAAGGACGGGCTGTTGCTCGAAACACGGCGCTACGTGCCGTGCAATCTTCGGCGTTTCGAGTCGGTCCGCGCGGCCTTCGAGTCGGCCGAGCCGCTAGCGGCCGGCTACGTCGACACGGTCCAGCACGCGACCAATCCGTTTCGGCCCGAGTGCGGCCCATTCATGAGCCGCTATCACGGCCGGCTCCACGTCCCGCGCGACGGCGAGTACACTTTTTGGACGTCGAGCCAGGATTGCAGTTTCCTGTTGATCGACGGGCGCGTTGTCGTCGACGCGCCGGGGCGGCACTGGCCGATCCCCCGCGCCCGGCCGGGCAGCGGAAGGACTGTCCAACTATCGTCCGGTTTGCATGATTTCGACTATTATCACGTCGCCGCGGGCCGGGCCACGATGATGGTCGCCGCGTGGATCGCCGGCCGCCCGGACAACAAGACTCGTCCAATGCTCCTTCCCCCCGAGGCATTCCGCGCCGGTGCGATCGCGCAGGTTGCCCCAGGCCCGCCGTCCACTCACAAAACTCGCCTGTTGCCCGATTTCGACTTCACCGTCACTGGCGACGTCCCGTTGCCCGACAATCCATCGCCGTTGGTCGGCGCGACGTTCAAGGACCGCTCCTCGCAGACTTTCGCCCACGGCGGCGTGCAATGGGATTTTGGCGACGGCCAGACGGGCGACGAGCCCCGTCCGACGCACGTCTTCCTGAAGCCGGGACTCTATCAGGTCACGCTTTCGCGCCGCCACGGCTCGCAGACAACCAGCATTACCAACCGAATCGAGATCGAACGTCCCGTGCGCACCTGGGCAAGCCGCGATGTGCCGCCCACGTTGGACGATTACTTGCCGGTGCTGAAAACCTACGACCCCAAGACGCTCGACGCCGCGTCGCTTGGTCAGTTGGTCGAGACCTACCTCTGGAAAACCGATCAAATAAGTCTTGCACTTGAAAAGCAACAAGCGGCTGGTTCGAAACCAGCCGCCGAGAAATCCCGCGTTAGTGCTCCTCGTCGTCGTGACCGATCGCGCACAATTCGTGCCCGCCGAGAATCCAAACCGGAACCACCGATCGACGCCGCCAGCACGGCCGCCGCGATGCGGCAGTATCGGCAGTTGGCGGTTGACGTCGTTCGCGTCGCCTTGACCGACGGGACCGCGGCCAAGGGAGACGGGCCGCTCCACAAGCTGATGCAAACCATCACGCCCGTTGCCCGCTTCGACCTGGGCGATTCGCAGGCGACCATGCGGCTTGTGGAAGCCGCCGCCGGCCGCATTGCGAATCCCAAACAGCGAGCCGAATGTCAACTCCTGGCGGCCGACGTTGCGGTGAACGATTTGTTGGACACGGCCCGCGGCCGGGCGCTGCTCGAAGCGGCCCAAAAATCCATTGCCTCGCGTCCCAGCCCCGCCGCGAGTCGTTTGCAGCGAGTCTGGGGCGATTATTATGCGATCGTCAGCGACGGCGCGGCGGCTCGTCGTGCCTACGCCGACGCCGAGCGTCTGCTTCCCTCGCGGCCGGCAATCAACGAGCAAACGGCCCGTCGCGGCGCGCGGAGCCGTTCGACCGAGCAATTCCTTCGCGCGAGCCAATGGCCTCGGGCCGCGCGAGAACTCGACCAATGGCAAAACGAGTTTCCCGCCGACAAATTGAATGGCACGCTCGCGCTGCTCCAGGCCCGATATTGGTCCGGCCGAGAAAAATACGCCCAGGCCGCCGCGCTGGCCGAGGGGCTCGTGGCCGTCAATCCCGATTCGCCTTATGCCGACCAACTCCTCTACCTGGCGGCTCGTTGCGAGTCGAAACAAGGCCGTCCGTCGCGCGCCGTGGCCTTGCTGAACCAACTGCTCAAGGACTACCCCGGCAGCCCGTTGGCGCCCGAGGTGAAGCGGAGGTTGAACCACGATGAATGAGGGCGTCCAAAAATTCAGCGTGTGCCACTGCTTGCGAGTGTCTCAAAAAAGTCTGCAAGCATCGCACGACACTGCTTGCCGGAAAACGTCAACCCGCCGCAATGCCGCAAGCAGTGCCATGATCCACGGCTTGGAACGCCTTCTCAGGCAAGCAGTGGCACACCTACTTGTGTTTATAGCGGTGTTATTTCTTGTCGATTATGCAACAGCCGCCACGCTGACGATCATTTTAGACAACGCTCAAGAGGTGACGATGGTCGGCGCATTCCGCCGCTGGGACGCCAACGGCAATCCCCGACGGCCGGTGAATCCCAAGGCCCGCATCGACGTGCCCGAGGTCGACGCCAAAGCAACCCCGCGAGGCAACGGCACGTGGGTGTTCGAGAATCTTCCGCCGGGTAAGTACGATCTGGTTCTGTTGGGCAAGAACCGTCTGCGGATCGAAGGTTGGGAGTATGCGCCCGTGCTTGAATTCGATCCTTTTCTTCCGCCCACGGCGACCACGACCAAGGAATCACGCGTTCGGATCGCCGACGATATCAAGCAATCTCGCCACTATGAGAACAAGGTCGTGCTGTTGGCCGCCGGCGGCGACGACCGCGTGATCCGCACGCTGGTCATGCTCGTCCGCGACCTGTCCACCAGCTACACGCCCGGCGCCGGCACGCTGCGATTCGAAATCTGGCAATATACGTCAAGCTACGGTGCCTGGGTCAAGGAAAAACGCACCCGGGTTCTGCACCGCCTGCTGATGCCCGGGGCCGAAATGCGACGATGGACTTGGGTCTGGGAGTCCGCGTTCGGAGCCGTCGAAATTGCGAACGACCCCGTCACGATTCGCTACCACGTACCTGGACCAAACGATCTCAAGAAGAAACCGGGGCTGCATCCTTACTGACGCGAGCTTTATCCGCCCAACCCGCCGTACTGTTGCATCGCCTGATACAGCCACGGGTGGGTCCAAGGGTTCCACGTCGGGTAACTCGCCGACAACGCCGACAACGCCAGCAAAAGAATCGCCGCCGCACGGGTCCATCGTTGCGTCGAAAAGACATCGAGCGTCGGCAGCATGGCCACCAGCCACAGCGGCGCGAGCCAGAACACCCAACGAAATCCGCTGGTCGATCCGCCGTAGTTGCGGCCCTCTTGTTCGATAAACAAATAGAAAACGAGGCACACGATCGACACCACGGCAATCATCGCGGCCAACTCGCGCAGTCGCGGCTCGTGACGCCGCCGCAGCCAGAGGCCCATGCCGACGAAGCTCAACACCCACATGGGAGTCAGCGAAAATATCCCGTGGTGCCCCAGCAGACAGTGCCAGGCATAAACGCCCGTGCGATGCTCGCGACGGTCAAGGCCCGTCGGATTGCGCCAGTGGCTTTCCACGACCCGGCCGCCCCGTTCGTAGGTGTAGTCATACCAATTGTCGCCCTCGACCCGGTGCATGTAGGGTGGGCGTAAACTTTCATGGGCAATCCAATTCGTGCCAAAAAAACCGGCGCCGACCAGCAGGACCATCGGCGCGAATCCCAAAAGTGTCTGCCGTGGGGCCTTTACCAACAGCGCCGCGCCCATCAGGGCCAATAGGCACAACGCGGGCAGTTCGTTGGCCGTAGCAAAAGCCCCAAACAGGCCCGCCAATGCAAACCACCGATATTCGCGCCGACCGTCGAGCCATATCCGCACCAGTGCCCATAAGGCGATCATCACGCTCACGGCGGCGATCAGGTGGTTGTTCAACGTCACGGCGAACGTGGTCAGAAACGTGGCCAGCGAACCGGCCGCAACCACAAAAATGCGCCCCCAATCGGTCGCGCCGAGCCGTTCGACCAACAAACTCAACACCACCAGCGCAACGATCCATCCGACGCCGTTGACCAAAATCAGCATGAATCGCCCGATCGCGTAAGGATGCATCCCGAGCGTGGCTCCCGTAAGTCGATGGATCACCCAATACGGTCCGGCCAGCAACGTCGGCAACAGCGGTGGTTTGCTCGAATAAAAATGACCGTCGTGCTTGACCATGTCGATGGTGTCCCAGCCCGGCTCGTCCACCAGCCGATCGATGGCGTAAGGATGGCCCGGCACGCGAAGCTCATCCTCGACCAGCACGCGCACCGTACACCATCGGCTGCGGTCGTTCGCGCTTAAGAAGGGTCGTTCATAGCGAATGGCCGAGCGAAGTCGTGTCGTCTCGGCGGCCAGAGCTTTGTCGAGCGAGTCGCCCTGGAGCCCTTTGGCTAAAAGTGTCTTGCGATATTCCGCCAATCGCTGCTGAATTTTCGCCTCTTGGACGCCGCGGCGATCCACCGCGTCGACGGCCAGAATCCGACCGAGCATCATGCCGGCGCTCACGGCAATCAAAATCACGTACACACCGCGACGCAGCACGTCGCGCGATCCGGCATCGGTTGAATCGGTCATGAGTCATGCGAGACGGGAGGAATGGGGGGTGGATTGCCGGGCCCGTCCGTCTTCTCGGAGATCGAATACGTGTCGATGTCATGTTTGTGATAGGCAAGAATCAACTCGCCCAAAAAACCGATCGACATCAACTGGCCGCCGAAGACCAACAGAGCCACGCTATAAATCATAGCCGGACGCTGATGAAGCGGCAAGAATCCGGAATCCGGCGGCAACATTTGGGTAACCACCCAATAAACGGCCAAGTAAATCATTCCCAAAGCGCCCAACGCGAACGACGCAAGGCCAATGGTCCCCAGTACGTGTTGCGGTCGCTGCCCGAAACCCGTGAGGAATTTCACCGTCAAGAGATCGAGAAATCCTTTGACGATCCGGCCCACGCCATACTTTGAATGCCCGTGCTGCCGCGGACGATGGTTCACCACCAATTCGCCCACGCGATAGCCCCGCGCCGCCGCCAGCACGGGCACGAATCGGTGCAACTCACCGTAGAGCCGCACTTCGTCGAAAATCTGGCGGCGATAGCACTTCATCCCGCAGTTGTGATCGTGCAGCACGACGCCCGTCAACTTACTGACCAGCCAATTGAACACCCGCGACGGAATCACTTTGTGCCAAGGATCGTGCCGCACCTTCTTGTAGCCGCTCACCACGTCGAGGTTTTGTTCCATGAGCGAAAGAAAACGTGGAATCTCGCGAGGATCGTCCTGCAGGTCGGCGTCGAGCGTCATTACTAATTCACCCCGCGCGGCGGCGAAACCGGCGCTCAGCGCGGCCGCCTTGCCGAAGTTGCGACGAAAACGAATCCCTCGCACCCGCGGGTCTTCCTTCGACAGCCGCCGCACGACGTTCCACGACTCATCGGTCGATCCGTCGTCGACAAACACAACGTCCAGCCGGTAGCCCTCGGCCTTCGCAACCTCGACCAATTCGGCGTGCAATGCTTCGAGGCTCTCGGCCTCATTGAACACGGGTATGACGATGGAGAGCATGGCGGTTCTCGCATTATAGAATTCGTAGGGTGGGCATCGCCCACCGATCAGCAACATCGCAGTTGTTTGAGGGTGTTTGGGAATTCAGATTGCACAAGAAAACTATTCTAATCGATCCTCGCTACGGATATCCGCCCCTTTCCGACTCACAAAATAGAGGATTCCCGAGGCAGCCAACTCGGCGGCCAGCCAGGCCAATCGCAGCAAAACGGCGGCGGTTACCGCAACCGCGTTGCTAAACGGCCGACCCAGCAATTGCGTCAAAACCATTTCACGGATTCCCACTCCCCCGGGAATCAGCGACAAAAAGCCCGCCACCATCGCCAACGCCACGCACGCAAGGTAAAGCGGAAACAAAGCAACGAGTGCAACCGGTTCGGGCTGAGTTGCTTGGAGCGCGGCCCAGAGGCTTACTCCCAGCATGGCCCAGCACGCGCTCATCGCCACGAAGCCCTCGAAGAGGGTCCGCCACGGCCACGCCCGCACCTTTGCCGCCACCTCGGGATTCGACCGGCCCACGCCGGCCAGCATTGCGAGTCGCCAGAAGAATGGTGGAAGAATCGGCACGCCCACCGCCAACATCAGCCCGATCGACAACATGCATAAATAGGTTTCTTCGCGGTACCAAAAGGCCAGTACGCCGGCCGCCCAAAACGCTCCGACCGACATCATCAAGAGCGTCTCGAAGAAAACACTCGCGGCCGCCACCGACGTATCGACTCGATGGCCACGAATCAGTCCCGTGCGAAGCACCACGACCATCGCCTTGCCCGGTACGTATTTGCCCAGATGACTGATGTAGTACGCCCGAAGCGATTCGAGCAGTCCGGCCTCCTGGCCCAGCACGCGAAGCACCCTCCACCAGAACAGCGCCGCCGGCAATAGGCCGAAGAGATAGACTACACCCGACGCCACCAACCAACCCGGCCGGACGCGCAAGGGATGTTCACGCAGATCCTCCAAACCACTGAAAATCGTTTTCTGTACAAACAAAAAGACGATCGCTACGACCAACAGCTTGATCGCGATAAGGCACCATTTTTTCCAGACGGCCTTATCAATCACGCAAACCTCCAAGAAAATCAGCCGCCCATTGCCCCCAGTTTTCCGATATTTCTCATTTCGCCAATTCACTTTCTCATTCG
>DATECS010000062.1:0-12500 GCA_035286785.1 Thermoguttaceae bacterium | reverse complement strand
TTACCAGAAAAGACTTTGGAGAGGTGGCTGAGTGGTCGAAAGCGCGGGTTTGCTAAACCCGTGACCCTTTACGGGGTCCGCAGGTTCGAATCCTGTCCTCTCCGCTGATGATTTTTGCAGGTCTTGGCAAGTCATCGCAAGATTTCGCATAAGCCGTTGTTCAGCAACGGCTTATGTCGTTTCTTGCGACCTCCTGCGAATCACTGCGGCAGGCTGCTGTCGGATCATGGCCAAATACCAGGCGTACTCGCAGCCCGTCATCGCGCAGGTCGAAGAAGAATGTGCTGGAGGTTACTCGGCCGAAAGTCATCAAGTGGTATTGCCCCTTCGCCGACCAGCGGAAGTTCCCTTCCGGGCATCGGTACTCGATCAACGTGTACACCGGCTGCCAGCACAAGTGCGGATACTGCTACGTCACGGGCTACAGCGCGCGGCAACCCGACTGCAAGAACCGGTTTCGGCAGGATTTGTGCAAGAACCTGGAAATGTTGGAAGCTTTTGACGTTCCGCCCGCGCCGGTGCATCTGTCGAACAGCGCCAGCATGGCCCGGCGAATGGGCGCTGGAAGCATTGGCCGAGCCGCGACGATCCGGGTCAGGTCGGCAGCCAGAGCCGTTGCGTCGGCAATGCACCGGAATTTGTAGCGACTTGGTCGAATAACCGCGAATTCCCCGTGTTTTCCAGGGGTGTTCTCTCCGCCGATGATTTTTTTACAGGTCTTGGCAAGTCATCGCAAGTTTTCGCATAAGCCGTTGTTCCACAATGGCTTACTTCTTTTGCGCGTCATGCCTGACGCACCAACAAAAAAACCCTTGCCGGACAAGGGGTTAGATGCGATTTGTCACCCGTTTACATCGAGTGTCATAGTGAGGCTGTCGGGGCTCGAACCCGAGACCTACGGATTAAAAGTCCGTTGCTCTACCGACTGAGCTACAGCCTCCGTGGATTTCGATGGGAAATGCCTGGGAGAAATCCGCATCTTTACACATCAACTTTGTGCATCGGCTTTCGTCTTAGAGACGCCGTGCCACTCCCGGAATCCCAATGGCAAATCACGCCAAACTCATAATCCTACCACAAACCCCTCTCTCGACAACCGGGGGCGAAGGACGTGCGGCGCCGCGAACGCTTCGCCCTGCAATGCATGGTGACGCAAAATCGACTCCCCCAATCGGGTTGAATGACTGTATTTTCAGAAAATACGGGGATCCGTCGGGAAAGAATCTTGACACCACTAGCGACAATCTGGTTGACTAGTGTCTCATTGGCAATCGGGATAGTGTGGTTTTCGCCGTGCTCCCGGCAGCGCGAGTTCGGGTTGGGTGAGTAGGCGACTGAGAATGGTATTCGTATGCCGTCGGTTGTCGCGTAGATATTCTCTCTTCCGCCACGTTTCGCTTTCGCGCGCGTCGGGATTCGTATCGACATCGTTTGTTCTTATCCGTCCGGTCTGGCTGTCCGATGCACCTGTTTGAAGGAGAATCTCGACATCCCATAGTTGTTCCAACATGACACTGCGTCCGTGGGTCGTTCCACCAACACGACAACATCGAAGGAGAAACAAGCAATGAAACGGAAACCAAGCATGGGGCAACGTGTGTGCGACTACCTCGCCGAGACCATGTTACGACGTTCACGGAGGACGGGAATCTTCTCGCAGCGAACCCCGCTCGGCCTCGGCATGAGGCGACTGCAAGCAGAACCGCTGGAAGAGCGGCGTCTTTTGAGCGCGAGCACCTATGTGGACGGTTCTCTGTTGACTTTCGACACGATTCAAGACGCCATCAACGCTGCCCAGGCAGGCGGCACCGTGACGGTCACGCCCGGCGTGTATGCCGAAAACCTCACGGTCGACAAGATTGGCCTGACGCTCGAGGGGTCCACCCAAACCCCCGGCGACGTGGTCGTCGATCCCCTCGACGGCGATGGAATCACGCTTACGGTCGGCGGCGTCACGATTCGAAACCTGAAGGTGAACGATGCGTTTCACGGTATAACGGGCGAGGATTTCTCCGGCACTTCAACATTTGAAAACGTCGAAGTGACCGACAGCACGATTACCGGCATTGTGCTAATGAATGTCGGGGAAGTGACCTTTAACAATATTACCGTCACGGGGAACAATTGGTACGGCATCGACTGCGAATACATCGATGGCTCCGTAACGATGACCTCCGTCAACGTCAGCGGCAATTCCGACGAGAATCTCCGTTTGAACGAGGTCGGTCCCGTAACCATTACCGACAGTCAATTCTGCGACAGTCTCGAATTCGACGGTGACGGCAACATCGTGTACGGCGGCAGGGGGATGAACATCTATAGCCTTGCGGACATAACACTAACCAACGTCATCGCCGACGGAAACTACGCGACGAATCTTCTCGTCGACACTGCAGGCACGGTGACCGTCGTCGGCGGCTCGTTCTCCAACAGTGTCTGTGATCATGGCATGGACATCGACATCGAAGTCGGCAGTGACGGCGCCGTGAGTCTGAGCGGCGTCACGGCGGACGCGAATGGTTTCATGAACCTGAGAGTCGTAAGCGGAACAACGATAACGATCACCGACAGTTCCTTCGACAACGCCTATTATGGCATGACCTTGAGTTCCAACAACGCGGGCGCATGCTTGTTGAGTGGCGTCACGGCGGACGCGAATATTTACTATAACCTTGGCGTCGGCATTGTCGGCTCCTTGACGGTTGAGAATAGCTTGTTCCGCGACAGCAGCGACGGCCAGGGCATTTCCGTCAGTATGCCCTCGGGCGACCTGACGTTCACAAATGTTGTGGCCGACGGCAACTTCTATCAGAATCTGAGCCTCCTCGCCGCGGCTTCGGTGACGATCACCGACAGTTCCTTCAGCGGAAGTCTCGGAGAAAAAGGCATCGAATTGTTGGGCGTCGACGGCGCCGTGCAGATGACGAACGTCACGGCCGACAATAATTTCGCCGAGAACGTCTGGATCGATCGCGCGGAAATGTTTCTGATTGATCCCGAGACGGGTTGGCCGGTCTTCGATCCTGAAACAGGCGATTTCGTCTGGGTAGTCGCGTATCCCGACACCGCGACGATCACGGGCGGTTCGTTCAGCGGCAGCGGCGCGAACGTCGGTCTCAAACTCACGTCCGTCGATACGGCGGTCGTGACCGGCGCGACGATCAACGGCAACGCAACCGGCGTCTACGTCGGGCCGGGCGCCGCGGCCAAGATTAGCGGCAACTCGATCGTCGGCAACGGGGCGTCGGTCGGCGTCGACGTGGAAGGCGCCACGGTTTTGCTTGAGGCGAACGACCTTACCAACGGCCTGATCGGTCTGCTCGTTCGGCCCGACGGGATGTCGAACAACGCCGTGGTGGACGCGGGACAACTCGCGGACGGGGTCGATTTCACCGGGTTGGGCGTCAGTCTCGGCGGGAACGATTTCTCGACCTATACCGCCTCGGACGCTTCGTCCGGCGCGGTGGTCAATCTTAACGCGGACGCCGTGCCCGGTCCCCAGGGCGCTCCCGCCGACGTAACGGCGTTGGGCAACACTTGGTATTCGGCCGATCCGCTTGCGATCGAGGCGGCCGTTTACCACGATCCCGATGATCCGGCATTAGCCCTTGGAATGGTCGATTATGCCGTTTTGTCCAATCTGGCCGTGGGAACGACCGTGGAAAGCGGCGTCACGACGCTGAGCGGATCTTTCGCCAATGATCCGCAAGTTCATCAGGTTCTCATCGACTGGGGCGACAACACTAGCGACTTGATTGATCCCGTCGCCTCGGGCGTCTGGAGCTTTGATGTCGATCACGTCTACCAAGGCGGTGGCGGCGGAGCGATCAACCTGGACGATGCCACTTTCCAGGTCGAGGAAAACACGGTTAACGCCACCACGGTCGGCGCCGTGTCCGCGACCGGCGGCGGTAATCCCAGCATCAGCGTCCTCGTGACCGACTCGCAGGGCGACACGTTGGAAGCCGTGATTCCGGGCAGCGGCGGCGGCACGTTCACCTACAGCATTGTCGGTGGAACGGGCCAGACGGCATTTGCGATCGACCCGGCCACCGGCGAGATCACCGTCGCGGACCAGTCGCAACTGGATTTCGAGTTCACGGGCTCCTACACGCTTGAAGTTCAGGTCACGGACGGCAGCGCCGTGGACACGGCCGTTGTGACCGTCGAGCTGGTCAATCGACCCAGCGTGACGGGGGCGGTTTTTGTCGACGTGAACGAAAACGGTCAGTACGACGCCAATGAGCCGACGATCGACAACGTGACGATCCAACTGCTCGACGCCTCGGGCGCTCCGGTGCTCGACGGGGCGGGCAATCCCGTCACGGCGACGAGCCTCGACGGTTACTACCTGTTCGAGGACCTTCCCGCCGGCACGTATCAGCTCCATGAGCTTCAGCCCACGGGCGTCAATGACGGGGCCGAGTTGCTCGGGACGCTTGGCGGCACGGTCGTGGCAAACGACACGGTTCAGCTAATCCTGGCGACAACCGACGCTCACGACTACCTGTTCGCCGAAATCGGTCAGGAAGTCACCAGCGGCGACACGGCCAACACGGGCTTCTGGAACAGCCGCCGCGGACGCGACCTGATGGTCCAAGGCGGCACGGCGTTGGCCGATTGGCTCTCGACGAACTTCGCCAACGTGTTCGGCGATGAACTCGTGGGCGCCACCGGCCAGGACGTCGCTCGGTTCTATCAAACCGAGATATTCCGGCATCGGAGCCTTTTGTCGTTGTTGACGGCGAAGGTCGATATCGAGTTCATGGCCTTGACGCTTGCCACGTACTTCACCAACAGCAATCTCGCGGGTGAAGCGGCCGAGGCATACGGCTTCAACGTCACCGACACGGGCATCGGCACGAGCGTCATCAACGTGGGCATCAGCGGCGCCGCGTTCGGCGTGGCCAACAACACGGACATGACAATCATGCAGATGCTGTTGGGCACCAACGCCTTGACCGATTCGCCCAATCACCAAACCGGTTACGCGAACGTCTACGACACAAACGGCGACGGACGCGTGAGCGTGAGTGAAGCCATTCTGCGGGTGCTCGCGCACGATGTCTACAGCGATATCATCCGCGACGGCAACTAGATCATGATCGTTGGCGTCGCTTAACCGCGATGCGACGATCACTGGAAGTAAATAAACGGCCGCGGCGAGAGACGCTCGTCGCGGCCGTTTTGTTTGGCCCCGGCGAGAGTGGGCTTACTCGGAAACCGTTTGGGCTACTTCGAGCAATTGCCTGTCGAATTCCAAAGACCGCTTCTTGGCCTGGGCAAGGTTCAGCTCGATGCCGATCGTGCCGTCGTCGCGGTCAATGAAATTGGCCGTCGCCCCGGCCGCGGCGAAGCCGGGCGACTCGCCGACAATCAGGCACGGCGCCCCCGCAGTCTTGTCAATCACGGCCTGCTGTTGCTCGGGCGTCAGGTATCCCGGAACGTAAAGCATGTGGAAAGGCTGCTCGGGACGATAGTCTTTGAGCGAATTAAGACGCTCGAGTTTGATCGCCCGTTTGTTGACCTTCTTCATTTGAGCGATCTTCTCGAGGAGTCCTTCGAGATTGTCCTGCCCCAACACGGCCACCCGATAGGGCGACTCTTCGTTCTGGAACGCTTTATCGGGCCAGATCGTCCGCCGGAGCAGATTGTAAAGATACGCTGATTTCACCTTCGCCTCGACGCCGGCCGCCTCGACCGTCGAGAGGGGGCCCATGAGCATGAGGGCGATTACAAGTACGCCCGCCGCCGTCGTCGTCCAACAGCGCGGCACGCATCGGTCGCGAGAAGCTGCCCCATGGAGCGATCGCGTTTCTCGAAGCGTCTCGTTCATGTCACCGCGATCCCCGGTCATGTGTGGCCTAAGGCCCCTGGTACTACGGCAAAGATGGTTTGCTGCAATCGGTCCTATCGTGGTTTGGCTGCCATTGCCCACCCGATGGCGTCATCTGTATAGGTATCGCTCTCGGGACTGTAGTCGGATCACACTGCAAGGTTGGTCTTGAAATGTCTCACTAAATCGCGCAATTCGTTGGCCCTCATGCCGAGTTCCTTGCTCCCGGAAGCCATTTCCTCGCTTCCCGTGGCGGACTGCTCGGTAATTTCGGCGACGTTGCGGATCGACAGGGAAACCTCTTGGGCATTAGCCGCCTGCTGGACGGTGGCTTCGGCAATTTCGGAAATTTTTCCGGCCGTGGCCTCCACGCCGGTAATGATTTCCGACAGCGCCCTCCCGGTCTCCTCGCTCAGGTGGGCCCCTTCCTCCACCCGTTGGGTTGATTCCTTGATCAATAGCGATATCTCGCCGGCCGCCTGGTTTGACCGCTCGGCCAGTTTTCGTACCTCATCGGCAACCACGGCGAACCCCATGCCGTGCTCGCCCGCCCGTGCCGCCTCGATTGCCGCATTGAGCGCAAGGAGGTTGGTTTGGCTGGCAATCTCGGAGATCACTTGGATTATTTCGGCAATTTGGGCCGAACTGCTTCGGATCAATTCCATGGCTTCAACCGACTTGCGTACCGCCGCACCCCCCTCTTCGGCTAGTTGGCTCGTGCGTCGAGCCACCGCGTCGGCCTCGGTAGTGCTTTCCTTGATTCCGTTGATGGACTGGGCAAGCTCTTCGATCGAAGCGCTGATCTGATCGACGCCGGAACTCTGTGTTTGGGCCCCGTGGGCCAATTGCTGAGCGCTTTCCGCAATAACGCGAGAACCCTCATTGAACTGGGCGGCACTTTCCGTCACTTGGCTAATGATGTTTGACAAATCGCCAAGCATGCGTTTAATTCCAGCCGCCAGTTCGTCGACGGGCTCGTCGCCCTCGATCACGACCTCTTTGGTCAAATCGCCTTCGGCCGCCGCGCCGACGACCTCGAGGAGCCGGTCGACCTTGCGACGGAGAATCTCGGCCGCTTCGCGTTCGGCCAACGCGACCTGTTCCGCGCGGCGTTCGGTTTCTTGCCGTTCGTTGAAGAACTGCTGGAGACCCTCGGCCAACTGACCCAGGGCGTCTTCGCCGCGAACGCCGATCTGCTCGCTGTAGTCCCGGCGTCCGACGAGGTTGGCGACGTGAAGGATCCGACTGACTTTTTCTTCGGCTTCCTTCGATTGTCTCCGCTCGGCTTCGGCGCGAAGCCTCGCTTCCTCGGCTTGTTCCGCCTGGAACTGCTTCTCGCGTTCGGCCGCCTCTTGGATCTCCTCGAAGGCTTTCTTCGTGGCGTCAATCGAGCGGTTGATCGCCTCGGCCATTTGGCCGATTTCGTCGGTGCCGTGAACGTCGGTCTTGACGGTGTAATCCTGATTGGCCAAGGCAATGACGCTGTCGACGCACTGCCGGATCGGACCGACTATGGCTCCGGCCAGGAAAAACGCCAAAACGACCACGAACACGCCTAGTCCCACCACGGTCAATCCGATCACGTTGCGGATCGACGTGATCGAGCCAAGCGCTTCGGACTCGTCCATCTCGACGACCAACGCCCAGGTCAATCCCGCGTTGACCTCCACCGGCGTAAACGCGGAGAGGACTTTTCCGCCGTGATACGACCTGATCACTCGGTTGCCCGCCTCCGAGTCGTCAAACACCGCCCGCGTCGCATCGGTCGCGCAGGTAACTCCCTTCGCAAAAGACGTGTTGACCGTGAACAGGGGCTTCCTGTTCGCCGTCAGGCTTTGTCTCTTGTCAAGGTAGGAATCCGACCGCATCTGGTAGTCAGGACCAACCAGATACGTCTCGCCGGACTCGCCAAGTCCCGCCCGGGCACCCATCATTTGCTCGATAGCCCCTCGCGAAATCTGGAGCGCCACGACGCCGAGGATCTCCTTGCCTTCCTTGATGGGCGCGGCGACGAATTGGACGGGGTATCCGCCGGTGGGGAGATAGGGCACGAGATCGGAAACGACGACTTCGCCCGTTTTCGCCGCCTGCCAGACTTTCGTCAGCACGGAGGCGCCTTCCGTCAGCAGCTTTCCAAAGTCCGAGTTCTTCTCGATCGAAAAGACGACCTGCCCCTTGTCCGCGCGAATGAAGCAGACGTCGGTATACCGCCCCGACTCGGTATACGCCTTCAAGGCGTCAATGACCTCCTCGTGGGCGCTGCGATAAGGCTTCGGCGCCTGGTATTCGCCTTTGCCGAGGCTTTGCAGCGGTTCGCCGCTTTCCATGCTGGCCATGTCCAAGGCGGAGTCAAGGTCGTTGAACGCTTGTACGACGAACGGATTGGAACCCATCTCCTTCGCGTCATCGGCGCATTGGCGATAGAAACCCTCGATTTGCGACTTTCTCATCTCCCGGATCGCGCGTAGTTTGCTCATCGCCTCGTCGGAGACGGCGGTCTTCGCCTTCGACAGCGATATCCCGCCGATAATTCCCGCCGGCAGAAGGCCGACAAACAGAAAGGCCAAACTCAGTTTGGTCCGCAGTTTGATGCTACGCATGTCTTTCCTCTCTTCTCCGATCTGCTCCAACTGTCCCTGGCGATTGCCCTGACGCGTCGAGCTTCTTGTCGTCTTTCACGGCCGCAATACTCAAATGGGCAACGAGTCGCCGTGATAGGCACTCTGTCCGATGATCCGCGGGCCACGCGAAGTCCGTCGGATCGACGCGTGTTTCTTCCGTTTTGCTCGACGTACCCAAAGTGTCGTGTCTGCCGAATACGGATTGTGCCTGTTGACTCAACCGTTCGGCGGCCCATGGACGTCGGCGTCGGAAGTTCAAGTCCAACGTGGCGCAAGACTTCCGGTATGGATAAATAGCTTATCCCGCGAGGGCGCGCCCTTATTTACTGAATGGGGCACTCAGCCGAAGATTCACATTGCGAAACCTGTGCCGGTTTTGCGAAATATGCGGCGTCGCTCGACCAAAAACACCCCCTCGCCGGCAGAGTTTCTTGCTGTGTTGAGACATGGCAACGGCGTTGGTAACCGTTCGCACCCTGGGGCTGGCTCATTTTTCGCCTCGATTGACGCTGCGTTTCGGGTACGCTCGACGGCGAAAAAGGTGCCTGTTCCCTTTGGCCAAGCCCTAAGGGGTTCTCCCCCGTGAACGGTTACGACGTTGGCACGCCTCGCCGAGGACCGATAAAACTGCTATACTGCGGCCTTTGTATTGCGACCGTTCGCTTCAAAGGCAGAAGCTATCCGAAAATGGGAACTGGCTCCCGGATGTTGTGGGTTAAACATCCCATAACCGCTAGAGGTAGGGCGACTGTCCTCGTTTTCGAATAGCCTCTCGGCAAGGTTCTCATGCAACTACCAAAATATTCCATCGGTATCGGCGACCGCTTCGCCCATCAAGGCAAGGCCCAACTGCGCGCGTTCATGAAGGCCCGGTCATCCGGCGCGCGGATTGCGCCGGTCTGGAACAAGTCACACCGCGAGCATACCATCGTCGGCACGCGGCCCGAGGACGTTCGCGCCGAAGCTGACGCGGCGACCGCGGCGATGGGGTGGACCGATCCCTATTTCGTCGACGCCGACCATATCGGCTTGGCGCAGGTCGAGCGATTCGCTCCGGCCAGCGACTTTTTTACGATCGACGTGGCCGAGTGGATCGGTCGCCGGGCCGACGAAAATGAAATCGCCGCGTTCGTCTCCAGACAAGAACGCTTCCTGGGCGCCCTCAAAATCTCGGGCATCGCCGCTCCGCTTCAAATCGACCGTCAAACGATCGAACGGACCGCGGCCTCGTTTCTCGCGGCCGTGCAGGAGGCGGAACAAGTTTTTCATAAAATTGTCCAGTGCAAGGGAACGGACGATTTCGTGACCGAAATCTCGATGGATGAGACGGCCCAGCCGCAAACGCCCGTCGAATTGCTCTTCATTCTGGCCGCGGTGGCCGAACGTCAAATCCCGGCGGGAACCGTCGCGCCGCGATTTTCGGGCCGCTTCAACAAGGGCGTGGATTACGTAGGCGACGCGGCTCGTTTCGCCCGCGAGTTTGAAGATCATCTCGCCGTGCTCGCTTTCGCCGTGAACGAATTCGGGCTTCCACGCGATCTGAAGCTGAGCATCCACTCGGGTAGCGACAAGTTTTCGATCTACGGTCCGGTGCGCCGCGCGCTTGAAAAATTCGACGCGGGCATTCATCTGAAAACGGCGGGAACCACGTGGCTCGAGGAAATCATCGGGCTGGCGGCGGCCGGCGGCGACGGCCTGCTCGTGGCAAAACAGATCTATCGCGGCGCGTTCGCACGCCGCGAGGAACTCTGCGCTCCGTACGCCTCGGTGATTGACATCGACCCCGTAAAATTGCCTTCGCCCCAGGAAGTCGATCGCTGGGATGAGGAAATGTTCGTCTCGGCCCTGCGCCACGATCCCACGTGTCCGGCATACAACCCCCATCTTCGCCAATTACTCCACGTGGGGTACAAGGTGGCGGCCGAGTTGCGAGACCGCTATCTCGACGCACTAGAGAGATACGCCGAAACCGTCGGACAAAACGTCACGGAAAATCTCTACGCGCGGCACATCAAGCCGCTGTTTCTTGCGTGACGCGCTCGCGTTGTTTGGTGGGACGATCACGGCGGGTTCTATCGGAAAATTCGAGTATTGTCGTCGCGCGCCGCCCTACCCTGACGTCTGCTGAACAAGCAAGCAGTAGCCCCCGTAAAAGAGTCACTATCCGCCCTACGGTTTACGCAAGACGCCATTCGTCGCAATCGGCGCATGTCGCCGGACCGTCACCGATTCACGCTGTTTTGAATGGCAAATTGCCTCGACGCAAATGGTGTTCTAGAATTCGTGAAGAGACTTGTCGGCCTGGAGTTTCCGCGCGGCTATTTGCGAGAGCCCTCTTCGGCCTCGCCGGTGGGGGCATCGCCGCCCCCGGTCGTACCTTGTCAAACAACGCGAGAACCGGAAGCCTTGAGGAGGGTGCGTCGAATGGTTCGTGCTTTTAGCGTGTTGGCCGTGTTTTTCGCGGCGGTTTCAATCGGCGCGGCGGCGGAACCGGCCGAACACCCCCTGGTCCCGCTGATCCGCTTCGCCGAGCAGCGACTGCAAACGCTCGATAACGATATCCGCGACTACACCTGCACGCTCGTCAAACGAGAACGCATTGACGGGCAGCTTCGCGACTACGAACAACTGTCGGTCAAACTGCGTCACGAGCAGGTTCGCCAGGACAGGGTTGTCACGCCGTTCGCCGTGTTCCTCCGCTTCCTGGCTCCCGCCGAAGTCAAGGGCCGGGAAGTCGTCTATGTCCGCGGACGCAACAAGGACAAGGTAATCGTGTGGCGCGGCGGACCCAAACTCGCCTACGTCACGACGGCCGTGTCGCCCGACAGCGACTTGGCCTTGCGATTCGCGCACTACCCCATCAGCGAAATCGGCATGAAGAACCTCACCGAGCGGCTGATCCAGATGGGCAAGCAGGAACTGGCCCACAACGAGTGCGAAGTCGTGTACGTCGACGGAGCCAAGATCAACGGGCGGCCGTGCATGATGGTCCAGTTGACCCATTCGGTGCGCCGGCCTCATTTTCGCTACTACATGGCCCGAGTGTTCATCGACGACGAGCTCAAACTTCCGATGTGCTACGCCTCCTACGATTGGCCGACGGCGAAAGGGGAGGCGCCGCCGCTGATCGAGGAATACACGTATCTCGACGTGAAGCTGAACGTCGGACTCTCGGACTATGATTTCGACTATCACAACCCGGCCTATCGTTTCCGCAAGACGTTTGAGCCGTAGCGAGACGCAACGGGCACGGCACATGCGATCTGGGTCGCTGCCCGCAGGGGGGGTGTCGAAGCCGCCGGAACCGTGGATTTCTTGTGCGTCCTCTTCCGCCGGGCACACGGACAGAGTATCGTGAAGCCGGCAGCAGCGGGCCAGATGGCCGCCGGCCGCGACTGATCGAGCCGCCATAACGGCTTTGCGGGCGCGGCGGGAGGAAAGTCCGGGCTCCGAAGGACGCGGTGATGGGTAACACCCACCGGCCGATAGGTCAGGGAAAGTGCAACAGAAAGTAAACCGCCTCGTGGAGTCACTCCACGCGGTAAGGGTGAAACGGTGAGGTAAGAGCTCACCAGCGGGCCGGGCGACCGGCTCGGCTAGGCAAACCCCACCGGGAGCAAGGTCAAACAGGAAGCAGCCGATCACGCGCCGACCACCCGTCGGCCGCGGTCCGCGGGTCGGTCCGGCCCGTTCTCGACTTCCGGGTAGACTGCTCGAGCGGCCGAGCAATCGGTCGCCTAGATAAATGGCCATCGCCCGACCCGACACGCATCGGGCCGGGAACAGAACCCGGCTTATCGGCCCGCTGCTGCCCTTTTACTTCCGATGCACGGGAGTTAGCGGGCTCGTTTTCAGCACGAATTTCTTGCGGCCGGCGTTCGAGAAAAAATCGACCGTTGCTTTGCGGCCGTCGCCCGCGCCGCCGAGCGCCACGATTCGGCCGAGGCCGTATTCGGGGTGGCGGACGAGCATGTCCCGGTAGAAGGCTTCCGGCGGTGTGGGGGCAGCGGGACGCTTCTCGGCCAGTTCGGCCGCGGTGGTCA
>DATECS010000061.1:0-8016 GCA_035286785.1 Thermoguttaceae bacterium | reverse complement strand
GTGGGTATTGCCGGGTCGCGACCCGGCCTACGTTTCTACGGACTACCGACTTACAGAAAAATATACCCTTCCTCGCCGTGCTGACTCAGGTCGAGACCCTCGATCTCCGCCTCGGGCGAAACTCTCAGTCCCATCGTGGCGTCCAATATCTTCAGCAAAACGAACGTGGCAACGGCCGCGATGATCCAAGTAATCACAGCGGCCGAAATTTGACCAAGGATAACCGTTCCCCCGTCGACCAGTCCCAGCGGTTTACCGCCGCCGACGTCGCAGACGACGCGGGTCGCGAAAACTCCGGTCAGCACGGCGCCGAGCGTTCCGCCCACGCCATGCACGCCGAAGGCGTCGAGTGCATCGTCGTAGTGGAATCGGTTTTTGAGCACGGTGCAGGCCAGGTAGCAGACCACGCCGGCCGCCGCGCCCATGACGATCCCGGCCATCGGTTGCACGTAACCCGCCGCCGGCGTGACGCAAACCAATCCGGCCACCGCGCCCGAGCAGGTTCCCAAGAGCGTCGGCTTGCCGCGGACCATCCATTCGATGGCGGCCCAGGTCAAGGCCCCGGCGGCCGCGCCGAAATGGGTCACGGCCAGCGCGCTGGCTGCTTGCCCGTTTGCCGCCAAGGCGCTTCCCGCGTTGAATCCGAACCACCCGACCCAGAGCAGCGACGCCCCGATGGCCGTATAAGTCAGATTGTGCGGCGGCATGGGTTCGCTTCCAAAACCAAGCCGCCGGCCGATCAACAACGCGCAGATCAAGGCCGACACGCCCGAGCTGATGTGGACCACGGTGCCGCCCGCGAAGTCCAACGCTCCCCCGCCGCCGATCGTCGCGTGCTCGCTGCCGTAGGCCAGAATGCCTCCGTCCCAAACCCAATGGCACAACGGGCAGTAGACCAGCGTTCCCCACAGAATCATGAACACGACCATCGTGCTGAATTTCATGCGCTCGGCAAACGCCCCGCAAATCAACGCCGGCGTAATAATGAAGAACATGCCTTGGAAAAGCATGTGCGTCAGCATCGGCACGGGCAGCGTGGGATGCAACGGAATCGTGGGCTGCCCGTCAACCATCGTCGCCTGCACGCCGCGCATCAGCAGAAAGTCGCCGTTGCCCAGCCACGGGCCGGTTCCGCCGAAAGCCAACGAATAGCCCCACAACGCCCAGATCACCGTCATCAGGCCCATCAGAAACGTGCATTGCATCATCACGCCCAGCACGTTTTTTTTGCGAACCAGGCCGCTGTAGAACAACGCCAGACCGGGACCCGTCATCATCAGCACCAGCGCCGAACAGGTCAGCAGCCAGGCGTTGTCGCCCGTGTCGAGAGTTCGCGGCTGGGATGTTGCGGCGGTCACGCTGCTCGGGGGGGCTATGTCATTGTCGGCGGCTATTGCCATTGACGCTCCAAACGAAACGCCGCCAAACCACAGGGCCAAGCCGATGCCCAACATTCGGGCCATGGAGAGAATGCGTGGACCGATTTTCATGGGTATTGCCGCTTCTATTGCTCGCAAATTGCCACCGAAAGATGATCGCCGACCAAACGGCAATCGGCGTGCCGGAATGCAAGTTCCGGTTGTTCCGCGTTGAATGTAAGTTGTGTAATGACAATAGGATGTGGCTACCCATCGAGTGATTCCATTAAACAAATATCCGCATCAGCCTCCGTGGGATGCCTAGATATGACGCATGACATGCGCGCTATGCAGGCACAATCGCTTCCGTTGCGTCCTTGTAGTCGTTCGCAGGGTGGATATTGCCCACCCTACCGTGTCTTTCTATCTCCAAAGGTTTTTGCCGACGAATACCAATTTCTTCCTAATGTCATCTGCCTTCTAGTGAAAAGCCACATTGATCCACTTCCCCAGTCACGCTATCCTTCCGCCTTCGTCCCAAAAGTTCTCCTGGCCCCGCTTCGGAGCGCGTGGTGAGAAGATTCTCTATCCTGTTGTTAAAGATTGCGGTCTCGCTTGCCATCATTGGCTTCCTCGTCTGGCAGGCGCGGCACGACAATACGTTCGCCAATCTGCGAGACCAGCCCAAACAATGGGGCATGCTCGTCGCCGCGTGGTTCTTCTGCGCGGCGGCCGTCCTGACGACCATCGTTCGTTGGCACTTCCTGGTTCGCGCCGTCGAGATTCCCGCTCGGCTCACCGAGAGCTTGCGCATCGGGTTCCTCGGCTATATGTTCAACCTCGCCCCCACGGGCATCGTCGCCGGCGACGCCGTCAAGGCGATCATGCTGGCCCGGGCACACGAAAACAGCCGTGCCCGGTCGATCGCCTCCGTGGTGGTCGATCGGCTGATCGGCCTCTATGTATTATTCATCGTGGCCACGGCGGCGATCTGGCTGACCGGGTTCTGGCGGATCGAGGATCCGATGATCACCCAGATCCGTTCGGCCACCTATTGGGTCACGGCAATTGGCGCCGCGGGGATCGTTGCCTTGATGATCCCGGCGGTGACCGACGGAAAGCTAGTCCGTGCGATGGAGCAGTGGCCGCGCGTGGGACGAGTCATTGCGAGTCTGGTCGACGCGATGCGCATGTATCGGCGCAGGCCCGGCGTGTTGCTCGCCGCGGCGGTGATGAGCGTGGCGGTTCACAGTCTATTTGCCGCCGGCATTTATTGCATTGCGCGCGGCTTGCCCGCGAGCAACATGCATTCGCTGGGCAACCATTTCGTCATGTCGCCGCTCAGTTCGTCCACGGGCGTGTTGCCGTTGCCCTTCGGCCCCTTTGAACTCGTGCTCGATCTTCTTTACGCTCACGTGCCCATCGACGGCATCCCCCTTCCCAAGGGCCAAGGTCTCGTCGTGGCCTTGTGCTACCGGATTATCACGGTGCTGATCGCGGCGATCGGGGCCTTCTACTTCATTGGATCACGTCAAGAAGTGGCCCGCTCGATCCGGGAAGCGGGCGACGAGGAGCCGATCGCCCCGGGATCAACCATTGCGATGCGCCGGCGGTGCGACCCGGCGTCGGCCGCCTGAACAGGGAGGGGGAAGCGTTTTTTCCGTTGTCTTGGCAAGAGTAATCGTTCCATGCATGGATTGTCGGCAGTATTCAAGGAAAGATAGCCGCGGGAGTTCATGGTCCATTTTCCGCTGATCGCGTTGATTGTCGTGGCCGGCCTGGCCCTCGTGCATGCGTTCTTGATGGGCGTGCATACGTGGGAGCATCGCCGCTTCGTGCGACGGCGGCTGGCGGAACTGGATCGGTTTCATCCGACGGGCCAGGCGATGGTTTTCGTCCCCTGCAAGGGCGTCGATATCGGGCTGGAAGCGAACTTGCGCCGCTTTTTCCAACAGGACTACGACGATTACGAGATCACGTTCGTCGTCGAGAGCCCCTGGGATCCGGCCTGCGACGTGATTTCGCGGGTCATGGCCCGTTATCCCGATCGGGTGTCGCATCTGGTGGTCGCCGGCCGGGCCGTGGATTGCGGCCAGAAAGTCCACAACCTTCACACGGCCGTTCGCAGGATCCTTTCCTCGCGCATTGAACTGCTCGCGTTCGCTGATTCCGACGCCAGGCCGCGGCGCGAATGGCTTCGGGTCCTCCTGGGTCGTCTGAACGAGAACGGATCCGGCAAGGTTGGCGCGGTCACCGGCTATCGCTGGATGACGCCCATCCGGCCCTCGCTGGCCAACCACCTGTTGTACAGCATCAATTGCGGCGTGGCGACGCTCTTGGGCTCCCGCCGGCGTTATCCCATCTGGGGCGGCTCCTGGGCCATTCGGCGCGACACGTTCGAGGCCGTCGGCATGATCGACGCCTGGCGTGGGACGCTCAGCGACGATCTGGTGGCGACCCGGGTGCTCCGCCGCCACCATCTGGACGTCTGTTTCGAGCCGGCCTGCATGGTCGCCTCGCCCACCGACGGCACGCTCGGCGATCATCTCGAATTCCTGCGACGCCAATACGTCATCAGCCGATGTTACCTGCCCAGCCTTTGGTGGTGCGGGCTGGCGTGGTCGTCGCTTCATGCGGCCGGCTGGGTGGCGATGGGAACCCTGTTGGTTTGGGCCGTTGCCGCCGGATCGTCGTGGACGCCGGCCGCCGCCGTCGCGTGTCTGACGCTCTACGGACTCGGCGTTATTCGGGCCGCAATGCGTCAAAAATTGCTGGACCTTTACGTGCCGGGTGGCAGCCGCCGGATGGCCGGCGCGAGCCGTTTCGACATTTGGGGCGGTTTTTTGGCCGGCCTGATCAATGCGGCAACGATCGTCGGATCGAGCGTCGGCTGCCGGATTCGGTGGCGCAACATCGCCTACCGCCTGAAACCCGGCGGCCAGACCGAAATCCTCGATCATCGCTGGCCCCTCGCCGAACCGGCCGCCTCCGAACGGAATGAGGACGAACAAAAGAAAGTCGCGTAACAAACAGATACCAACCCGAAGCGCAAGCGAGAGCCGTTCGTCCCCCGCCCCTCGTCCCCGGTCCTCTCGCTTGCGCTTCGAGTTGGCGTGGATCAACAAACGTCGGCACTTGCCCTTCGAGGACCGCCATGCACGTCGTGCTTTGGGACACGCGAAAACGAAACGTGTCGAAGGATTTCGCCGGAGGCATGGGCGTGGGCACCTACCCGCGACGCAAGGGCCTCCGCGACCGGTTGATCCGCTATTTCTACAGCCGCGACCGGCGTCCCGTTCCGTTGTTGTACGCCCATCTAGCGGCCATTTTTGGACAACTCGGCCACACCGTCGAATATGCCGAGGACCGCATTCCCACAACGGGCGATCTTTACGTCTTTAATCCGTCGCTCTTGACGCTCGACCTCGAACGCACGGCCATCGAACGGGTCCGCCGCGTGAACCCGGGCGCCCGGGTGTTCGTGGTGGGCACGGTGGCTTCGGTCGTGCCCGAAGCGACCGCCGGTCTTGACGTGACGGTGATCAAGGGCGAGGCGGAGCAACTTCTCTGGAAGCTCGACGACGTGCTCGCGCGGCCGGGCGCAACGGTCCAGTTGGGCATCATCGAGGATCTGGATTCGTTGCCGTTGCCCGACTGGTCGCCATTCGGGCCGCGCCGGTTTCGCATCGGGTACGATTTCTGGCGTTTCCCAACCGTCCTGATCCAGCAGAGCCGCGGCTGCTCGATGAAGTGCAATTATTGCCCCTACACGGTGCTCGACGGCAGCGTCCGGCTCCGCGATCCGGAGGCCGTGGTCGACGAAATCCGTCACGATGTCCGGCGCTGGGGGTTCCGCTCGTTCAAGTTCCGCGATCCCATGTTCGGGTTGAACCGAAAGAACGTATTTCGCTTGGCCGAGCTGATCGGGCGGCTGCCGTGGAAGATCCAATTTTCGATCGAGACGCGCATCGACCTGATGCGGCCCGAGATTTTGCGGCTGCTCAAGCGAGTCGGCCTGACGAGCATCACCGTGGGCATCGAGACGCCCAATACCGAGACGTTGCGGCAATACCATCGCGCGCCGATCGACGAGGACCGTCAGGCGGCGTTCATCGAGTTGTGCCGCGGCTTGGGCATCCGCACGGTGGCCGGCTTTCTGATCGGATTTCCCGACGACACGGAGCGTTCGATCCGCGACGTGCTCGACTACGCGCAAAAGGTCGGCCCGACCTACGCCAATTTCAACGTCGTGACGCCCTACCCGGGCACGGAATTTTTCGAGCAGATGAAGGACCAGATCGCGGATTTCGATTTCTCGCGCTACGACGTTTACACGCCCGTGCTGAAGTATAAAAATCTGTCGATCGAGCGGGTCGCGGCGTTGCACGGCAAGTGTTTCCGCCACTATCATTTTCGCTGGCCCTATCTGAGGCAAAACGCGCACCTATTGTTTCCCTTCCTGCAACGCTTCCGAACGGAGCCGGCCGAGCGATCGATCGACCAAGCCGACGCGGCTCATTCCTCGCCGCCGCCTCCCAAGGGCGGCGAGCGACTTCGTGCCGCGCGGCAATCCCTGAAAGACCGGATTCTTCGCGCGGATGCTCCGCACAAACGGTCTTCTCGCGGCGACGGCGCCAAACCGAAGGCCGCCGACGACACCCGCTGACGCCGCGGCGTCCCGTTCGTATTCATCTCGCTCCGCGAGATGCTCCTTCGGCATTCGGACGATTCATGGAGGAGAAACGACGTCGTTCCCCACATCTTTCGCGAACATCTCGCGGAGCGAGATGAGTACGGGTCGCGTTTCGCCGAATCCACCATGTTGCGTTTCGGCATCACTCGCGGGGAAACACGGATTTGCCCTTGGGGCGGGACCAACGTAGGCTTACTAGTGGGTTTAGACGCGCAGCCGTTAAAAGGACGGCCCGCGCGACCCACGCGAGTCACCTTCGATCGAACGCCTTGGTCACCGCTCATGCCGACCGACCTGCTTGTTCCCCTTGAGGGCTGGGAAACCGTTTCCGAGTCGCTCGATGAACTCCGCGCCGGACGCGAGGAGTCCGAGCGTTTCTTTGTCGCGTGGTTCGATCGCATGGAGTCGCTCTTTGCCGATCTGTTGCGAGAGGAACAACGAACGTGCGGCGAGAGCAAAAAGACGGAAGACGAAGTCGATCGCTGGGCGACCATCCTCGGTGAAATCACCCAAGCGCGCGGCGAACTGGCCGAGACTCGGGGCGAAATCCAGCGCATGGCCGAGCCGATCGAGACGGTGGCCCAGGATGCGCCGGCCCGGCGGGCCGTCGAACGATTGCAGACCGAAATCAATGCGATGCGCGACGAACGCGACGCGATCCGCCATGAGCAACTGCTTCTGGAATCCGATCTGGAAAACGTCCGCCGGAACGCGGCCCGGCTGGCCGAGACGCTCGACGAGCAGAAGCGCACGGCGGCGGAGCAGGAGCAGTATTGGCGAGGCGAGTTTCGGCGCCAGTGCGATTTGGTCGAACGGCTCACGAGCCAATGGATGCAAACGGCGCCGGTTGGGCCGGGCGCGACGGGAACTTCCCGGACTCGCCCGGAAACCGCGGTAAATACCGTGACGCCCTCGCCGGCCGGCGTCGCGGAGAGCGGTGTGTCCGTCGGAAATGCGGCCCTGGAATCCGTCCAGGCACAATTCGAATTGCTTCAAGAGGAGGCCACTCGCCGGCGAAAGAAGAACGCGGGATTGGACTGACGAGAAATCAGGAGTATTCCCATGAGCAAATCCGCATTCGAGGCGTATCCCCGGACCACGGCCGCGCGGCTCGTCCTGTTGATGGGCATTACGGGCGCCGTGTTGGTGGTCGAAGGTTTTTTGGCCGATTTCGCGACGTTTTGGGCGGCGGGGAGCATCCTGGTGCTGTTCGCCGTGGCGAGCTGGCCGAAGCAGGAGGAGGAACCTCACTCGGCGGCCCTGTCGCCAGACTCCCCGGCCGTCGTTCCGTCGAACGCGCCGCGCCGCGCCGACGAGCTAAAAGCAGACGACACCACGGCGATTTTCGCGTCGGCCAAGACGCAGCTCGAACGGCTGCGACGGGAAGTGGCCCGGCGCCGGCGGGAAAACGACACCGGGCTCAAGTAAGTCCAAAGCAATTGTTTCAAGGCGGCGAGAGATGATTTCGGAGAGCGTGCCATGCTGACACTCGCACCAGGAGACCGACCGCGGGCGACCGCCGTGCGATCCGTTCTGATGACGGGCGGCGTCGGCTTTCTCCTCGTGCTCGTCGGCGTGGTGGAGGGCGTCACGGCGTTTTGGGCGGCCGGGGCGGCGTTGATTCTTTATGCCGCGACGCACCGGTCTCGGCGACCCGAAGTCGCGAGTCCGCCGATCGAGGAACCCGAGCCCGACCCGCGCGCGGCGCGTCCCGCGAGCGCCCGCGCCGCGACCGGCGCGATCGACCCGGCCGACACCGAGGGCCTGGTTCGCCAGATGCTGGCACAGTATCGCAGCGCGCTGTTGCTGCGTCCCCAGATCGCGGTGAATCTCGATGCGACCCAATTCGCCCAGGCGATCGGGGCGTTGCAAAAGCGGATGGCGTTGGTTCCCGACGGCGACGTGACGCTGGGGCCGGTCGACGGATTCGTGGACGACGGCGTGCCCGACCCGCGACGCCCCGCC
>DATECS010000060.1:0-12015 GCA_035286785.1 Thermoguttaceae bacterium | reverse complement strand
CAATCGGTTGGGCCCAACGGACGACAAGATCGCCAAGCTCATCGCGCTGGTTGAAATGCCCATGACGGACTCGCCGCTCGAAACGCTCAAGACGTTCGCCGGGGTCCAAGAGGGCTTGGACGAGGACGGCGCCGCGGCGATTGTCGCGCTGCCCGCCGACGAGCCTGGTGACAAACCGCTGCCCCTGGTCCTCGTTCCCGTCAAGGACTATCAAGCGGTCGTTGCCGGCATGAATCCCGAGAAAGTGACCGACGCCATTTCCCGCGTGAAAGTGAACGACGCCCCGTCGCTGGTCGCCGAGAAGGACGGCTACGCGGTGTTCGTCCAGGCGGACGATCAGAAACTGCTCGAATCGGTCCTGGTCGGCAAGACAAAAAGCGTCGCCGAAAAAATGGTGCCCTGGAAAACCTGGATCGAAGAGTCCGACGCCGTCGTGGTCCTCGGCCGCGAGGCGCTCTCGCTCTTTGTCAACAAAGCCACCGGCGAAATCGATAAAGCCATGCCCATGTTCGACGCGATGGGCGAGCAAGGCGTCCAGGCCCGCGCCGGCATGGAGATGTACCGCTCGATGCTCGTCACCGCCGGCGACGAGCTGACCGCCGTCGGCGTCGGCGCGTTGATCGAGGAGGACGGCGCGGTGCGTCTGTCGAGCCGCGGCCGGTTCACGCCCGACGGCAAACTGGCCGGCTGGTTCAAAAACGTGAAACCCCTGCCCGCCCATCCCTGGGCCGGCGTGCCCAACGAGCCGTTTGTCGTGGCCGCCGGCGGCGTCCTGCCCGAGGGACTCATCGAGAAGCTCACGCAGTTCTCGATGGGCATGGCCAAGAATATGCCCAACGTCTATGGGATGAACGAAGAGCAGATGAAGAAAATAACCGAAATGTCGGTCAAGGCGATGAAGGGCGTCCACGGAATGACAATGGCCGTGGGCGTGGTTCCCGCGGGCCAGCCGATCTATCAGGGCGTCACCGCCACCTTCTGGGTCGACGACAGCGAGGCTTTCTTGAACGACTACGCCGCGCTGGTCAAGTCGATGGCGGAACTATCGGCTGACGCCGAGAAGTCGCCGCTGAAAAGCATGACGGCCACGCCCACCGAAATCGCGGGCCGCAAGGGCCTCGAAGTCAGCATGGACATGTCGGCCATGTACGACAATCCCCAGTTCGCGCGAATGGAATCGTTGTTCAAGGCCATGTATGGGCCCGACAGCAAGCTGGACGTCTACATGGCGGCGGCCGACAAGACGACCGTCGTGGCGGCCTACATCGACAAGGCCCGGGCCGTGAAGGCGGTCGAGACCTTCGGCCAGACGGGCGAGAATCTCTCGTCCAACGAGACGGTCGGCGAGGTGCTCAAGCGTTTGCCCGCCGACTCACAATGGGTCGGCCTCTGGAGCCCGCGAGGGACGATCGCATTTGCCCAGCAGGTCATGGAAAGCCTCGCGCCGGAAGGCCAGGGGATGTCGTTGCCCGAGTTCCCCGAAACGCCGCCGGTCGGTTTTGCCGCGAAGGTGTCACCGACTGATGCCCAGAAGGAACTCTTGATCCCAGCCGACGTGATCAAACAGATCGCCGCCTACGTGAAGCAGGTGGCCAGCATGTCGATGGCGTCGCTTTAGCGGGAGGAACGCCCACGGCGACCTAGCGCAAGCCACCCTCCGATCAGTCCGATCAGCAGGACCACGGCCCCCGGTTCGGGCACGATGTTCCATCCCAGATCCCGCATGATGGCCCATTCGACGTCGAGGGGCTCCCGGTGGACCGTGCCCAGGCTAATGGCGTGTTTCATCAGGGCGTCGGGGAATTGGGCGTCGTTCAGATGCGACAAACTGGAGCCTGACGCATACGTGCTTGGCGCGTAAAGGGGAACGTTGGCCCCGTACTCCTCGACGGCCTCCGTGCCCGTGAACCAAATCGGATTGTCGCGCTCGTTGAAATCGCCGGGGGCGCCGGGGCCTCCGCTCGACGGCCGGTTGCCCGCGTCGTCGCGCAGGAGCTGGTCCCAGCGAGTCAGCCCGCGATAGCCCGCCCAGGCATAGGGGCTGGATTCCGTGCCCCAGGCGTTGCCCCAGTCGTTGTAGTTAGCATCGTATGAATCGAAGAATCCCAGGGCATGTCCGATTTCGTGGGTCACCACGCTGCGGAAGTCGATTTGGCTCCCGCTGGGATTTTCGGCGCCGAAATTCCAATTGAAGCCCGCCGCGTCGGTGTCGTAGGAGATCGTCGTGTCGAAACCGTCCCACGGGCCGTCGTAGTTCACCCCGTCGCGCCAGACCCGTTCGGCATAGCTCCACGAGGTCGTTCCGTCGCCGTTGGTTGGACTGTAGGAACCGCCGAGGATCAAGCCGGAGTACGCCTTCCAGAACATGTGCAACCGGATCTGCCGGCCCGCCGTATTGGCGATCCTGTCGTCCCACGTCGCGACGCACGCCCCGACGTCGGCCATTTGCTGTTCGGACCAGGTCTGCTGCGACGAAGCTATCTTGTCCCTAACGGACGAATGGCCAAGATTCCGCTCCGCTACCTTATCAGAAGCCCTCCTGCCCAATCCCTCTCTCCTATCTCAGATAAAAACACAGAATGTTTCCTTTTCCACCGTCATGGGTTACTCCGCTACGTCAGTCCTTCAGGTCTCCTGTCTGATGGCGCAGGAAGCTGGGTTCCCGAGCATGCGACAGGGCTATGTCGTACGTGATCTCCCCTTTTTGGTATAGTTCCAGCAGTGCCGAGTCCATGGTCTGCATGTGGTGTTTTCGGCCGACCTGCATCTCACTATACAGGTTATGCTCCTTCCGCTCCCGAATGTGATTACGGCCTGCGGGAGTTGCCACCAGCACTTCACAAGCGAGCACCCGAGCCTTTCCGTCCGCCCGTGGGAGCAGCTTCTGTGCAATGGCCGCTTGCAGCGTCGAAGCCAACTGGATGATCACGGCGTTCTGTTGGTTCGCCGGGAAGACGCTATAAATGCGCTGGATGGTCTGCACCGTATCCGGCGTGTGCAGCGTCGCTAGTACCAAGTGCCCCGTCTCTGCCGCGGTCAGGGCCGTCTCAATCGTTTCCAAGTCCCGCATCTCGCCGATGACGATCACATCTGGATCCTGACGCAACACATGCACCAGTGCTTCCCGAAAGGAGTGAACATCCGTGCCCACTTCTTGTTGGATGATAATGCTTCGCGCGTTCTCGTGGACGAATTCAACCGGATCCTCGATCGTCACGATCTTCGCGCGACGGTTGTGGTTGATCAGGTCGATCATGAAATTCAGTGTTGTCGTTTTGCCGACGCCGGTCGGACCGGCCACCAGAATCAAGCCGTTCTGCAGCCGGGTCAGTTCCTCCACGATTGGTGGAAGTCCCAACTCGGCCGCCGTCCGAACCGTCAGTTCGCACAGCCGGATCGCCAGTTCGGGACATCCCGCGTGATAGTAAATACTCGCGCGCAGACGGCCGATTCCTTCAGCATAACGCGAGAAACAGAGTTGCAATCGCTTCTTGAGAGTTTCCTGCTGATGGGGCAGCAACATTTTCTCGATGATCCCCTCGAGCGCCGCCTTCTCCAGAGGCATCCCTTGGCTCACGAACAAATCACCGTGAACCCGAAGCACGGGCGCCATTCCACGAATCAGGTGAATGTCGCTTGCCCCGCAACCGCGAGCGCCTTCAAGAATTTTCTCTAGCGTCCAAGCCATCCCACATCATCTCCCCAGGAGTCGTCGAAATAGCCTTCTCGCCGACCATTTTCTTTTTTTCATGCGACGCAATTGTTTTTCCGTGGCCACGTGGCGCGGAGAAAGTTCCAGGCAACGTTCGAAACTCTCCTTTGCCGCCTGTGTCATCCCCAACTCCGCCTGACACAGTCCCTGCATGTACCACAGTTGAGTCGCATCGGGCGTCGTCTCCAAAGCATTGCGTATCCTCGTCCACGCTTTGCTTGGACGCCGGTAGTACAACTCCACCTGTGCGATCTCCATCGGAACTAGCCAATCCGGATTCGCGGCCTGCGCCTTGTCGAAACAATGGCGGTCCATATCCTGCCGGGTGGCCATCATGATCTCGCCTCGCACCAGCCATCGGTACGCCGACTCGCCTGCTTGCTGAAGCGAGCCATCGGACAAAGCGTGGGCCTGTTTCATGTCGCCCATCCGGCAGAAAGCGTGCGCGCGGCCCGCCAGCAATTCACCGTTGTTTGGAAACAGCTCCAATCCTTTCCGACTCCAGAGTTCTGCCTCGGGATATTCACCCAGTTGGACCAACATCTGGACCTGACCGACCCAGCCCGCCACGACCGACCGATCCAACTCCAACGCCCGCGAATAGTACTTAAGCGCACTCTCATAAAGCCCCTCGCGTCGAGAGGCGTCGGCTTGGTTCATCCAATAGCCCGCGTCTCGCGCCAGCGGATCGCGCTCGGCCGGCTCGGCCGAAGGACGACCACTCGTGTTGAATTCCAGCTTGTCGAATCTCGCCATCAACGCTTTCCTCTTCAGCGAACTGGCCCGAACCGCCAAAGCGGTTGGTTTCGCCAGTAAACACGCCCCAGAATCCGAGCGCGAGGGACAACGCTCACGGCCCCCCATGCCGCGGGAATCGCATCCGCGCTCGGAATAATCAAATAACAGCCTTCGGGCACGGCGACTTTCAGCCCTTCGGGCAACACTTGCCCATTAATTGGTCGCCAGGGGCAAGGCCGCCCATCGATCAACAGTTTTCCCTGGTTGCTAGTGACCTTCTGCCCCCCTTTCGCCAGAATCCGGTCAACGCGATCACCCTGCAACCGGTAGATTTCCCCAGGTGCGAGCCACACGTCGTATGATGATAAATGGTAATACACTACGTCGCCTGGCCGCGGCTCCGACCATGCGTAGGCCGAATAATTCACCAGCACCACGTCACCCGCCGCAAAGGGCGGCGCGGCGACACTAAACCGTTGCGGCGAGGCCACCAATCCGACAAGGTGTCCGGCCGGATAATACAGCACCGTGGCTAGCAACACCAAGGCCACGCCGGAATAGATCAGTCGCTTCCGCAAATTGGTCACGTCGGCGGCCACGATGTCCAGGACCGACGCCGCATGGAGCGAAACAGCCAGTCCCAAGAGCACCCAGCCCAGCATCGTTCCAATAAAAAGCAGCCCCGTGAGCAACAACCCTAAATAACACCTGAAAAACCAACGACCGCGTTGGGCGCGTCCAACATGACACTGTGCCCAGCCCGGAACGATCAGTCGTATCAGCACGCCGGGAGTCTGCAGGTGGGTCGGCCATCCCGTGATCCGGATTCTGGCAAGCGACCCAGCCACGGCATCGCGAAAACGACCCCAATACCTCGCCGTCGGAAACCACCGCCGCCATCGCTTCGCGGCGCGGCTCGCTCTTGGCGGGTGAACGTTGATCGGCAACGACGCCACCCGCAAATTCGCCCCGCATCGCCCGCAGGTGACGACCCCCGGCATGTTCTCAAATTGGCAATTGCTGCATTGCATCGAGCGTTCACCGCCGCAGCTTCACGTCAACGCGATCTTCCACTTGCGCCGCGGTCTCGTAATACTCGCTGGTCAGCTCACGAGATTCCACGCGGCCCACGATTCGCGCGACAAAATCCGCCAGATCCAGACATCTGGGTCCCTTAATACCGATCGTCTTCACGGTCACCTTCCCCGATGGGCTGATTTCGATATCGAGTTCCTCTTTTGCCATGGGACTCGCTCCTACCAGTTACGGACCCGAATCTTCACCGTCCGATCTTCGGCCACCTCCTCCGATACGACGTGCATGTTTCGCTGCTTCATCTCCGTCATCACGCGGTGATACACGTACTGCTGTGTCACCCGATCCACCAGTTCCTGGCCGATTTTTCGCAACTCGGCTTTCGAGTGACCTTTTCCTTCCATGCAAACCCGCAGGACTCCCCTGCCGTCGCGGGTGAAAACGGCCCGCAATCCCTCGCGTTCGACAACCAATTCCTCGCCGCGTCCACCGGCGTTTTCGAGAATCTCGCTGTTGTCGACCTCGATCTCTTCTCGTGTCGTTCCGGCCATCTGCGTCTGCTGCGTCTCGGCCGCCTGGACCGCGGAAAACCCCATCGTCGCCACGGCAGCCGTTACGACCGCCGTAATCGCCGGCCAGTTGGCGATAATAATGGGAGTAAGCACAAGCACGCTACTCATACCTCGCCTCCTTTCCGTGAATGAACACCTGCCCACATGCGAAATTAGAACTCGATCTTCCTAGCGCTATCCTCCTTGGTTCGCGTCTGTCTCATGCTCGCGGGACGTGTCCGTCCGCTCGCCCAACTCCTCAGCCGCCCCATCTCCTCGTTCATTGTCTTTGACAAGGGCACCGTCTCGCCTAGATTCTTCTGGATCAACTCCGTCGAGAGGTCCACCCGCCCGCTGAACGCGTCAAACAAGGCCGACACAATCGCCTCCTCAATCTCCGCGCCGCTGAACCCCTCGCTTACCCGGGCGAGCGTTGCGAGGTCGAATTTGCCCGGATCGCGCATCCGTTTCTTCAGATGTATCTTTAGAATCTCGACCCGCTCCTCTTCGCTGGGCAAATCCACGAAGAAGATTTCGTCCAGACGGCCTTTTCGCAACAATTCTGGCGGCAAATGCGAGATCTCGTTGGCTGTGCAAATCACGAACACCGGAGAGGTCTTCTCCGATAGCCACGTCAATAGCGTCCCGAATACCCGCGCCGACGTTCCTCCGTCGCTTCCGGCCGACGCGGCGGAACCCGCCAAAGCCTTGTCGATTTCGTCCACCCACAGAATGACGGGCGCGACGCTTTCCGCCGTCTGAATCGCGCGTCGAACGTTCTCTTCGCTCGAACCCACCAGACTGCTGAACATCTGGCCTACGTCGAATCGCAACAGCGGCAGATTCCAAAGACTCGCCACCGCCTTTGCACAAAGACTCTTGCCGCAGCCTTGCACGCCTAACAGCATTACGCCCCGTGGCGAAGAAAGCCCGAAGCGAGCCGCACGGTCGCTGAAGGCGATGCGCCGCTTGACGAGCCATTGTTTCAGATGGTCCAGACCGGCCACTTGGTTGAAGTTCTCGGTCGCCTCGTAGTACTCCAAAAGGCCGCTCTTCTTGATGATCTGCTGCTTCTCGCCGTAGATTACACTCACATCGTTAGCGTCGAGCTTCCCGTCTAGGACAAGCGTTTTCGCAAAGACGTTCTCTGCTTCCTTCAGGGTCAGCCCCCGGGCGGCGTGAAGCAGTCGCTCGCGGGCCTCTCCATCCAGATCGATCTTCACTTGTGGCGTGTCCTTTACGTCATCGATGATCCGATTCAGCAAACGATCAAAATCCCCCATGCCGGGAAGTCCGAACTCGATCACGGTCACGTCTTTGGCCAATTCTTGCGAAAGCCGAAGCGACGGCGCCACGATCACCAACGACTTGTACGTGTCCCGAAGATGATGCGCCACGTCCCGAAGCCGCCGAATCACCGTCAAATTGCAGCGATCGTCCACGGTAAACCGATGGAAATCCTTAAACAGGTAAATCGCCGGCTGCATTTGCTGAATCACGGCATCCAGGGCGGTCAACGGATCGGCCGTGTTTCCGCCCCCCATCTTCGTCTGCTGTGGGTCCGTACCCGACCGGACGATGCCCTGTGTCACCGTCCAGACATAGAGCGACTTTTCTCGCTTCTCCGCAATCTCTCGCAGACACCGCTCCACTCGCTCTTCTTCCCAACTCACCACGTAGATCAGTGGATACCGAGCGCGAATCAGGATATCCAGTTCCTCGGGTGCGCTAAGACGCCTTAAAGCGGCGCGTGATGTCGTGCGCGGTTTTGGCACGGCAGGAGCCGTCGCAGCGGCGTCCGCGGGCGGCCCCGTCGGTTTGGAAGGTAGTTCGTTCATGGCTTCACTGTTCCACTCGAGGAGCCCTCTTCAGAGAAGGGGAGGTGGGGTCCGGTCGGCGGCGACAGCCCTGCCAGCGTCCCTAACTCGGATCTCTCCCTCCTTCTCCTTTTTTGGCTCGACCTCTTGCTCGATGTTGCCGGCCCCTATTCGGTCGATCCGCGAACGCACAGCCGGATTACCCGGCGAAATCATATCGAAAACCTCCAACAACTGCTGCGACGCGCCGAATACAAAAACACGGCCGTCCGGCAAAATGCTGATTTCACTGATCGACGAATCGTCTTCCGGTATCTCCTTCATCGGCGTCACCCAATTACGTGAAGCCCCTTCTGCCTTGCAATTGTGACCGCTTCGGCCTCAACCTCCCGACGTAGCGGCATCGCCAACTCAGGATGGCGCCCCGCTCGCCATCGTGGCAAATAACCCGTCATAATGCGAAACGGTATCGAGACAAGATGCTGGTGCATCCAATTCACAATCGGGCGATAGCAGCAGTCAAAATGACCTGGCAACAAAAGATGCCGAACGATTAAACGAGACTTTTCTACCGCTAGCAACATGTTCCGAGTAACCACGCGCACGTAATCATTGACACCGGCAATCTCTCGGGCACAGGCGTCATTGCCAAATTTGAAATCAGCGACATAAACATCAACCATGCCATCCAAAAGAGCGAACCCCTCGATTGTACCATAGAAGTTCGATTTCCACACCACCCGGAGTGGATCGGGGCAACCTGTCATGGCTTCCAGAATCATGGGTAGATGTATCGTCGGTTCCCCACCTACCCACTGAACGTGCTGTGCCCCCTGGGCGCGCCCGGCGGTCATCAATTCGTACACTAGCTGCTTTGTCAGAAGGATCCCCCGCCCCGGATCGAAAGCATCCTCTTCGCCTATACAGAACGCGCAGCGGAGGTTACAGCCTGAAAGGTAAAGCAGCTGTGACGGCACGAGTTCAAGCTCTTCACCATACTCCACCCGATGGCGGTATACGCGAGCGGCGGTCGTCGCCCGACAGAATCCCCGCTCGCCGGCTTCGCGATTCACGCCACACCGGTGTTCGCACAGTAAACAGTGCCTGTAGGCTCGATGCGCCTGTTCCATCGCTTTAGCATCGGTGACGTTGCGGCTCCCTTTTCGACCGCAAGACTCCATGTTAGCAGATTGAGCCCCGAAACGGCGAGTCCCGTCATTGTTTTTCGACTACTTTTCCATCTCGGAACACACAGCCACCGCCTTGATCGGGTGTATCCGGAATGCCAGGGCGATTGCGCCATATTGGGTAATCTGGTATGAATAGGGCATGGCGATTCGCGGCCACTGCCGGAGCGTTTCTGGCAGCGCGAGTCGCGGCAGATCAGGATGACTGCCATGCCCAAGAAAGCCTCTGCCCGTATCGGGGACCATTTCGTTGAACTGACCGATCCGCGACGGCGGCCGGTGCTGTATCCGCTGGTCAACATCGTCACGATTGCCATCTGTGCGGTGCTCCGCGGGGCCGACGACTTCGCGCGCGTCAAGGTTCGGCGACATGAAACACACGATCATGGACATGGCTGGGACGAGATGCGGTTTTACTATGTCTGCCCGGTTCCCGACGATCTGCCGGACCAAGAACGTTGGCGTCAATTGCGGGCGATCGGCCTGGCCGTCAACAACACGGTCCGCGACGGCAAGGAACGCATCGAGTTTCGCTACTACATTTTGAGCCGATTCGTGTCCGCCAAACGTTTTGCCGAGGCGGTACGAAGCCATTGGGCCATCGAGAATCGTTTGCACTGGCAACTCGACGTGACCTTTCAGGAAGACCAGTCCCGGATTCGCAAAGGGCACGCGGACGCCAATTTCAGCAGCCTGCGCCGCATGGCCCTGAGCCTGTTGAAGAACAATCACACGAAGAAGGTCGGCGTGAAAAACAAACGGCTCCTTGCAGCGCTCGACAAAGACTACCTCACCGAAGTCCTGCTCGGCAAATGACTTTTGGTGCAATCGCCCTGGTGGCGCCCCCTACCTTCTCGGATGCACCTCGAACAATCAAAAGTCTTTTTGTGTCTTTTTGCGTTTTTCGCGGCTATCGTCATCCCGTCAATCTTGTTCATCCTGGCCAACACCGGTCCCGCCAAAGACCCACGAACAAGTCCCGTCGAAACTATACAAAACCGCCCCCTTGCAGCCCCCACGGCCTGCGTTACAATACCAGCTTATCCATCCTGTCCAATTCCTGCCGCCGAAGGAGCCTTACGATGCCCAACGTCGCCGCCGTCTTGAAAGAAGAAATCCGCCGTCTCGCCAAGAAAGAAGTCAAGGCCATGGTCGGCGGCACCAAGCAGGCAGTGGCCCGGTATCGCGGCGACATCGTCCAGCTCAAAAAGATGCTCGACCAACAAGAGCGAGAAATCAAACGTCTCCAAAAACAAGTCGAGCAGCAAGGCCAGGTGCCGGTCGACGAAGAATCGTCGGAAGACGTCCGCTTCTCGGCCCGATCGGTGAAAGCCCAGCGCGCGCGGCTCGGCCTGTCGGCGGCCGACTACGGCAAGCTGGTCGGCGTGTCGCCCTTGACGATCTACCACTGGGAAAAGGGCGAATCGCGTCCCCGCAAGGCCCAACTCGACGCCCTGGTCGCCGTGCGCGGCATCGGCAAACGCGAAGCCCTCGCCAAGCTGGCCGACCTCGACGTGAAGAAGCCGAAGAAGGCCGGCCGCTAGTCCGGAATTCTCACCACGGCACGGAGATCCTATTTGGAACCACAGATGAACATAGATAAACACAGATAAGTTTTTTTACATCTGTGTTTATCTATGTTCATCTGTGGTTTTCTTTTCTTGCCGTGTCCTCCGTGGTGAATAGTCTTTACTGTCCGCCGCCGGTTTCGTTCTGTTGCGTTTTAATCGCTCGGCCAAAGAGCAGCGCGTCCAACGAGTACCTGCCCGGTCCCGCGATCAGCAGCAGCACCGCGCAGGCCAGGTAGACGGCCGGCAGTTCATAAGAAGAACCCGGCCCCCGGCTCACGAAAGGGTGTCCCTGGGCCAGGTGGACCGTGGTGATCGCCGTGACCATCACCGACGCGATGCCCAACACGCCCACTCGCGTGAAGAGCCCCAGGATCAGGGCGATCCCGCCGCCGAATTCGGACGCCGCCGCCAGCGCCAACAGAACCGCGGGATAGGGCGCTTCCGGCCCCATCCAACCCGTCGGATCCTGGATCTTCGGCCATCCGTGAAACACGAATGCCACGCCCATGACCAGCCGAATCGCCAGAAAACCCACCGAGCCCATCCAACCCATCGTGTCCGTGTAAAGCAAGCGTCGCATCGACTTTCTCCTTTACGTGATAAGAGGACATTCTTTTTACGGCATTTCTACGGCATGACGTTTTCCATCGCCGCCAGTTGCTCCCGCGTCGGAAAATCAACGACCCGATAGCGCTCCGGGTAGATCCCCTCGGGCCGCATCAGGTGGCCCAGCGTCTCGACCACTCGGCCCCACGGCGCCATCACCGGATCGCGGCCCACGCCGACAAACGCCACCAGATCGGTGCAGGGCAAAAGCGATGTGCAATGCTCGCCCCAGATGCAAAACGTCAACACGCCGCCGGTCGCCGGATTGCGCATCGCCGAAAACGACGGCACGACCACGTCCTCGCCCGTCCTCGCGTGCAACTGGTCCAACAGCGTCTTCTGCTCCGCGTAGGCCTGGCCGATCGATTGGATAAACAGCGATCGGAACTCGCCGTAAAGCGGATGCGACGCCTCGGGCAGCCACGGGCCCCACTCGTCGCCGTCCAGCCGCAAGGCCACGCCCGAGACGGCCCGTGGTTTTTGCAACGCCTCGCCGGCCAGCGCGACCATTCCCCGGAGCGCCTCCAGATCGTCGTCTCCCGCCACGATCAGCGAATCGCGGTTGGCGGCGATCGCCACCGGCCGGCCCTTCAGCCGCATCCGGCCCACCGTGTCCAACAACAACAGCCGCGAAGCGTCGTAATTGTCGCCCGTGGCCGACAGATAAACCCCTTCGCCCTCCTCGGGCCCGATGAAAGCGTGCTGCATCTCGGCCAGATTGGCCCGGGCCGTTTCCATCGCTTCGTAAAATGACACGCCCCAGCGGTCCAACTGCTCCTGGGTCACCGCCTGCATGGC
>DATECS010000059.1:0-2385 GCA_035286785.1 Thermoguttaceae bacterium | reverse complement strand
GCGGCCGCGACAAACGCCAGCACGGCCGCCGTGATGGCGAACGTCAGGGCCGAATCGACCGTGGCCGCCCGGGCCGAGATGGTGAAGACGATCGACGTTGAGACAATCACCCCGGCCCAAAATCCGACCTCGCGGCGAAACAGCAGCCGGCCCAGGTGATACGTGGCCAATGCCGTGGCAATGCCGAACAAGGCGGAATGGAGCCGGACGGCCAGCTCTGTCGGCCCAAGCGCCGCGCGGCCGAGCATCATGAGCCAGTACATCAAGGGCGGCTTGTCGGGAAACATCTGGCCGTTGAACCAGGGGACGACCCAGTCGCCCCGCTGGGCCATTTCGCGGGCACACGTGGCGTAAAGCGCCTCGTCCATGTCGAACAGCGCGGCGCTGCCCAAATTGGTGAAGAAGACGACCGCGCCGATCGTGACGATCACCGCCTGCTGGGCCAGGGCGGAGTTCCACCAACTCGGCGCGGCCGGTGCCGACTCGCGCGGCGACCAGGCGTCAAGCGGCTTGCCGAGACGCGTCCGTTGGGTCCGGCTCGATCGATTCGATGTTTGCTGTCGCATCGGACGTCTCCTTACGTCGCTTCGCGTGAGAAAAAGAGGACTGGCTCCGTCGCCACAACAAACGTGGCCCCGCAAATACGCTATGCGGCGACGGCGCCTGTCTCCTTTTGCCCGTTTGCCCGCGACTCTACCAGACACCCGATGGCGGGACAAGATCAGTTTCCCCCCTTGTCCGTGGATCGCCCATGTTGCTGCTATTTCCTCACCGTCGGATCTTCGCTATGATCCCATGCACCTACGAAACCGTGTTAGCCGTCGAGCCTGCTCGACGCCACGCGCGATCAACGGCCCAACGCCGTGCAGGCACGGCGGCTAACATTGGTTCGCATGAATCGGCTAACGTTTGTTCGCACGAATCGACATTTCCCAGCGATGAGCATCGACGTCCCTCAGCCCGAATCTCCAAAGCCAACGAATCCAATACCCGTGCGGCGACCGCGCGTGCCGGGCGGATGGATGTTGGTCGGCCTGATGGTGCTGGTCGGCGTCGCGTCGCTGACGATCGACGCGCGCGTGTCGCAATGGTGCAAGACGCACCATCTGCCGAGCGACGTGCAGGCGCCCATCGACTGGGCCGAGGTTTTCGGCCACGGCACGGGCGTGGCCATTCTGCTGTTGACGGTTTGGGTGCTCGATCCCGCGCGGCGAAGGTCGATCCTCCGTGTGGCCTTGCTGGTTCTGCTTGCGGGGACCACCGTGAATCTCATCAAGTCCACTATCGCACGAGCGCGTCCTCGGGTGTTTGATTTTGAACACAACATCTGGCAATCGTTCGGTGATTATCTCTCGCTCGGCGCGGGCGGGAGCGATTGCCAGAGCTTCCCGTCGGGTCACGTCGCGGTGGCCGTGGGACTCGCGTTGGGACTCGGCTGGCTCTATCCTCGCGGGCGATTCTTGTTCCTGATCTTCGCGGCGATGGTCGCCGCGCAGCGAGTCACGCATTGCTCGCATTTCTGCAGCGACGCGTTCTTCGGCGCGGCCATCGGCTGTGCGTCGGCCGTCCTCCTGCTCGACGTCGGCCCCCTGGCCCGCTGGTTCGACCGGAAGGAGGATTTGGAACCGCGGGTGAAAAAAGACGAACACGGATGAGTCTTGTTCGAGGGGCACATGATCATCGAACCATATACGACTAACCGTCGTTTACCCGTGCTCGTGTCACTCGGCGGTTTCTTTTTTCATTACGTTGCCGAGCAACGCAGCGCCGGACTTGGCGAGCTTTGCGAGTTGCTCCGGCGAGACGCTTGTCCTGGGTTGGAACGACTCGCCGGCGGCGTACTTTAGAATCTGGTCGCGGAAGTAGACGGCGGCCGGGTCGGAATCTTTTAGATTCAGGCCACAGATGAGTAGCCGGCCCGGGCCGACGCGCCACTCGAACAGCGCGGCCTGTTTGCGAATGCGCTTGTAGGAACTGACCGCCTCGAGAATCGGATCGAAGGGGACGTCCAAGTCGTTGAACTGCACGGCGTCCGCTCCGTCGAGCATGTCGGCAAACTGCCAGTCGCAGTAGCCGTCGTGCGGGAACACGTTGACAAGCGGGTGACGTTCGATCACCGTGGCCAGATTGCCGTCCAGCGCGCCGGCGGCGGACGACTGAAAACTCATTCGTCGGGCGGGTAGCGGCCCGGGGCCCAACAGAACGACTCGGCCGCCTTCGGCGAGCCGCTTCCTCGCGGCGTCGTCGAGTTCGCCGGTCACGAGGACGTTTTTGTCGGGCGAGGTCAGGTCGACTCGCGGGAAGAGCCAGTAGTCCCACTGGTTGTCGATCGTGCAGGACGGACCGGCGAGGACCACGCGCAACACGGCTTTGACGGGGCGGGCG
>DATECS010000058.1:0-3640 GCA_035286785.1 Thermoguttaceae bacterium | reverse complement strand
AGTGTTTGTGCGGCTCTACGAAAAGGGGTCGATTTATCGCGGAACGTACGTCGTCAACTGGTGTCCGCGCTGCCTGACGGCAATTTCGGACTTGGAAGTGGCGCATGAGGAGCAGGCGGGGAATCTGTTCCACATACGGTATCCGGTGATCGGGACCGATGAGCACCTAGTGGTGGCTACGACCAGGCCGGAGACGATGCTGGGCGACACGGCGGTGGCGGTGCATCCGGATCCGGGCAAGGCGCTGGCGGCGGCGGAAGAGGAACTGCGGCGGCGGTTGGAGGAGGCTCCGGCTAAGGAGCGGCCCGAGTTGCAGACGCAGATCGACGAGATCGCGCGACGGCGGACCGAGAAGCTTCCGCGATTGGAGCAGTTGCGCGACATGGCGCGGCGAGGAGTGATGCTCGAATTGCCGCTCACGGGGCGGCGGATTCCGCTGGTGGCCGACGAATGGGCCAAGCCGGAGCTGGGCTCGGGGTGCGTGAAGATTACGCCGGCCCACGATCAGAACGACCACGACGTATGGCAGCGCCACCCGGAGATCGGGGCGATCAATATCCTGCGGCCGGACGGGACGCTGAACGAGAACGTGCCTGAAAAGTATCGCGGAATGAACGTGAAGAAATCACGGGCCGCCGTGGTGGAGGATCTCGAGGCGGCGGGCCTCGTGGTCGAAATCGAGGACCGCGAGATCGACCTGGCGCATAGCGACCGGTCGAAGACGCCGATCGAGCCGTATCTGGCCGATCAGTGGTTCATCAAGATGGACGAGCTGGCCCAAACGGCGATGGACGCGGTGATCGATGGTCGCGTGAAAATTATCCCGGAGCGATACGCGAAGAGCTATCTCGACTGGCTCGGCGAAAAACGCGACTGGCCCATCGGGCGGCAGCTTTGGTGGGGGCATCGGATTCCGATTTGGAGACCGTCGGGCGCGTTAAGTGCGTCGCTCGGCAAGACGCTTGTCGAATGGATCAAGGTCGATCGCGTGGCAGTGAGTGTCGGCGGTGCGTCCATGCCGGCCGACGGTGAATGGTGGAAAGCGAACGGCGACGTTCTGGTGTGCGTGCGGAACGAGAGCGACACGGAGGTTGTGGAACTGCTGGAATCGTCCGGATTTGAGCAGGAGTCGGACGTGCTGGACACGTGGTTCAGTTCGGCCCTTTGGCCCCATTCGACGTTGGGGTGGCCGGAAGAGACGCCGGAGTTGGACTACTACTATCCGACGAATCTGTTGATCACGAGCCGTGATATTATCACGCTTTGGGTCGCGCGGATGGTGCTGGCCAGTTTGCACAACACGGGCCAGATTCCGTTTCACCAGGTATTTATTCATCCGAAGATACTCGACGGCTACGGCGAAGGGATGTCGAAGTCGAAGGGCAACGGGGTGGACCCGATCGACGTGATGGAGAAGTTCGGGGCTGATTCGCTGCGGTTCGGGCTGGCCCATCTGACCACCGAGACGCAGGATATTCGGATGCCGGTCGAGTTCGAGTGTCCGCATTGCGGGCGGCTGATCGAACAGACGAAAAGCAACCGCGTGTTGCCGCGGGTGAAGTGCTCGGCATGCCAGAAGGAGTTTTCGACCCAATGGGCCGAGAAGCCGGAGGACAAGGCTTTGGCTCGCGGGGCCGTGGTGAGCGACCGGTTCGAGCTGGCGCGGAATTTCTGCAACAAGCTGTGGAACGCCTCGCGGTTCGCGATGATGAATCTTGAGGGATTCACGCCGGGCCCGGTGGCCGATGGGGAATTGCTGGTCGAGGACCGGTGGATTCTGAGCCGGTTGGCGACCGTCACCGGCGAGGTATCGGCGGCGCTGGACGAGTATCGCTACGCCGACGCGGCGCGGACGCTTTACGGATTCGCGTGGGACGAATTTTGTAGTTTCTACGTCGAGATGGTCAAAGGCCGTTTGCAGGACGAGGCGACGCGGACGGTGGCCCAGCGGGTGCTGGCCCATACGCTGGACGTGCTCTTGCGGCTGTTGCATCCGATGATTCCGTTTTTGACGGAGGAGGTTTGGCATCAGTTGGCCGACGTGGCGCCGGAGCGGGGCATTCCACGCCCGGAACGGGCGGCCAAGAGCATCATGATCGCGCCGTGGCCCGAAAAAGGGGACATTCTACTTTTTCGGACGGAAGATGAAGCAGTACACGGTCAAGACGGAAAAAGTAGAATGTCCCCTTTTTCGGACGAGCGGATCGAGACGCAGTTTGGGCTTTTTCAGGGGGTGCTTCGCGCGGTGCGTGAGATTCGCGATCGGCAGAACGTGCCGCCGAAAACGAAGATCGCGTTTTCAGTGCGGTGCGACGAGGCGACGGCCGAGCTATTGCGGCCGATGGAGCGGTACTTCGAGTCCATGGCCGGCGCGCGGCCGACGGGTTGGGGGGCGGACGTCGAGCGGCCGGCGCTGGCGGCCCACATGGCCCTGACGGGCATGGAAGTGTTCGTCGATCTGGCCGAGTTGATTGACGTCGAGGCCGAGACGGCCAAGAAGCGTCAGGAATTGGAGAAGCTTGACAAGCTGATCGCCGGCAAGCGGGGCAAACTGGCCAACGAAACGTTCACCAGCCGAGCGCCGGCCGAGGTGGTTCAGAAGGAACGCGATCAGTTGGCCGAGTTCGAAGCGGCCCGGGCGGCGACGGTGGAGGCGATTACGATGCTCAGGAAGCTCAGTGGGCAATAGATGGTCGAGCCTTGGCGGAGCCGGCGGCACACGGGTGAAACCACGAAAAACACAAAAGACACGAAAATCTCCACTAAAAATGCTTTTCGTGTCTTTCGTGTTTTTCGTGGTTAATGGTCGAGGCGTTTGCAGGTGGGCTGGTGCTTGCCCCGCCATGCAAACGCTGATGCGTGCAAGCACGCATCCTACAGTTGTTCGGCGTGGTTTTTTTTGTGGGGGGCAAGGACGCCGAGGGTGAAGGTGGGGACGGATTCGTGGGGGCCGTTCATGTAGCGGCGTTGGTAAGTCTGGACGGCAAAATCCCAGGCGTGGTCGATGTGGTGGGAGACGATTTTTTGGGCGTCGTCCAGCCGGCCGGCGGTCACGGCGTCGAGGATTCCCTGGTGGTCGGCGTGGGCCTCGGAGACGGTGCGGTAGGTGGTGGTGTCCCAGTCTTGTTGGATCTGGCAGATCAGTTGGAGATTGGCGACCATTTCCGTCACGCGGCGGTTGCCGGCGGCGCGGAGCAGGACCGTGTGGAACAGGGTGTCGGCCGCTCGCCAGGTTTCAAAGATGGGACGGGCCACCGGTTCGTCTTCGTCGGCCGTGTCGCGGCCGGTGAGCAGGTTGCCCACGTCGCGGATCGACCGGGCCAGGGCCTCGACGTCCTGGTCCTTGAGCCGCTCGCCCGCCTTGCGGACGGCGTCGCATTCGAGCGTTTTGCGCAGGTCGTAGAGTTCCTGCAGGTCGCGGAGGTTGGGGATAGGGACGAAGGTGCCCAGGCCGGCGCGGTATTCGAGCAGACCTTCGCTGATCATTCGGTTGAGCGCTTCGCGGACCGGCGTGAGGCTGACGCCGATCTCCTTGGCCAGACTGCGGTTGATGAGGCGTGTGCCCGGAGGGAGCTCGCCCAGGGCGAGCTTGTTTCGCATGAATAGGTAGGCCCGTTCGGAGAGGTTGAAGCTCACGATG
>DATECS010000057.1:0-6111 GCA_035286785.1 Thermoguttaceae bacterium | reverse complement strand
CCGTCTCACTCAGCTCGGGATAGGGGACGCCCATCAGCTCGGCCACCGTGGGCACCAGCTTGTGCAAGAACGGCTCGCGCACGCCCATCTGGCGGCCGTCCAACACCGCGCGGCGCAAGAGCCGCTTGACGACGTACTTCTCCTTGTTCGGTCCCGGATAGACGTTTTCATGGACGGCGAACGTGCAGGCCCGCACATGGTCGGCAATCCGCCGCAACCGGCGGCCGTTTTCGTCGGCCGGGTCATACTTCACGCCACAAATCTCGCCGGCCGCCTCGACCAGCGGGCGGAGGATATCGATGTGGTAGTTCGTCTCGACCCCCTGCATCACGGCGGCCGTCCGTTCGAGGCCCATGCCCGTGTCGATGTTTTTGCTGGGCAACGGACGCAGATTGTTCGGCGGATCGCCCACGCGGTTGAACTGGGTGAACACGAGGTTCCAGATTTCGACCTCGCCCGAGTCGGTCTTGCAGTAGATTTCGCTGCACGGCCCGCAGACGCCGTCGGGCCCTTGGCTCGGGGCGCTGGCCGGCCAGAAATTCTCGTCCTCGCCGATCCGCGAGAGCCGGTCAGCCGGCAGCTTCACGTCGCGGAGCCACACCTCGGCCGCCTCGTCGTCGTCGAGATAGATCGTCGCCGAAAGCCGCTCCGGGGCGATGCCCAGCCATTTTTTGCTCGTCAGAAACTCCCACGCCCAAACGATGGCCTCGCGTTTGAAATAGTCGCCGAAGCTGAAGTTGCCCAGCATTTCGAAGAACGTGTGGTGATAGGCCGTCCGGCCCACGTTGTCGATGTCGCCGGTGCGAAGGCACTTCTGGCAGGTGGTGGCCCGGGTAAATTCCAGCTTGCACCGGCCGAGGAAATGGTCCTTGAACTGGTTCATGCCGGCCGGGGTGAACAGCACGGACGGATCCCACCGGGGGACCAGCACGTCGCTCGGCCGCCGCACGCAGCCTTTGGTCTCGAAGAAGACCAGGTATTTTTCACGAAGTTCGTCGGTTTTCATCGCTTGGTGACTCTTGTACACGAACGGGAATCAAGAAAGAACATGGGGCACACATTGCCAGCCGGAAGTCCCCCCTCCGCTGATGGGGAACGTTTCGACGTTGAGTTTCCATGATATCGGCAGATGCAAACTGTGAAAAGCGGGGAATCTTGCCGGGGGCCTGTGGTGGACCATTACGATCCGTAAGCCGCTCGTTCAGCGGGCGCACCTTGCCCGCTGTGTTTGAGCTGTTTTTTGAACGCCATGCGGATACTAACCCGAAGCGCAAGCGAGGGCGGTTAAGCAGTCTGCCCTCGCTTGCGCTTCGGGTTAGTATCCCGCTGAACGATCCGGGTTTCAGACGACTCACCCGTCGTACGCCAGGTCGATCAGCTTCAGGCACATCGTGTGAAGCATGATTTTTGGGCCCGACGGAGGCACGCAAGAACGGAATTCGTCCCAAGCGTTGTTGACCATCTCCTTGGCCGTTTCGCGCGAGGCGTCCAACGCGCCCGAGCGAAACACCAGATCGATCCCCTCCTCCAACGTGCTCGGGTCGCCGCGGAGCTCGGGCGAGCAGAAAATCGTCCCAAGTCGTTCGCTCTCCGCCGCGTCCAGCCGGCGCAGCGCCCGGGCAATGACGAACGTCAGCTTGCCGTTTGCCAGATCCTCGCCCGTCACCTTGGTCCAGTCGGGTGATCGGCTGAAGTTGTGGATGTCGTCGACGATTTGATAAGCCACGCCGAGCATCCGCCCGAAATCGACGCACGCCCGGGTCACTTCGGGACTCGCGTCGGCGATCACGGCGACGAATTCCGCCGCGCCCTTGGCGGCCGAGGCCGTTTTGAATTCGTACATCTGGAGGATCTTCGACTCGACGTCGTCGTCGAGCATTCGCTGAAGATTCTCACGCGTCATTTGCCGCGACCAGAAAATGTCAATGCTCTGGCCGCAATGGGCCTCGATGCAGATTCGCTCCTTGATTTCCAACCAACGCCGCCGCTTCTCGGTCGAGAGCAGCGGATGCGCGATAATGGCGTGACCCGGCAGGAAGTAGAGCGAATTGCCCGCGTTGATCGCCACATCCAGGCCATAGCGCAGGTGCAGGCACTCCTGGCCGCGACGCAGGAGCGAGTTGTCCTCGACGTCGTCCACGATCAATGCGCCGGCGTGGATCAGCTCCAACATGCACGAGATGAGCCCTTCGTAGGGGCCCGACCGCACGCCGAGCGACTCCAAAAGTAGAATCCCCAGGATCGGCCGCCAACGCTTGCCGCTCCGGTCGATCAGATCCCAGACGGGCACGGCCAACATCTCGGTGTAGGCGTCCACCTCGTGCCGCCAATGGGCCGGGCCGACGAATTTCTCGACCGTCGCCGCGTCGAACCGCCGAGGGAAGAACTCTTCCAGATGGCGATCCACCCGGCTGCCCATCGTGCGGACGAAATCCTCGTGATCGAAGACGTATCCGTAGCCGTGGAACTCCCCCCGCGCGACGCCCCGAACCACCGCGCCGCGGATCGTCCCGCTGATCCGGCCCACGCCTTCCCACACGGCCCGCATCGTGCCGAACGACATGATTTCCTGGTCGTCGCACTCGGGCTCGAACACCAGCGAGGCGTCGAATCCCGGCACGTCGATGCGCCACGCGACCGGATAGGTGATGAAGTTGGTCGGGCTGTTCCAATGGCGCAGCGGCGTGAGGGTTAATTCGTGCATCGTCGTCGGTTCGCCGCCCGGCTCGCGGAGCGTGGCGTGCATGCCCACCACGCGGCCCGACCGGGCGTCACGATGGCGCATCACCAGCATGTCGGAGCCGTCGTCCAGGTTGATCCCGAACCAGTCCCAGCCTAGCGTTACGCCCGAGCCCTCGTCGTGGAACCAATCGACGTCGCCCCATTGATGATCCATCCAGGCCTGTCCGTGCAACTCCTCACCCGAGTCGAGCCGCCCGCGAAGCCGCACACGGGGATAAGCGTGATAAGCCATCCCCTCGCCCAAAGGTACGACGTCGGCCGCGCACTCGACGTCCATGCGCGGCGACGTGGCCGACAGGTGCAACGAGACGAGTCGCTCGGCGCCCGGCTCGCGAAACGTCAAATCAAAGCCGGCCTCCGACTCGACCAAGGCGAATTTGCCCCATTGCATCCGTAGCGGCGCCGCCTCGAACGTCTCGGGCAAGTCGCACAAAAGAATCGGCTCCGGCGGGCCGTCCTTCTCAATCGCCTCGAGAAACGCCCGCTGCACCACGGGATCGACGTGCGGATCCGACGTCTTGAGCTTCTCGACCGTCTTGTCCAACAGCCGCGGGTCGATCCAGGTGGACGACACATGCCGGCCGTCGCGAGCGCTCGGGTCGAGCACCGCCAGGAGCAGTTGAAATCCGTTCGCTTGGCCCCCGTCGCGGACTTCCAAGTTCGACCGGAATAGGACCGCCATGAAATGACGGCGGCCCGAGAGCGGCCCCTCATAATGCCCCTGAAAAAACCACCACTCCACGGCGCACGCGGGGTGCGCGTGTTCCGCCTCGAATCGGGGTGGATCACGTTCCTCTTCGGCAACGCTCATGGCGGGAATTATATCGGCCGCCCGCAACCACCACAAGAAAGGGTTTTTCACCCCATCCTCGAAAGAACGTCTAGACAAGCCCCACCGGTCGGCCTGAACCGAATGGGCAAAATATTCGGGCGTGGCAGGTGGCCTCAATCCACCGGGTTATCCCTCGCAAGATCATCCCAATTGGCCAGACGCGGGTCGCCGTCGCCATACATCGCGGCGAGCTGGCTCCGTACCCAAGGACGATCGAACGCCGCGCCCTGGGTACGAAGGATTTGCTCGACATCGGCGAGATCCTTGCGACGAAAAAACATCATCTTGAACACCGCCAACGACTCGGCGTCCCAAATAACAATCGGTTGGCTTTCCAGTATGACCCGTTTACGACGTGAAAAGGCTGCTTCATAGAACGGGACTGTCGGCAGAAAGACGTCGACGTGGACGCCGGTCAACATAACGCGGCAAAAGCCGTTTTCACGAAGCGATTCCGCCGCCTTCGCCGCCGCAAACTCGCAACCGATCTCGCCCAGCACGAGAAGGCACTCGCTAGTCCGTTCGGGAGACAAGTGCAAGGTCACGTCGACGTCGATGGTGCCTCGCGGAGCGCCCCAGTAGCCCAACGCGATTGCGCCGCCCAAGGCATACTCTTGATCGTGCGCATCGAGCCGGGCGGCCAATAGCATGGCAACGTTGGCGGCATTGATAGGCGAGTTAGCCTCGTGCAAGGGCAGCATGCTTTCGAAGAAAGTCCCACGTTGATTGCGGCCAAGGGTCAGGCTCGACCGCGGTGAATCCTGTAGCGAGACGGCCGCGTTGAATAGCAGCCGCCGCTTCACAGGCCGATTTGATCAGTAAGCCGCGTTCCCTCATGCTAAGCGATCGCAGACGAGCAATATCTTCTTGCTCGGTTTCGCCATGAGCGGCGGCCTGACCATCCCAATTACAATCCGCTTTGTAAACCGTCAAATCGTTGTCCCGCCATATATGGTCATTTGGAGAGAGAGAATTCAATAAGAAATTCTACCATATTCTCTATTTCGCCAGGCTCAACCCGGCAAGAACCTTCTGTTTAAGCTCTTCGCACAATTTAGGATTCTCTTTGAGGTAGAGGCGGATCTTCTCGCGGCCCTGGCCGAGTTGGACGTCGCCGTAGCGAAACCAAGCGCCGGTTCGGATAATCAACTTCTGTTCCATGGCCAAGTCGAGCAGGTCGGCCTCGTAGCTGATCCCGTCGGTGTGCATCATGTCGAATTCGGCCGTGCGGAAGGGCGGCGCCACCTTGTTTTTCACCACTTTGGCCTTGACCCGCTGGCCGATGACTTCTTCGCCCTCCTTGATCTGGCCGATACGCCGCACGTCGATCCGGCAGGTCGCGTAAAACTTCAACGCGCGGCCGCCGGGCGTCGTTTCGGGGCTGCCGAACATGACGCCGATTTTCTCGCGAATCTGGTTGATGAAAATCACCAGCGTCTTGCTCTTCGCAATGGCCCCGGTCAGCTTGCGTAAGGCCTGGCTCATCAGCCGGGCTTGCAGGCCGACGTGCGTATCGCCCATATCGCCTTCGAGTTCTTTCCTGGGGACCAACGCGGCGACCGAGTCGACGACGATCACGTCCACGGCGTTCGACTTCACAAGCATCTCGGTGATGTGCATGGCCTCTTCGCCGCTGCCCGGCTGACTCACCAGGAGCGTCTCCAGGTCCACGCCCAGCTTCTTGGCCCAGGTCGGGTCCAAGGCGTGCTCGGCGTCGACGAACGCGGCAATACCCCCTTCGCGCTGGGCCTGGGCCACGACGTGCAAGGCCAAGGTGGTCTTGCCGCTCGACTCCGGGCCGAAAATTTCGACGACCCGGCCGCGGGGAATCCCCCGGCCGCCCAGGGCGATGTCCAGCGAGAGGCTGCCGGTCGCAATGCCAGGGATGGCGACAATTTTGTCGGCCCCCAGCGGCATGATCGCCCCGGTGCCGAACTCCTTCTCGATTTGGGCGACGGTCGTTTTCAGCGTGGGATGGTCGTCCAACATCTGTTCGGCTCCGCTCTTGGCGGGCGGGGTCTTGGAGACCGCCTTGGTTTCGGTCGGTGTTTTTTTGGCCATGCGATTTTTCGCTACGGTTGGAGTTGGTTGAGGATTGGAACTGGGTCGGACGACAGTGCTGCTGACCATGAACAGGCTCCTTTGGACGGGCAAAACGGACCTCGGCGCGGCAAACCGCACCACGAGATACTGAACATGCGAACAGTATATCGGCGTTTTCTACGGCGCACAAGAGATCTTGGTTCGTTTCTCCGCCGCCGATCCTCCGTTTTCCCAAAAGCAGGTTCACGGCCGGTTCCCAAGGGAGGCGATTTCCTTTTCCTTGGGAGATGGCGCGCATTCTACGGCACTTCCCAGAAACACGGAAGTGCCCAATGGTCAAGCCAAGCACCAGGCGACTTTAGGAACCCCCCCTTGGTGTTAATTTAGATTGGGCTTAATCGATGGTCATGATCGGGTGAGATACTTGAAGCGATTTGGCCGCGTCGAAACGCAAGATTGGCGGACCGTAACCATTTTGACCAAACAGAGATTCA
>DATECS010000056.1:0-4163 GCA_035286785.1 Thermoguttaceae bacterium | reverse complement strand
GCGTGAATTCTTGCGGCAATTCACGTCATTCGTGCGAGCAAATCGCCCCACCCTACGGTTTACTCTTCCACAACGTCCTGCTTGCCCAGGGCCGCTTCGTGGAACACCTTGTGGCAGTGGTCGCAGCTCTCTTGGAGCTTTTGCATGCCCTTCCTGGCCGCGGGCTTATCGACCTGCTGGGTGGCCTTGTTCACTTCGGCGGCGGCGTCTCGCATTTCCTCGCAGTACTTGTACCACTGGGCGGCCAGTTCCGGTTTGGTCGTGTCGCCGCTGTGGTAGAGCGACGACTGGCCGATCACCGCGATGACCGCCGCGCGGCCGGCCGCCTTGGGCGCGTCCTTCTTCGGGCGACGTAGCTTGATGTTCCGCTTGAGTTGCGTGTTCACCGCCGGCACGGCCAACATAAGCTGCCTGAGTACGGCGACTTTTTCCCATTTCAGGGCGGCCGGATCGTCTTTTGCTGAAATGGATTTTTTCACTTCCTCCACCGCCTTCTTTGCCGAAGCGTAATCCTTGGCTTCGCCCAACTGCCGCGAGGCCTTGATAATCGCGGGAGCCGCCGCCTTATAGCGGCTGTTCTCGTCGTGCAGACCCAGCGCCAGGGCGATGACAGTCAAGGTGTTCGCGTCCTTGGCTAGCCGTTCCGCATAGTCCTTGTAGTCTTCCGGGCTCGCGACGGATTCTTCGAGCCGGCCCACGTAGTAATCCACTTGCTCCGCCAGATCCTTGGCCGGGGCGTACTTCGAGACCGGAGGCGCCTCGGGCGGGGCCTGGGCCAGGGCCTCGGTTGCCGCGCCGGTCAAAACCACGATCGCCAGCAGAACGATCCAAGTCGTTGAATTCCTCGGACTCATCAACGGACTCCTTCAAACAGGTGGGATTACCAGGCAAGATTCCGCGCGCCGGCGGAGCCTCGCGTCAGTGTTGATAGGAACCAAAACACATTACCATTTGGGGGCGACGATTGCCGTGTCGCCCGGCCGGGACAATCGCACTCAGGAAGGAAAGTTACCACGGCGATCCACGTGGGAAGGCGGTTCATCACCCGGCTTACCCTCCAATTTTGCAGTATGGAGCAAATTTGTCAAGATCGGCACGGCAATATGGGGCACATAGGTAGGATGGAATGCTCGTGGTGGCTTGGTTTATCTTGTAGGTCAGGCTGTGCCTGACAAATCCATGTCTCGGCCGGCTATTATCATGTATTGTCAGGCACAGCCTGACCTACATGACCCCTTCATTGAGGTGTTGACCGATACACGTTACATTGAGGCTATGACCAAAGCTACTTATAAAGATTCCGGCGTGGACCTGGACGTCTACCGCGAGGCGATGGCCCGGTTGCCCCGGTTGATTCACCGCACCCAAACCCCCCGGGTCATCCGGCTCGATGGGGGTTTTGCCGGGCTATGCCGCTTGGATTTCACCAATCGGATGTTCGCGCGCAACTACGAGGATCCGGTCCTTGTCGCCTGCACCGACGGCGTCGGCACGAAGTTGAAGATCGCCTGCATGACGGGCCGCCACGACACGATCGGTATCGATCTGGTGGCGATGAGCGTGAACGACTGCATCTGCTGCGGCGCGGAGCCGTTGTTTTTCCTCGACTACGTGGCGATGGCCAAGGACGATCCCGTGCTTTTGGAAACGATCGTCCGAGGGATCACCGACGGCTGCCTGCAAAGCGACTGCGCTCTGTTGGGCGGCGAAACGGCGATTATGCCCGACTTGTACGCCGAGGGCGATTACGATCTGGCCGGCTTTTGCGTCGGCGTGGTCGATCGCAAAAATCTAATCACGGGCGACGACGTTGCATCGGACGACGTGGTCCTGGGCGTCGCGTCGAGCGGAGTCCACTCGAACGGCTTCAGCCTGGTACGCAAGGTCGTGTTCGAAATGGCCGGACACACGGTTCACGATCATGTCGAAGAATTGGGCCAAACGGTGGGCGAGGCACTGCTCGCACCGACGCGGATTTATGCCCAGGCCCTGCGCGGCGTGTTGGGTCACTATCGCGTCAAAAACGTCGTCCACGCGATCGCCCACATCACCGGCGGAGGGCTTTGCGAAAATCTCGCCCGGGTCGTGCCCGAGGGGATTCGCGTTGTGTTGCGTCGCGGCAGTTGGACCGTGCCGCCGGTGTTCAACTGGATTCAGCGACTCGGCCAGATCGACCAGGCGGAGATGGATCAGGTATTCAACCTGGGCGTGGGACTGGTTCTCGTGGTCAGTCCATTTTACGCCGAGAGCATCCGCCAGCAACTCCGGCGATCCGGCCTGGAAAGTTGGCAGATCGGCCGGGCCGAAGCGGGTGAAAAGGGCGTCGTCTGGGGCGACGAAAAAGCCGAACCCCGGTAAATGGACCCAACGGGGAGATGCCGATGCGCGAATCGAAAAAGCCCAAACACCACTCTCGTCACGCCGCGCGGATCATGCGGCGCAAATCGCGGCCGGGAACCCCGCCCGGGACGATTGGAAGTCACGAGGAAGCAAAACCGACCACGGTTCGCGTGATCAGCTACGACGCCGAGAAATTCACCGATTGCGTGGTCGACGATCCGACCAAAATCAAAGCCAATCTGATTCCCGGCCACGTCACGTGGATCGACGTCGAGGGACTCGGCGACGTCAACACGGTCGAAACCCTCGGCAAGCAATTCGGCCTGCACCCCTTGGCGTTGGAGGACGTCGTCAACACGCACCAACACGCCAAGGTGGAAAGCTACGACGATCATCTGTTTCTCGTCCTGCGAACCGTGTCGATGAACGAACACCTCGGCTCCGAGCAGATCGGAATTTTCCTGGCCAAGGACGTGGTGCTGACGTTCCGCGAGAAGCCCGGCCCGTTGTTCGAGATGATCTTGGATCGCCTGCGTTATTCGAAATGCCTCTTGCGTCAACACGGGGCGGATTACCTCGCGTACACGATTCTCGACGCGGCGATCGACGCGTTCTTTCCCATTCTCGAAGCGTGCGGCGAGCGGCTCGACCAGCTCGACGACGAAGTGGCCGAGCGTCCTCGCCAGGCGACGCTCTCGGAAATCCACCAGCTCAAGAGCGACCTGATCCTGTTGCGTCGGGCCATTTGGCCGCTGCGCGACGCGGTGGGCGAATTGCTCCGGGAAGAAACGCCCTTGTTCCAACCCGATACGCGAATCTTCCTGCGCGACTGCCACGATCACACGGTTCAAGTGATCGACCTCGTGCAGACGTGCCAAGAACTATGTACGGACACGCGGGATTTCTACCTGACGCAGATCAACAACCGACTCAACGAGACCATGAAGGTCTTGACGATCATCGCCACGATCTTCATGCCGTTGAGCTGGATTGCCGGGGTGTACGGCATGAACTTCGAAGTCGGAACGTCGCCCTGGAGCATGCCGGAGCTGCGTTGGACCTACGGCTATCCCGCGGTGCTCGCCCTGATGGCGGCGGTGGCCGGCGGCATGTTGCTGTTTTTCCGCCGCCGCGGCTGGCTGGGAAGGTGAGAAAGTCCAGAGTCGAGAGACCAGAGTCCAGAGCAAGAATAGAATAGCCGCGGGCGGAAGCCCGACGGAAAAGAGACCCTCGAAGTCCCCCGCGATCCGCTACTTCTTCTCCGGAAGATACATCAGGTTATTACGGAGCCCATAAGTCCACGGCAACCCCGTGTTGCGCCAGCCGCCTTGGGTGCGTTGTGCAGTGGACTCGCTGTGTCGGTCGTCGATCGGATCGCCTTCGAAGCCGTCGACAATGCAGTAGACTTTTTTGTAGCCCGCCGCGGCCAAGGCATTGCATGCTTTCGCGCTGCGAGTGCCACATCGACACATCACCAGGATCGTTTCGTCGGGACCGACGATCACCTTGACCCGTTGGAGAAATTCCGGATTGGGCTCCATCACGGGCTCGCCGTCCGCGGGAAAGACGTCGGCCCGCCAAAACTGATAGGGCACGTTGTAGGCCATGGGCGCGTGGCCTACAAAGACATATTCGGCCGGAATGCGAACGTCGAGAAGGACTGTTTTCAACGGATTCGCTCGCCACATCCGGTAGGCTTCCTTGGACGTGACGTAGAGGCCGAGTTTGGTTCGCTTCTTCTCGGGCACGTCTTCGGACCGAGGCTCGGCGAGCACTGGGGTCGAAAGGATCATCAGCAACAGCGATAGAAGGAGGGTAGAAGA
>DATECS010000055.1:0-27249 GCA_035286785.1 Thermoguttaceae bacterium | reverse complement strand
CTCTCCCACCGCTCCCTCACGGTCGCGGCTCGGATTTGTCCCGCTGAACAGGGCCAACCCCACGGCCACCGCCAGCCACGGGGCCAGGTAGCCGGCCAGCGAGTTGGTCAGGGCGAAGGTGGCGTATGGCTCGTGGCTTTTCAGGCGTTGGTCGAACTGCTCGCGGGCGACCGAGCCCGGCTCGTACCAAAGTCCCTCGGACCGCATCATGCCTTCGGCGTCGCGGGCGAAATCACGTTGCATCTCGGGAATTTCGACGGCGTATTGATAGAGCCCGTAGCCGGCCAGGGCCACGCCCAGGGCGATCATGACGGCCACAATGGCCCTGGCCTCGCGCGCGGTGCGGACCAACTGCCGCAGCAGAAAGAAACCCACGCCCATGCCGACCCAGGCCCAAAGGACGTTGAGCGCGGCCCGGGCGTTGCCGGTTTTGGTGGCCCAAAGGGCTGACGCCGTATGAAGTAGGAGTAGAACTAGCACGGCTGCGTCGGCCGGGCCGAACCGAAGGGCGCGGCCGCCCGAACGAAGCAGATAAATGCTCCAGACGGCCAGCAGCAACAGCGAGAGCATCACCAGCATGGTGCCTTCGCCCGATTGGGCGATCGACTCGCTGGGCAGCATGGGCCGGGCGACGAACAGGGCCGTGACGACGGCCAAGAACCAAGGACGCGGATCATTTTGTCGTCGCACAGCCGGTGAGGAACCGTCGGCCGCGGCGACCGAGGCGTCGATTTGCGTCGCGCCGGACGACGCGCGACTCTCGTTACGGTCCTTGGATTTATGTTTACGGCTGGACATCGGGTCGATTACCTGAAAGGTCCGGGAGTTCAACGTGTGCCACTGCTTGCGAAACTCTCAAAAACGTGTGTACCTGCGCGACGGCACTGCTTGCCGGAAGACGTGATGATGCCGGAAAGCCGCAAGCAGTGTGAAGTAACCGACATAGCAAAGTCTTTCGCGGCAAGCAGTGGCACACTCCACAAGTCACAATGCGATTTTACTTCGATTTTTATCGTTGGTTTTTGCGCGATCCGGAGGCCGTTTTTCGCCGCGCGGCCGTTTCGAGGACGGCGACCAGCACCAGTATGCAGCCGACCATCAAGAGCACGACGCACGCGCCGACGGCGTTGACCTGATACAACAAGAGCGCGCCGAGTCCGCAGGTGGCCGTGGCCAGGTAGATCGTCAGCACGGCCTGGCGGGTGCTCATGCCCAGCTCGACCAGCCGATGGGAAAAATGACTCTTGTCGCCCTCGAACGGGCTGCGGCCGGCTCGCAGGCGGATGAGCACCACGGTGGCCGTATCGTAAAGCGGCACGGCCAGGACGCAAAGCGGGGCCAGGATCGCGTAGCGCGGGACGTTGCTTCCGGCGAACGTGGCGGAGAGCGTCGAGAGGGCCAAGAGGTAGCCGATCCAGTAGCTGCCCGCGTCGCCCATGAACAGGCGGGCGGGTGGCCGGTTGTGCCACAAAAACCCGAGGAGCGAGCCAACCACGACGAGCAAAAATCCGCCGACGAACAGTTGCGGCTGGGCGGTCGCGGGGTCGGGCACCATGAGCATTACGGCGGCCAACAATCCGGCCGCGATGGCCGCCGTGCCGGCCGACAGGCCGTCCATGTTGTCGAGCATGTTGAACGAATTCACCAGCCCCACGATCCACGCGACGCTCAACGCGAAGGTGAGCCAGGGCACGTCGAGAAACAGGCTCATCCGCCAACCCAACATGACCATTGCCACCGCGACGGCCGTCTGCACGGCGATTCGCACGCGCCAGTCGAGCCCTCGGCGGTCGTCGACCAGGCCGAGCACCATCAGCACGGTGCCGCCGGCCAGCATCGACCAGAGCCGGGGCGATTGTTCGACGAGGCCCGCCAGGTGCGGCGCGATGAACGCGGGCAGCCAGGCCGGCGGCTCGGATTGATGAGCGAGAACCGCGAGAATCGCTTGTCCGACGGCCAGCGGCCCGACCACGCCGAGCCAGATGGCCAGCCCGCCGGCGGTCGGCATGGGCCGGTCGTGAATCTTGCGTGTGCCCGGCCGATCGACCAAGCCGAGCCGCGGCGCCGCGCGGCGCACGGCCCAGGCCGCCGCCCAGGCGACGATCATGCTCGGCACGAGTGAGCCGACGATCAACCAGGTCACGGGTCAGTCCTTTTCTTTGGAACCACAGATGGACACAGATAGGATGCCAAGGACATAACAAATCTGTGTTCATCTGTGTTCATCTGTGGTTCCTATTTCCTTCAAATACGCTCGGCATCGGGTGAAGAATTCCTGGTAGTCGGCTCGGCGGTAGTCGGCGAAGGTCCATTGGTGCGATTCCCAGCGTTGGTGGCGATAATATAAGGTTATTTCGGCATAAATCCCTCGGTCGAGATAGATCCGATGGGCAAAATCCTTGGTCGAGGCCAGAACCAGCTTGCCCAGGGTCAAATAGCCGGGGTCGAGATTTAACGGTCGCGGCTCTTCGTGCAGGCCGAGCGCGGCGTATTCGTCTTCCCAGGCGTTCGTGGCCAGCTTCACGTCGACCAGCCCAGCCGGGTCGAAGAAATGCTTCTTTTCGTTCGGCCCGAAGACCCAAAAGACTTTCTTCAGGGCCGGCCCCATCGTCGGCGTGTAGTAATCCGTGTCGTCGAATGCGAAGCGAGGGCTTTCCAACGCGACGGGCCCCCAGCGGTCTTCCGCCCGGCGTCGGGTCCAATCCAACGCCTCGCCATACCGGCTGAACGCGGCCAGGAAGAGCAGGGCAGGGGAGTGAACGCCGGGTTGACCCATCAAGATTCACCGCAAACCGTAGGGTGGGCACCGCCCACCGGCACTAAGCTTGCAAAACAGTTTTTGAAGTGTTGAACAAGGGTTTGATCAATTTTTCCCTAGCCCAGGCGTTTATGCCTGGGATCGATGATTTTCCTACAGTAGGTTCGGCCCCTTTAGGGGCATCGAGATCATCAACGCCCCTAAAGGGGCTAATGAAGAAAAGACCTTTATTATTTCTCGCGTACCCAGGCGTAAACGCCTGGGCTAGAGAAAATTCTTGTTTCGTCGATTTTCTTCCTTCCCCGCGCTTCCGCGAGAATCTACTCGTACAACACCTGATCCGTTCGCCAGTCCTTGTCCTTGTCGTAGCCGAACGCTTTGACTCGCGGGCGGCGTTCGCGGAGGCGGACTGAATTGACGCCGATGTTGATCCCCTCGGACTTTTTGTTTTTGCCGACGCATTGGAGACGCAATTGGTACTTGCCCGCTTCGGGCCAGAAGTCCATGATGTGGAATTCCCAGAGGCCCGGCTTCGGTTCGTAGAGGTCCAGGGGGTTGCCCACTTTCGTGCCGTTGAGCCAGACCTGGTAGATGCCCGCCGAGGGGCCGCGGGTCAGTTCGACCAGCAGCCGCAGCGGTTCCTTCTCCTTGACTTCGAACGTGTAGTCGACCCAGCCGTCTTTGACGTTGGTCGGTTGAAAAGCCAACTGGCCGCCCGACTTGAGATAGTCGGCGCCCGTCTCTAGCGCGGCGCGGCCCGGGCCGTGCGACTTGGCCGCGAGCGCGTCCTTGCCCCAGACGGTCACGCGGTCGATGCTGGGCAGTTTACGCTCTTCGGCCGACGGGACGGTGGTGAACTTTTTGGTCGGGCCCATCTGGTACCAGAAGGCCACGCTGCTGTAGTCGTCCTCGCGCGGGTTCCACATGTGCGGGGCGTGTTCCTTGTTCTCGTCGGGCGACATCCAGCCGAACGTCTCGAACGTGACTTTGATTCCCTTGCTGAAAACCAGCGGATCCTGGAGGTGCCAGCGGTAGCTGCACGTCATCTGGCCGATGATCCGGCTGTCGCTGTCCTGGTTGAGATAGGGAACGCCGAAGTAGGGTGTGCTGTTTTCCTTCAAGCCCCAGGCCGAAAGGAAATAGTCCTCCGTGCCCGTGCCGCGGATCGAAGGCTGCTCTTCGCCGTCGATGTAAATCATCTCGTCGCCCTCGCCGAACCACGACGGGCTGCGGGTGCGCACGGCCAGCACGGTGCCGACGTAGTAACCGCGGCCCTCCGCGTCGAGCACCACGTAATCCTCACCAGGCTTCGTGGGATACTGCTGGTTGTACTGGGCGCAGAAGTACATTGTGTTTTCGGGCAGCGATTTTTTCTGGATCCAGTCGACGTTGTTGTAGAGCTTCCGGATGGGTTTTTTGCTCTGGTTGACGATTTCGATCCGGGCCGACTTGCGGAACGGCATGTGCCAGAAGCAGTTGTAGGAGTCGGCGTCCTCGACCACGACCGGCAGGCTGACCACGGCCATCCGGCGGCCGAAGCAGTTGGCGAAGAAATCGCCGACCGGGCACTCGACGTCGGGCTTCTCGCGCCCGTCCCAGTAGATTCGCAGGAGCATTTCCTGGGGATCGGCCGCGCCGTCGGTGACCCAAAAATGGGGTTCTTGGAGAAACGTCAACCAGATGTGCGTGATGACGCCGGGCCCCTTGAGATCGGCCATCACGTAGGTCTCGCCCGGCTCAATCCGGTCAGGCCGATCGAGGTTGTTGGCGATGTCGAATTTGTCCTTGGGATTCCAGGCGTTGGATCCGACGCGGCGGCTGCGGCCTTCTTCCCAGCGGGTGAGTTTGTCGAGGCCTTGGGCCAACGACACGGAAGCAGCCGTCATGGTCAAGACGAAGGCGAGGCAGGCGAACATGCCCCAACGTGTTGCGCCGTTGTTGGTCAACATGGAAACGTCTCCTATAAGTCGAGTATTGAACGCTAGCGACCTTGCGGTCTGCCTGAAAGCAGACAAACACTGATGTTTCCCACCATTGTAGCGTTTGGGCGGGGGGGCGACAATGTACGAGAATTCCCAACGGAAAACCGTGTGGGCACGGTCAGAATCGCATGGTCCGACGTCTCATTTGGCCCGAAAATGCGTCGCCCACCACGCGAGGGCCGACGCCAAGAACGTCATCAAAAGGAGGATCGTCTTCAACTCGAACTGGAACGGACGCCGGTCGGGCCAGGGACGCTCGGGCGGGGCCTCCGGACGCACGAAATCGGGATTGAGCGTCTTGCCCGAGGGATCGCGCACTTCGGTGCGGGCCAGGAGCACCTCGGCGACCGCCTGGCGTTTCGACCGGACGACCTTGATGGGATCGAAGCTGTAGATCGACAACGTGCCTTTGGAATCGAGCCATTGGCAATAGGCGATGCGATGCCACGGAGTGAACACGCTTCCTTGCCCCACCGCGCCGCTGACGATCCCGCCTTCGTGAAACTCGATCCAGGAACGGCCAATGCCGTACATGACCGGCGTGCTTGGGAAGAGCGAGCAGACGACGCTTGTCCCTATGGTCGCGACAAGGAGGATGCCAAAGTAGCTCTGCCCGGCCAACACGTCGTGCCACACCGCGTGGACAGCCCAGCAGGTCGCCAAGATCAAAACGAGGATCGCCATGCGGCGCGGTATTATATCCCAGCCATATATCAACAGCGGCCCAGCCTCGCGGCGGGCTTCGACTCGGCTTCTCATCGCCCAATGGACGAAAAGGAAGCCTAGCGAAACGCCGGTAATCGCCGCGGCCAACGCTTCCATATTTTCCCCAAGCCGTATCCAAGTGTTTAAAATCGCAAAGCGTCGATCTTCCGAGGAACACTAATTCACACTGATCGGCGCTAATCACGTCAATTAGTGGAGATTAGCGAAGATCAGCGTTCCCATGTCTTGTCTCCTGGCCCATACTTTGTTCTTCAGTCAGGTCAACCCAATGTAGTTTAGCGACGGAGGGACGGCGTTCCTTTCTCGGCCATTTCGTCGGCGAAGGCCGGGCGGCCGATTTCTTTGATCCGCAGGACGCACGCGCGGCGGTTGCTTCGGAAAATGAACCCGAAGAGCCGGGCGATGATGTTGTTGTACCAGCGGCATTGGGCGACGTCGTCATGCTTCGTGCATTCGGCGCAGGTGGCCCAGTGGTTTTCAAGGCAGCACGCGCGGACCTTGCACCAGCCGGCTTTTTGGTTTTCGCGGCAGCCCGGGCAGCGGCCCTTTCGATAGGCCCCGCACGCTCCGCAGTAGAGACCGCAGCAGGCGATCAGTTCCGCTTCGGCGGCGATCGGTTTCATCATGGGCCCTTTCTTTTCACGCGGAGGCGCGGAGGAAGTCGTATGTATTTGGCGCTAGACGCTATTAAAACACCTTTGGCAAGCGGGATCAATGTGGACACGAGAAGGGACGCGACAGCCGCTTGGACGATTCCTATTTCCGTTCATGAGCCGGGATTTGCCGGGCTCTTTGGCTCTTTTCGGAGTCTCGCAAGTTGATTTAGTTTTTCTTGAAGCTGATCGCGGATCGGCATGGGCAGATCGGGCAGGGCGATTGCCTGACGATAGACGGAGACAGCTTCCTTTCCGTCGCCCTCGCTTTCGTAGATCTCGCCGAGCAACAAGTAGGCGTCCAGATCGTGCTTCGACCGGCCAATGAGATCGCGAAGAATCTTGATTGCCTGGTTCCGTTCGCCTTTCTCGCGGAGGAAAAAAGCCAGGGCGTGGCCATACTTGGCGTTGGCCGGCTCTAGTTCGTGGGCCCGGCGACACCACTGAATGGCCTCGTCGATTCTCGCCTTGCCGCACAGCACGCCGAGATTGTACGCGGCGGCCGCGAGGCTTGGATCGGACCGCCGCGCCGCGCGGAGGGCATTCTCGGCCTCGTGTTCGCGTCCCTCCTCGGCCAGCAGCAGGCCGAGGTTGAACAGCGCGGCCGCGTTGTTTGGCTCCACGGCCAGCGCGCGGCGAAGACTGGACTCAGCTTTGTCATTCCGTCCCAAATTACTGTAGGCCAGCGAGGCGTTGACCATCGGGCCGATCATTCGCGGTTCCAGTCGGGTCGCCGTCTCGAAGCATTCCACGGCCTTTGGATAATTTTGCTGCTCCATGAAGAACGTGCCGAGATTGGCGTATCCGGCCCAATCGTCGGGGCGGGCCGTCATCGCCTTCTTGAACTCCTCGGTGGCTCGCCGGAGCGATTCGCGATCCGTGGAATCCGAAAGTTGAGCGGCGGGAACGGGCGCCAACGCGGCCGCCGCGCGGACGCGCACGAGCCGCGACGGATCGCGGGTGGCCGCAAGCAGCTCGGCAATCGTGTCCTCGTCAAGCCGATCGGCCAAGGCGGTCGCGGCGCTGGAGCGGACCAAAGGCGAAGCGTCCTTCAGGGCCTTCTGAAGCACGGGCCATTTCGCTTCGCTCCCGCAGCCGCGAACGAGCCGAACGAGCGAAGCCCGATAAACCGCGTTTTCCTCCGGGGCCGCGATTATTTGCAAGATTCGCGGAAGGCGTTTCCAGTCGCCTTTCCGCGCGGCGTCGAGCAGTGAAGCGCGTTCCATGATCGGCGTCTGATAGTCGCGCGGATACCATTTGCGGACCCAGGAATCCGACCAAGCGGCGTCTTTGTCCTCATGGCACAAGTTGCAGGCGTTCGGCGAATGGAAGGTCGTCGTCGCCGCGGGCACGGGGGGGCGCATCGAATGGTCGGTGCGGCCCATGCCGGCGAATCGCGTCGTGGGCATGTGGCACGCGACGCAGTCGTTGCCTTTACTGCCTGCTTCATGATGTCCGTGCGAGACGGGGTCGTCGACATACTTCTGGTGGCACGGCAAGCAAGACTTATTGGTCTGGGTCCCTTGGAACAGCAGTCTTCCGCTGGACGTGTGGCAATGGAGGCAATCGAGCTTTCCCGAGTTCGCGCAAGGGCTCATCATCCAAGTGGTATGCGTGTAGTTCTCGCCCAAGTCGCGTCCGTCGGGATAATAATCGGCCTGATCCAAGATCAGCAGGTCGAAATGGTCGAAGAACTTGTCGCCGGGGCGAAAGTCGAGCGAAAGCGGCACGAGTTTGGCATGACACGCGGCGCATAGGTCGTTCTTCTGTTCGGTCGTGAAATCCTTGATGGGGAGAAGCTTGGAGTCGCGGACCTTCTTGGGGTCGCTCGCCGATTGAAACACGCGGACGTGCTCGCCCGCGGGTCCGTGGCACAATTCGCAATTAATCCCCGGCTCGCCCCAAGTGGTGTGGTACGCGTCGCTCGCCAGGTCGTAGCGGGTGCTCAAGCGGCTCACGTGACAGTTGAAACAGGCGGTGTTGAAGCGGAACATCCGGTCGGTCCAGGGGAGCGATTCGTCGCCGCGGTCGTGAAAGTGCCGTACGCCGCTGGCCGCCATGTCGTACCAGGCCTTCTTGTGAACGTCATAGGCCAGCGGTAAAACCTGCAATCGTCCCCGTTCCATCGGCGTCAGGAAGTAGTAGACGTTCTTGCCGCCCATGACGTGCGCGATTGGATACGTCTTTTCACCCTTGGGGCCACGCTCGCGGATTCTTCCCCCCTGGGCGCCGGTTTCCGCGCGGTAGCGTAACTTGCCGATCGTGATCTCGTCCGCGTGGGAAACGAGATTCTTCGCGCCGAAGTCGGAGGTGTACGGCCGCATGGCCAGCCCATGGAACGACGTGGCCCAAAGCTGATAGAACTCCTCATGGCAATCGCGGCACGACTTCGAGCCGACAAAGGCTTGCCTGGGCCCCGTTTCACCTTGGGGCGGCCGTGGCTTGGATTGGGACGAAGGCCGGCTACTACCGTTGTCTCCGGCCGAATCTTCCATCGCGTCTCGACGGCAACCAAGGGATGAAGCCATCAGCGTGACGGTTACTGCCCCCACAATGAAAAGACGGAATGCCATGATGATCCTTCACAAGCTTCCCGAATGCCTTGCCGCCTCGCATGGTTGTTCCCTCGCACTGATTTCGCCGACGAGGGAACGTCAGTCCGAGTGGGGCACGGCGGCCTTCCAGCCCGCGTGGAGCCGCGTCGTCAATTCCTTGCGGAGGTTTTCATACTCGGGACGGTCGGCCAGATTGACGGTTTCGCCGGGGTCGTTTTGATAGTCGTAAAGTTCGTAGAGGGGCTGTTTCAGCCGGGGGCCGGTCCACTCGGTCAACCGATAACGGTTGGTCCGAATGCTTCGCCCCATCGAGGCATTTGGTTTGCCAAGCGGTCGCGGATGCTGCGTGAAGGCCGCTTTTTTCCAGGGCCGATCCGGCCTCTGGAGCACCGGGGCGAAGCTGGTTCCTTCGAGTCCTTCGGTCGGCGGCACGCCGCAAATATCGCACAACGTGGGATAGAGATCGACCAATTCCACGATCGCCTCGGACGTCTTGCCCGCCGACGAACCGGGAACCGAGACGATCAACGGCACGCGGGCCGCGGCGTCGAAGTTCGTGTTCTTGCCCCACTGGCCGTTGTGGCCCACGTGATAGCCGTGATCGCCCCACAGCACGATGACCGTTTTGTCGCGCAAGCCCAGTCGCGTCAGTTCGTCCAAAACCTTGCCGATCTGCGCGTCGACGTAGCTGACGCAGGCGTTGTAGGCCCGAACGATCTCGCGTTGCTTTTTCTCGGGAATGGGGCCCGAGCGGGGCACTCCCACGTATCCCCGGACCTCGGCCGAATTGTTCGTGGCCAAGGGCGGCACGTCGCGCGGGAGCCGGTCGTTGGCCGGCAGTTCGACGGCGTTCAGGTCGTAAAGGTCGAAGTATTTCTTCGGCGCCACGTACGGCGCGTGCGGCTTGATGAATCCGACCGCCAAAAAGAAAGGCCGATCCTTGATCTCGCGGAGCACCTCCACCGCCTTGTCGGCCAGGCGGCCGTCGAACAGGGCGTTGTCCGGCACGTCGGGCGATTCCCACGCGAGCCCGTTGTAACTGCGCTGGGCCATGACCTCTTGGGGAGACTGCCGCGGGTGATTGAACTGCTTGGGATAGAGCCGCCGAAGCACGGCCAGACCCTCCGGCGTCGCGTAGCCGACGTAGTCCGGCCGCCACTCGGGCACGGACCAGGAGAGCGGATCCTCGTGCGGTTTGTCGCGGCGATACGTGCCGTGGATGACCTTGCCCAGCGAACGCGTGAAGTAGCCGTGCCGCTTGAACTGCTGCGGCAGCGTCACCACGTTGGGCAGGGCCATGCGAAATCGCCGGTTGTTGTCGAAGACCGTCGTCGTGTCGGGACGGCGCGAGGTGATCAATGACGACCGCGAGGGATTGCACGCGGCCATCTGGCAGAAAGCGTTACGAAACACCACGCCCTCGGACGCCAGCCGGTCGATGGTCGGCGACTGGACGCCGGGTTCGCCGTAGCAGTGAAGCCGCGGCCTCAAGTCGTCGACGGCGATGAACAGCACGTTGAGCTTCGGCCGTGACTTGGCGGTTTGCTCCGCGTGCAACGCTTGCGCCGCCATCATCACAAGAAGACCGACGCACGCCATGGTCCATGGAAACCGAAAACGCCGAGTTGAAGCGAGAACAGGCCGATGCCCATTGGTTGACAATGCAAGAAGTTTCATGCGCATCCTCATTGCAGTGCCTCTCCACTCAGCATACTCCACCGTCGGTCTTTCGTCACGCTTTTCGGTCGAATGTTTCTCGTGAACGTCAGCACGGCATTTTTCCTGTTCCATTACGATCGATCTCGGCGCCGCAAGGCTATTGTTGCCGTCGCGGCGCATATTGCCGCCAAGAGCGACGGCTCGGGCACGGAATTCGACTCGCCCGCGGCGGGGTTCCAGTTGGCGGCCAGGATCGAGGCGTCCTTGGGACCGACCGTGCCGTCGCCGTCGAAATCGCCCATCATTGCCGTGGCATCTTCTTTGCCCCAATTTCTTGCCAACACGGCGGCGTCGGCCATATCGACCTTGCCGTCGCGAGTGGCGTCACCCGGAATATCAGCGACCAGCGGCAACCAGATGACGTCGTTTTCCATCATGTCGCCTAAACCGGCGCCCGGATCACCCGACGTGTAAATTACTCCGGGCACGTCGACCATGTTGAAGCCGGTAGGTCGCTCGACGCTTGGAAGCCAATGGGGCGTGTCGGGGTCGAACTCGGTTAGAAAACGGCTGGTCCAACTCTGACCATTATCCAGCGATTCGAGCCAAACCAACTCCGAACTTGGCTCGCCAAATTGTGGCTCGTTCAGGTCGTCGCCGATCGTCAATACGACTTGCATTCTTCCCTGGATGTCAATCGTCAGGCCGCCGACCATTGCTCCCCAACCTTCCGGCAAACCGTCGATCCAGGGGTTGAGCGATTGTTTTTGCCAGCCGCCGACCGGGTTAGGCGTGGCGATCCAAGCCTGTCGCGGCGATTGGGCTTGCGTTCCGCTCATCGTGTTGTAGAGAATATGAGGCACCCCCGAGCTGTCCACCGCCAGGGTTCCCGCGCGAAGCGACGATCCGCTGCCAAAGTACTCGCGGTTTTCGTCAGGAATTATTTCAACTACATCCATGGTGTCCGCCGTACCGGGCAGGGTGATGGGGACGCCGTCATGGCGGGTCCACGTCTGTCCGAAATCGGCGCTCTTCATGTAGCCGATCGCATGGCACGTGTTGCCGTCGTAAAACCGGCACGACAGATGCAGCGTCTGGTGATCGGGGCTCCAGGCCATCGCGTCCATGAAGTGGGCATAGTTGCCAACGTCGGCCGCCAGGATGGCTCGCGGACTTGACCAAGGGCCGCCGGACGGCTTGGTGTAAAGGTTGGTCACCCAAGGCGAAATGTTGCTTTCGCGGACCGTCATGTAAAGGGTGTCATCCGGGCCGCAAACCAGCGTGGGATAGGTACACGTCTGACCCACGAGAACTTCGTTCTGCCACTCGGAGCTGTCGTTCGGCCGAACCGACTTGCGGTAATGCACTTTCCCATGGTGCGGATAATACGCGATGTGCAGATAACCTTGGCTATCGACCGTCAGCGCCGGGCCGCCGTGGTTGTCCTCGGCGGGGCCAATCGAATGGATCGACGACCACTGGCCCGTCGCGCGGTCAAGGGTGCGCATCCGCACCTCGAAACCCGTGGCGGTCGAATCGAGCCAGGCGACGTGAGTACGGTCGCCCCAGGAAATGATCTTGTTGGCTTCCTCGTAACCAGTCGCGCGGCCCGAACCGTTTTCCGAGAGCACCACGCCGTCGGGCACGACGAGAGCGAAGACTGTCGGCGGGATAGAAAACGCCACGAACGCCAATGAGGCATGGAAGGAGGATCGAACTAGCATGGTTTTGGGACTACAAAGAGATTTCAAACAACTCGCGGGCCCGGTTCAGCAGCCAGCAGTAACGTTCGAACGTCACGGTCGGGGGCACGGAGTGGTCCGATTGGAAGATGTAGCCGCCCGCGCGGGCCAGGGGGACGTTGCGGCGCAGTTCCGCGTCGAGCGGTTCGATCGGGCCGGTCATTTTATGGACGTCGATGTTGCCGAAGAAAGCCAGGCGTTTTCCATAACGTTCGCGCAGCTTGACGGCGTCCATGCCGGCGGCGACCTGAAGCGGGTTGAGCACGTTCAAGCCGCGTTCGACCAGATCGTCCACGATCGGTTGAATCGCTCCGCATGAGTGCATCCAATAATGCATGCCGTGCCGTCCGAGGAATTCGCCCAAGCGACCGAACGCCGGGCCCACCGTCGCCCGCCAGCTTGCCGGCGAGAACAGCAGCGATCGGGTCGAGCCGAGGTCTTCGATGATGTAAACGCCGTCGGGCTTCATGCCCAACTCGAGGCAGCGGCCGAGAATGGCCAGCACCAATTCGACGTACGTGTCGGCCATGTCGCGGAGCCAATCGGGATCGAGCGCGACGTCCAACAACAGCTTGTCCAACCCGCGATGACGCCAGGCCGCTTCCCACGGGCCGTACAGGCCGAAGAGCATGTAGCGGTCGGTGGCCCGAAGCCGTTGGTATTTGCCCACGGCCTCGTCCCAGGTGGGATAGGGAGCGAAATGGGCGAAGTACGAGGCGTCGTCGATTCGCGCGGGCTCGGCGGGATCGGTTGACAAGGCGAAACGCGGCTTGATCCGTTCCCAGGCCTCGCGATCGGTGGTGACGTGGTTGGAAAACTCCATGCTTCCGGCATGGCCGTCCTGCTTGCGCACGGTGTAGCCGAACCGATCCTCGTAGGTGATCATCCTGTCGGCCCGTTGGAGAATCTTTTGCTCGAATCGTGGCGAGGCGTCCAGCCACATGTGGCAGAGGTCGAAGTCGAAAAAGTCGACCGGATCGACCTCCGGCATGCCTTCCGTTTTCCACTGATCGATCGTTCCGTCCCAAAACGACTCGCTCGTCGGGAGTCGATCGGGGGCCTCGAAACGGACGGCGGCGTGGATACGTTCGCGATGGTTCACGGAGTACTCCAATGGAAAAACAGAGAACGGGGATGGAGGGACTCGCTTCGTCGAGTCCGGTCATTCGCGGCCACGACGGAGCGTAGCCCTCCATCCCGAAAGGAGAGGCCAAAATTTTCAAACACGCTCGTAGACGTGTATGGTACCATTTCAACGCGGGAAAGATCAAGACTCCCGCGCGAGGGTATGCCACCGACCCGGCGCCGGTGGGAAACGATTTGAGGATCGAGAGAACTTGAAACGGCTTGCACCGGCTCAAGATGCGTTCGGTGCCGGTGTCACGGGCCCTGCCTAAACGCCGTACACGTATGGACCACTTTTAAGAGCCTATCCGAAAACGGGGACAGGCACCTCACGGCAACCGTTTTAGAAATCGCCGATCGAGTCGAGTTCGGAGCCAGCCCCCGTTTTCGGATAGGCTGCTAAGCCGCGTCTGTTTGACACGAGTCCTTCTCGTTCTTTTCGCGAGTCTTCAATTGAAGCGTGCGGCTGGGCTCGTCGCCGAATCCCTGGATGACGATTCGGTCGTCGAAGACCTTGACGATCGCGTAGGCGTTGTTCTTTGGGGCTTCCACCATGCCGTGCAGAGTCACGTGATAGATGCCGCGATCCTCGGCGTAGCCCCCGGCGTGTTCGTGGCCCGCGAAATAGGCGACCACACGACCCGATCGGCTGAGGATGCCCCGGACGGGCTCGGGCCGCTTCATGCGGCTGCGTATGGCAGACTCCTTGAGCAGGGCGTAGTGATTCAACACGATGACGCGCTCGTCGCGCTGGGCGGCTTTGGCCAGGGTCGCTTCGAGCCACTTGATTTGTTCCTTGCCCAGCACGCCGTAGCCCGCGTCGTTGCCGTCGAGCACGATAAACCGCCAGCCTTGGACGCCCTCGGGCGTGAAATCGTAATAGGCCCTGGCCAGTCCCAATTTCTTTTCGATGGTTTCGCGACCGCCGGCGTAAAGGCAATGATTCCCGAGGACGTGATAGAGCTTCGCGTTGAGCCGGTCGAATTCCAACATGATTCGATCAAGGTCTTCCCGCGATTTCTCGACGGTGGCATTGCCGTTGATGACGTCGCCGAGTTGGACCGTGAAGTCGAGCGGATGCCGGTTCAACTCGGCCACGCATTGACGCAGCCGGTCGAGCGACGAACGATAGAATCGGGCCGGGCTAGGAGGGCGATCGGGCATGTCGCCGTATTGGACGTCGGCGACCAGACCGAATGAAAAGATGGGTTTGTCGACCGATTGCGATTCTTTCGCCGAAGCCCACGCGACGGCTATTACTGAAATGGCAATCAGCGTGCCAAGGCAAAGAATTCGTCGTTGCATTATTCGTCAATCGTTCGTTTCGAAGGGGGCTCAAGCGGGATAAACAGCGGCACGGCGCCACGGCGTCATAAGTGTAGAACGTATGACCAAGACGCGACTATCGCCTCTCGGGCACGGTAAAATCCAGGGTTGTCGTCTCGGAGGTGATTTCGACCTGGGTTTTGTACGGCGGGAACAAGGGTATGCTGGGATTTCCCGCCGAGCCGTCGACGGGCGGAAATCCCGTGATTTCGACGCTCAGGGCGCCGACGATCGCGCCTTTTCCGAATTTCTCGGTTTCGTATCGCCCGTCGATGATCTGGGCGTATCCTTGCGGTCCTCGATTGCCTTTGGTCACGTCAGGCTCGAACACGATCAGTCCGACGCGAACGGGCTTTCCGCGGAAAGTGACCTGGCCCGACAGGTTATGACGGTCGATCTCGGACTTGCAGCCTTCGAAGGCCACCAGACTGCCAAGGAGCAGTGGGACCATCACGACGTTGAAATAGGATTTCCGATTCATGGGTAATTTGCTCACGTGCCTTACTGCCTACTGCCCTCTGCCTACCGCCTACTATTTGATGACTTCCATTTCCTCGTGATTTCGACTGGCCGAAGACTTGTACACCATTATGGCAATGTCTTCCTGAACGAAGATGACGCTTCCGTCGCACTTGGCAAAATTGGCGCCGCCCGGATGGAGACTGGCAAACGCGACTCGGGTGGCCAGGTCGCCCGGCTGGTTGATGCCGAACGCGACGTTTTTGCACCCTATGTTCGCTTTATGGTAGGATCCGCGGACCCAAGGCTGCGCGTCGCCCCCCTCGACGGCCTTGCCCGCGCGGGCCCCGCCGTAAATGCCCGGATAATCGTGAGCGATCTCGCCGATGGCCAGCGTGTTGCTCGTTCCGTCCGTGATGTCGGCAATGGTGAAGATTTCGTTGGTGGTAAGCACGCCGTCTTTCGCGTTTTCGCCGTAGGTCACATTGCCGCTAGGCTGGACGTCATAAGCTTTGCCCATGGGATCGCCGCCTTCCGGGCCGGCAACGCCAAAGTAATGGGCCGTATAAGCCATTTTCCCATCGATGATGCTCGAACTGTAGTCCGCCAGCAGCAGCGTGGCGCTGGGACAGAAGTAGTGGGGCACCGGTGTTAGGGCTAATGGCAGATTGTTCGTCGGATCCCCGGGATTGGTATTTTTGTTGAACTGGAATCGATTGTATAAGTCTTTTCCCTCGATGTACGGAAGGATGAAGACTCGCCAGCCCAGATCATTGGAACTCGTGGCGCCATAGGGCAGACTGTTAAAACCGTCGTGGTAGTTGTGCAAGGCCAGGGCAAGCTGCTTCAGATTGTTCGAGCACTGCAGACGCCGCGCCGCTTCGCGGGCGGCCTGCACGGCGGGCAAGAGCAGGGCAATCAACACGCCGATGATGGCAATGACCACCAACAGTTCCACGAGCGTGAAACCGGCCGGCTTGCGGGGCTTTCTGACGAGTCGCATCGTAATTTTCCTTCGCAGCATGTTTTTCCCTTTAGGATGTTGTCACCGAACGTTTCTCGTGAACGTCAACAGGGCATCTTCTCTGTTCCGTTCTTACTTTGTTCGGCGTCGCCATACCAACGCCATCGTCGCGGCACACAGCAACACTCCAAGCGACGGCTCGGGCACGGTTTGACCGGCCTCGGCGCCTTGGGGCAGCCAATTCGCCGCCAGGATCGAGGCGTCGCGCGGGCCGATGACCGCGTCGCCGTCGAAATCGCCCATTCCCCATTCGGCATTCGTCACCCCCCAATTCTCCGCGAGGATGGCCGCGTCTTCACCGTCGATCCATCCGTCGCTGTTGGCGTCACCCGGCACGAAGGGGCTCGTGCCCGCCATCAGCCGCCCGATCTGCGTCTCGGTGAGCACTCCCTCGAAAAGCCAAACATCGTCCAGACCGCCGCTGTAGCAGTAGTTGTCGACGGTGGATCCATCCGCCAGATTGCCAAGGGCGAATTGCGTCGCCGTGGCGGCGCAGGTCTCGGGCACGCCGGTGGTTAATTGCCCGCTTAATTCACCGTCGAGATAGATGGCCATGCGCTGGCCGGCCTGGAAGGTCACCGCGACGTGATGCCACGTGCCGTCGGTCAGCGATAAGGCCGAGCTGCTTCGCACGACGGTGAGCGCGCCGCCCTCGGTAATGGCGAATTCAAGCGTTCCCGCTCCCACGATCGCGCCGGTGACGCTTTTCGAGTAGGTGATGTCGGTGGAATAGCCGTCGTTCGAGGCTCCCCCGGACAGGTTTTTGCCGACCAACGGGCCGTACGTCGCCGCGCCCGTGCCATCGGGTTTCACCCAGAACGACATCGACAGGTCGCCCGTGAGGTTCAGCTCGGCCGGAGCATTCATGTCGATTCGGTCGTTCGTGCCGTCGAAATCCAACGCCTTGCCGAACCGGCCGTTGACCCACGCGGAGGGAACCGACATATTTCTCAAGGTTCCGTTACTCGCCGGCGAAGTCGCGTCCACGGCCGTGGTGGTGGAGGGGATGGTCTGCCCGTCGTCGAGTGCCCAATGAGCCACGAGGCTGGCCGCCGGACCTGAGGGAATCGTCGGCCCCGTGCCGCCCATGTCGTAGGTGAGCGTGTATGGTCCTCCCCAGGTGCCGATATTGTATTGATCCAGCACCGGCGAGTAGGAACCCACGGCGATCTCATTTGTGTCGGGCTTGAATTGCAGCGTGCGCAGCCAGCCGTTGCCGCCGTTTGCCAAATCCTGGTAATCGGTCAGGATTTCATAAACGGGCTTGCCCGCCGCATTGGTCGCCACGCGCAACCGCTCGGCGGACTCATGTCCGCAAACGACCATGAAAACGTTCGAATGATTGGTGATCAACTCGTCGAAAATCTGATTCGCGTTGTTGCCCGTGAACGAGCCGTACACGGTCTGCGTGGATCGATCGCCGGCCTCGGTGAGATACTTGTGCGTGGCCACGATCGTCCGGCGAGTGGGATAGGCGTCGAGCACGCCGTTGGCCCACGTGAGCGTGTCGTCGCTGGGCATGAGTTCCAGATTGAGCATCAGAAAATCCATGCCCCCGGCGCTGAACAGACTGTAATTGCTCTCATTCGTGGAGCCGTAGTGGCCGCCGTACCAGGGTTTGCTCGCAAAACGGCTTACGGGGAAATTCGCGTTGTATAGCGTTGCGTTGCGGGTGTAGCTGGGCGGTCCGGAGCCCAGCATGTCGTGATTGCCGGGCATAATGCTGTAGGGCACGTTCGCCGCTTCGAGAATGTCGCACGCCGTGTCGGCCACTTCCCATTGGCTCGGCGTGGTGTTGTTGCTCTGCACGATGTCGCCCATATGGGTCACGAACGCGATGTTTTCCTCCGCCATGTTGTTGGCGATCCAGGTCGTCTGGACCCGGAAGGGATTGGAGGGGTTGTTCGCCATCTCCGTGTAATGCTGCGTGTCCGGAAGCAGCACGACGGTGAACGGATCCACCGCCGCCGCCGTGCCGACCAACACGCCGCCGACCACGATCAGAATCGCCAAACACCGCGTGACCGGCGATAACCCAAGGATGCTGTTCCGTGTTGACCAATACCTATTCATCTGAGACCTTCACCTAATGTTTTGCGCTTCACATTGCCTCACGGACCGGCCCCGTTGCCTGGGTCCGTCGATGGACGGCCCAGGCAACGGAGTTCGTGTCCTATCATTCCGACTCAATACGTCTCACCCCCGCCTCGACGGTTGACGTCGCAGCAACAAACCAAACAGTCCGCCGACCAACAGAACGAGCGTCGTCGGTTCGGGCACGCCGAGGGCTTCTTCGCCCGGCGGCGGCGCGGGATTCCAGTTGGCCGCCAGGATCGAGGCGTCCAGGGCGTTGACGACGTCGTCGGCGTTAAAGTCGCCGTCGGTCGCGCCGTTTGTCACGGCGGCGCCCCAGTTCGTGGCCAGCGTCGCGGCATCCGTCGCGTCGACGTATCCGTCACCATTGGTGTCGCCCGGCACCGAGGGAGGGGCCGGTGGGTGGGACAAATCCCAGATTTCCGAATCCGTGAGCACGCCCGTGTAGACGCGAACATCGTCCATCATGCCCTTATAACCATAGTTCACCTCGGTTGTTGCGGGGATCAGATTGCCCAATGCGAACGGAGTCGTCGTGCTGTCGCAGGCATCCGGAATATCGAAGACCATTTCCCCATCCAACTCTCCGTCGATGTAAATGGCCATCCTCGACCCATCGTCGTAGGTGACCGCGATATGGTGCCAAGTATCATCGGTAAGCGAGAGCGCCGTGGTGCTCCGAGCCAACACGTTCGAATCGTTGCTCGTAATGCCGAACTCGATCGTTCCCTGCGGAACAACAGCATTGTTGACGCTTCGGTCGTACACAATGTCGGTGAAAAAGCCGTCGTTAGTCTGTCCGCCGGACATATTCTTGCCCGCCAGCGGCCCATACTTCGCCGCGCCCCTGCCATTGGGCTTTATCCAGAAGGCCATCGACACGTCGCCCGTGATGTTGTCCAACTCCGTGCTCGTTCCCATATTCACGCGGTCGCTTTGACCGTCGAACGTCAAGGCGCCATCGATCCTTCCGGTGGTCTCCCATGAAGCCGGTGTATCGAAGTTCTCCAGCGCGCCGTTCGTCGCGGGGGTGGTGGCGTCCGCGGCGGACATCGCATTCGGATCGGCCACGCCGTCATCCAGTTTCCAATGGGCCACCAGATTAGCCGTGGTCGGATCGCCCGGCGGCGTCGACGGAGCAGTCGCCAACGACTGGATCTGCGTTGTCCCGAGCGCGCCGTTGAACACCTTGACTTCGTCCAAGTAGCCGTTGAAGGCGTACGTGGTGCTGGCTGAACCAGAGAGGTTGCCTACGACGAAGGGAGTAGCCACTTGGCGGATCGCCGTGGGAATGTTCTCGGTCAGTTCGCTGTCGAGCACGCCGTCCACGTAGATGGCCATTCGAACGCCTGGTTCGAAAACGGTCGACACATGGTGCCAGCTTCCGCTGAGCACCACGTTGCTGCTGATCAATTCCACCGGCAACTCCGTACCCAGAAGGGAAGGCGGATTTATCCCAAAGACGATGTGGGAATCCGTTCGGGAGTTGACGTAGTATCCGTCGTTCGTGTTGCCGCCGGATTCGTTCTTGCCGAGCAGGGTGGCGTAGGCCGACGCATTGGGGCCCAGACGTCCCATCCACAACGACGTCGACAGGGCTCCGGTGATGTCCAGCGCCGTGGGATTGCTCATATCGACATAATCGTTGGCGCCGTCGAACTTCAGCGAACCGCCGAAAAGTCCGGTTCCCCAGGTCGGCGTGGAGGGGAAGTTCCACAACGTGCCGTTGTTGCCGTTGACCGACGAATCGACGGCCGTTGTCGAGAAAGGATCGATCTGGCCGTCGTCCAATGCCCAGTAGCCGACCGGCGTGAGATCCTGTGCCCACGCGGGCGTCGCCAGACTCGCCGCGAAAACGGCCAAGAGGCCGAGGGCAAGTCCAGCAAACCGTTTCGTGCCAAAGCTCATGGAAAATTCCTCCATTACGAATAATAGTCTTGGAATAGTGATGACGATCGGCGTCGCGCCGGGTTGACTCCCATCGACTGATCGCGCGCACGCCGGGCTGCTGACTATCGCCGTCCGGCCCGAGCCGCGACGATAGAAGCAGCCGGCGCGTGCATTCGCGCCGATGGAATAGCGCACCCACCACGATCTTCGAGGAGCCGACCCCCCAGGTCCGGCATCCTTATTTTCGCTCGTTCCGGGGAGCGTCGAATGACGCTCCCCGGAACTCGATTTCGCCTTCGCCTCGTTTCCGCCTCAATCCCCCTCAAATGGCTCTAGCCGTTTCTCCGCCGGCCCAACGCCAACCCGAGCAAACCACCGGCTAACAAAGCCAGGCAGCCGGGTTCGGGAACCACGCCGTTATAGATGCGGACCTCGTCCAGGACGCCCTTGTAGGCATAGCCGTAGGTGGTCGACCCTGGGGCAAGATTGCCCAGGCCGACTCCGAATGGCACACTGGCACACGAGGCCGGCACGCCGGTCGTCAATTCCGCGTCTTCGACGTCGTTGATGTAAATCGTCATTCGCTCTCCGGCGACGTACTCGCAACGGACGTGGTACCACTCCGTGTTGCTCGTGGAAGTGGAAAGCGCCGTGGCGCTGCGGAGCACGGTGTTTACGCTTCCGTTGGTGATGCCGAATTCGAGCACCCCGGGAGCGCCCGTCCCGTAGATGACGGAGCCCGTCCCAGAGACGCCGGGGCTCGTGTAGTAGATGTCGACGAAATAGGCGTCGTTGGCCTGTCCACCGGAGACGTTCTTGCCGACCAGCGGGCCGTACTTCTGAACGCCAAGCCCAAGAGGCTTCATCCAGAAGTCGAGCGTCAAGTCACCCGTGAGGTCCAGTTCATCGGTATCCGGCATGGAAACCCGATCACCGTTGCTCGTGCCGTCGAATGACAGACCGCCGTTCAGGTAGCCGGTGGTCCATGTGGGCGTGTTCGGGGAAGCCGCCAACGTCCCGTCGCTGGCGGGCGGAGTGGCCGAGTCAGCGGCCGTCGTCCCACTTCCTTCGTCCAAATTCCAATAGCCGACGAGAATGGCTTCCGCCTGGACCGAGGCGGTCAGCAGCCCTCCCAACAACATGGCGGCCATGATGCATGCCGCCGATCCTAGGTGAATTCGAGAACGCATGTGTTCCCTCCCTTGAAGAAATAGAACCTTGGTGAATACTCGTGAACGATCCTCTCTCGCACCCAATCCCCATCCGGCCTTACGTTCTCTGTCGTTCGGTTTACTTTGCCTTTCTCACCGTGCTCCCCTTGGCCAGGCCAATGGGAACGTAGGTCTTCTCCGCGTCGTCAAACGGGCGATGCCCGTCGCACATCTCTTGAAGGAGATGCGCCGCCCGGCGGCCCAGGTCGATTTCGTCGATCGTGATCGACGTCAATCGCTCGGCCAACGCTCCGCTCCGATCCGTTCCTCCCACCCCGATCAACGAAATGTCCTCCGGCGCCCGGAGGCCCAACTGGCCGAGCATCAGATAGATCCGCTCTGCCAGCGGGTCGAAACTCGCCATAATGGCCGTCGGCGGATTGGGTCCGTCGAGCATCCGGCGAAGCGTCTTGAACACCGCCTCGTTCTGTACGTTCGCGTCCGGCGACGTCGTCTCGCCGCCGTAGGTCAACTCCTCGGGCAGCACGCCGCCGGCGTCCATCAGAACTTCCCGTAACCCCGCCTCGTAGCCCATGCTTGCTTCGACTCGTTGGTGCATCGAGAAGAACGCGACTCGGCGATGGCCGTTTTCGACGAGCAGTCTTCCGGCCATGCGGCCGACTTCCACGAACGGAATGGCCAACAGCGGCGCATCGACGCCTTGCACTGATCGATGGCAAAGCACGACCGGAATCCCATGATCGCGAAGATGGTTCACCTGATACGCAGGCGTCGGGGGCACCGACGTCGGCGCCAGAACGACGCCCGCCACGCGCTTCTGCACCAACTGGAGGAAGATATGGGCCTGTTTGTCCAGGTCGTTCTCGGTGTTGCACACGAGGATCTGTTTATGCACGTCCATCGCCGCGCCGAGCAAACCGGTTTGCAACGACGGCCAGAAACCGGTGCCCGCTTCGGGAACGACCATTGCAAAGACGTCCAGCCTCACGCGGTGAGTCCGCTCCGTTACCTCATTGACAAATGTTCCGGCCCCGTGCCGACGCTCGATCAGACCGTCCTTTTCCAGTTCGGCCAATGCCTGCCGCACCGTGGTTCGCGCGACGCGCAGGATTTCGGAAAGTCGCTGCTCCGAGGGGAGCGGCACGCCGACCTTCAGGTGCCCTCGGCCGACCTCGCCGGCGATGAAGCTGCGCAGACGCTCATACTTCGGCCGCGCGTCCTCCGACCCATGCAGGTCGAGTTCGCGCAGGCGGTCTTCCACGCCGATCGGGTTGTAACTATCCACGATGCTCATATAAACCTCCGCCCCCGACGAACGAGTCCTTACCGAACGATTCACCCCTGATGGACAAACCGGCCGGATTGTGGTATATAAATGCGCATAGCTTGGCCCTGGTAACTCCCAGCGTCGAGCGCGGCCGGGGTACGCCATGAAGCGGCAGCAAATAGGGTTTGCGACTCCTACTGCCACTCGTGGCGCCCGGCCAACTTTTATACGTTTCCTTTTCTTTCCTCGAGACTAGTTCTTGCGGTCTTCTTCGGCTGCGGTGATCCGAATGGAATCCACCGAAAAGCCGACCCGCTCGGTTTCCGCTCCCTTGTTTCCGCCGGCCATGTACCAGCTCAGGCAGAAATAGGGCCAATACTCGCACTCTTCAGCCGTGCCGCTCGATCGCATGCCCATCGCGCCGAACGTGGTCCACTCGCCGCCATTGACGGCGATCGACGGAACCCAACGCCGGGCCGGCGGATCAAATAAAACGCGGAACGAATACGTCTCGCCTTCACGAACCGGAATGCCGCTGTCAATATCCTCCGACGCTCCCTTTCCATCGCCCGAGATAAAGAACCAATTTCGAGCTTTTAGTGGATCGTCTTCTTGAGCGCCCATGCGAACGTGCCAACCGCTCGTCACGTTCAACTTCGTCCGCTTTAGCCTGCTCGCGACGTTGTTGCTGAAGATCAGCAGATCCCCCGGATCGTCAAACAGGTTCAGCGAGTCGATACGCACGGTGAAAGTGAGCACGTAGGGTTTTTTCAAATCGACCGGTCCGTCGAGGTCGAGTTTCCGCTCGATGGTCCGATGGAATTTCCCGGTACCCGAGGTTCGCTCGATCAACACACGAAGATAGTCGCCGCCGTCGAACAACGGATTATCCCGCTCAACGGACACGTTGTTGGTTGTTTCCCGGTTTGTTTGATAACCCCAGCCGGTGGCCCAGCCTGTTCCAGGAATTCCAGGATACTGGTCGACCGCCGACTTGCCTTGCCCGCCGGAGAAGTCGGCGACGATGGCCGGCTTGGGAGCGGCGGGAACCGCCGGCGACAGATCGCGGACGTAGCGATCGGCGCGGAAGGGGATTTCGTGAAAGGCCGGCTCGCCTTGTCCGGCGGCCAAGACGATACTTGCGGCCGAGCCGGCGGTTAGGTGGTGTTGAGTTGGTTTCCGGTCGGGTTGGGCCGGCTTGATCTCCAGCACGACCTTTCCGCGAAACACCTGCACTTCGTCCTTGCCGAGGGCCTTGTCGACGGAAACGCCGAATTCCGTGCCCAGATCGACTACGTCGGCCGTGGGCGTTTGGATCGTGAATCCCCGAGCTTCCTTCGATACCTTGGCGACAAGGCTCCCGGCGCGCAGGAATCCCTTGCCGCCGCCAACCGCGTCAAACGTGGCGGGCCCCTGAAGGAGCACGGTCGCGCCGTCGGCGAAGCGGAGTTCGACGAGCCCTTGGCGCAGCCGAAGCTGCCGGCCCGCGGCCAACGAGGCGCCGACCGCCGGACCTTCGCCGGATTCTTCCCAGACACAATCGTGCGTCCGCGCGACTTCGGCCGCCGCGACCGCAACGACGGGCGGGGCGGCTTGCTTGGCGGCGACCGTGGGCATCGTGGGAATCGGCTGCGACTTGATGTGGACCCACAACACAAGCAACAGCACGACCGGCAACCCCACGGTCAGCAGCAGCGTAAACACCGACGGACGACTTAAAAAGTTCATGCCCATCTGGAGCGTGTCATTGAGGAACGTGACGATGGGCGTGCGGCGGCGCGTTGATTTAAAGGCTTCTTCCGGACACGTCGGCGCATGGAGAGACAGAACCATCTCGGTCACGGAGCAGACCTGCTCGCACAATTCCAAAAACGCCTGCCGATCCGCGTCACTTGTTCGGAGCCGCGTTTCGAGCAGTTCGTGCTCTTCCGGCGTGACGACTTCGTCGAGGTAACGCAACACCAATTGACCGAATTCGGCCGTGCTGTCATTGCGGATGTCGTCGAGCTGATTTTCAGCCATGATCGACTCCCTCCAATGCGGTGTGCTTGCGAATGCACTCGCTCAACGCGCGATGGATCCGGTACACGGCGACATAGATCGTATTGAGCGGTCGCTGGAGAGCCTCGGCCAACTCGAACCCTTTCATGCCCTGCTCGTACCGCAGCCGGATGATCCACTGCGAGCGGGGGCTGAGCTTCTCCAGGCAATATCGAAGGGCCTCGATTTTGTTGGCCTGATCGGACGGCCCTCTCTCGTCCCAGGTCTTGTCCAATAAATCGAGTGTTTCACCGCTGAGCGGCCGCGGAACGCCTCCCTGGCGGCGAAGCGCTGCAAGCGATTCGAGCCGGGCCGTGCGGCGAATCCAGCCGCCAAAATGTTCCTCGTCCTTGATCGACTCCCGCTTGGCCAGCGCCAGGATGGAGACTTCTTGAAATACGTCCTCGGCCAGGTTGTAATCGCGCACAATCGCCCGAATGTACGAAATCACGCTCATGCGAGCGGAAAGCAATAATCGGATAACCGTATCTTGCTTGAGACTCATTGGGCTTTTCAGCTTCCGCGCATTCCGTATGGACTAGAGTTGCCCCTGTAAACCTACGCGCGCGGCGACCGTAATCTGTACAAGTAACGACAGTAATCTGTACAAGTATTGGCCAGGGGGATGTCAGTGAGACCAAAAACCCCCAATGGGTTGTGCCAATATGCCACCCTAAGGGATATTGTTGGGTTTCTTGGGGAAGCACGGGCGGCGGCCAATCGGAAACAGATGGCCGATAGCTCTAGATGCCTACATAATGTGGGGTATGTAGCAATACCCCAATGTCACTTTCTTGATCCTTTCCGCACGTTCATTCCGGTACGTGCGGAGAAGAGAAGGAATGCCTCGATGTGGACATCCTTGGGCAGAGAAGATCAGTAAATTAAGTTAAATGCAGAGTTGTACATATGTCTTCGTGGCGGCACCAGTAGTCGCTACCGTTGATCTGGATGAGTGAGGCAAAGAAAACGCGGTGATTTCTAGAGACGCGGTAGGCAACCACTCGGATAAGTTGCCAACGTTGCCGCGTTGATCAACCGCTGAAAAAACCGCGGCCGATGTAAGAAAAAAAGACGCTGTGCGGTCTATTTCCGCTTCGCCCGGGGATGGGCCTGCTCATAGGCCTTGCGCAGGCCGGCCGTGCTGACGTGCGTGTAAATCTGCGTGGTGACCAGGCTCTTGTGGCCCAGCAGTTCCTGGACGCTGCGGATGTCGGCCCCGCGGTCGAGCAGATGGGTGGCGAAGCTGTGGCGGAGCGAGTGGGGCGTGGTGCGACGATCCAGGCCCGTGGCGCGGAGATATTTTTCGAGCATCCGCCCGACGCTCCGCACGGTGAGTCGGCGGCCGAATTTGTTGGTGAACACGGGCGCGGCGGGGCCCTTGGCCTCGGTCGCGTGTAGTTTGCGGACCTTCAACCAGCGATGCAAGGCGTTAGTCGCGTAGGTTCCAACCGGCGAGAGGCGTTCGCGGCGTCCCTTGCCGCGGACCCGAAGCAGGCCCGCGGCGAAATCCAAGTCGCCGTCGCTGAGGCCGACCACCTCGCTCACGCGGAGCCCGGCGGCGTAGGACGTTTCCAGAATGGCCCGATCGCGAAGGCCCGCGGGCGTGCTCGGATCGGGCGATTGGAGCAGACGGCCGATTTCCTCGGTCGAGAGGAAGTGGGGCAGCGACCGGGACCGCCGCGGATTGCGCAGCGGTTTGGCCGGGTTGGTCTTGGTCCAGCCTTCGCGCTGGCCGAAGCGGAAGAAGCTCCGCATCGAGGCCAGCCGCCGGGCGATGGTTGTTTTGGCGTAGCCCGCCTCGTGCAGCGCCGCGACGTAGCCCCGCAGATCGGCGACGCTCACCTGGCCTGGGGGAGGTGATTGGCCGCCGTGGGATTCGTCGAGATACTCGATGAGCGCTTCGAGGTCTTCGCCGTAGCTCTTCGTCGTCAGATCGGACGCATTGCGTTCGACGCGAAGGTATTGCAGAAATCGCGCGACGGCGGTTCGCATTGGTGGCGAGGATGTTTCAGGAGCCAGGGATATCGGCTCGATGGATATACCAACCCGAAGCGCAAGCGAGGGCGGTCAAGGGTAGCCCCTCGCTTGCGCTTCGGGTTGGTATAGGTCCGCCTAGCCGAGGAAATCGTCCTTGTCGGTGGTCAACGGGATGTTGAACCGGCGGGAGACGGGCGATTTGTGGCTTTCCTGGCGGATTTTCTGGCTTAGGACGGCCGCGTCGTACCAGGTGAAGCTGAGTTCGGGGTTCGACGCATAGCGGCCCAGCACGCGGAGGGTCTCCGCGCGGCTCGAATCGTCGTAGAGGAAGACGTACCGCTCGGCTCCCTTGATCAACGCCAGGACATTGATGTCTTCGCTCACGGCAGCAACTCTCCCAAAGAAGGTCCAACCCTTCCGCTCAGGTCCGAAAAAGGGGACAGGTCCGATTTGCCGGAACGGCCCGAAGGGTGCTGCGCACAAATCGGACCTGTCCCCTTTTTCCGCGACGTTTCCCCTCGAAATGTCTATAGTCCTTATCGGCCCGAATCCCACGTTCGCAACACTCGGCTTTGGCCGGTGCGGGGCAAACCTTGGCGGACTGCGCAAGGCAGGGCGTTGGGTTTGACTGGACCGATAGGGATTGGTTATTCGACAAAGTGAGCCCCGGCTTCCTTATCGGAAAAGTCGGGTTCGTCTCTTCGGGGGATTTTTGGAGGAGGGGGCGGGGATTGGGGGGCGAGGGACGGGGCTGTTGTCAGGCACAGCCTGACCTACGGGTTTTTGGTCAAAAAAGA
>DATECS010000054.1:0-2487 GCA_035286785.1 Thermoguttaceae bacterium | reverse complement strand
TGGGAAGCGGTCGGGTTGTGCAGCTACCTGTTGATCGGTTTCTGGTACGAAAAACCCTCGGCCGCGGCGGCGGGCAAGAAGGCGTTTTTGGTCAACCGGATCGGCGACTTCGGATTCGCCCTGGGCCTCTTCCTGCTATGGACGGTCTACGGCACGCTCGATTTCCACGACACGCTGGTCGACGGCCAGTTGACGAACGTGGGCATCCTGGGTCAAACGATGCTCGGCCATCCCGAGCTCTACGTCGGCGGCGGCCTGGCGACGGCCATTTGCCTGCTGTTGTTCCTGGGCGCGTGCGGCAAGAGCGCCCAGTTCCCGTTGCACGTCTGGTTGCCCGACGCGATGGAAGGCCCCACGCCGGTGAGCGCCCTGATCCACGCGGCGACGATGGTCACGGCGGGCGTCTACATGGTCGCGCGCTGCACCCCGTTGTTCGCCGCCTCGGCCGACGCGCGGCTGGTCGTGGCGGTGGTCGGTGGATTCACGGCGCTGATGGCCGCGGTGATCGCCCTGGCCCAAAACGATTTGAAACGCATCATGGCCTACTCGACCGTGAGCCAGTTGGGCTACATGTTCCTGGGCCTCGGCGTGGGCACGATGCTGGGCATCACCGCCGGCATGTTCCACCTGTTCACCCACGCCTTTTTCAAAGCCCTCTTGTTCCTCGCCGCCGGCAGCGTGATGCACGCCATGGCCGGCGTGATCGATGTTCGACAACTCGGCGGCCTGCGTCACAAACTGCCCAAGACCTATTGGCTGTTTCTGGTCGGTGGTCTGACGCTGGCCGGGCTGTTCCCCCTGTCGGGCTTTTGGAGCAAGGACGCGATTCTCGCCGCGGTCAGTGAACACGCGGCCGCCGGCGGAGCCTTCGCCTCCTGGTATTTCCTGTTGTACGTCGCCGCGCTGGTCACGGCCGGGCTGACCGCCTTCTACGTGACCCGGGCGTTTTTGCTCACCTTCCACGGCGAACCGAAAGGCTCGGCCAAAATCCACGAGCACGCTCACGAGTCGCCCCGCGCGATGACCGGGCCGATGCTGGTGCTGGCCGTCGCGGCGGTCGTGGTCGGCGGCTATTTCGAGATGACCCACGGCTTTGCCAACTTCCTGCAAAAAACGCCATCCATCGAGTACATGGAAGACCTCGCGACGACCGGCAACCTAGTGGTCGCGGCGACCCACGGCGCGGCCGAAGCCGAAAGCGGCGGCCATCTGACCGTCGCCGTGCTGAGCACCGTGGTCGCTCTGGGCGGAATCGTCCTGGCCTTGGCGCTGTACGTCGGCCGGCAGAAAACGCTCGCCCGGCTCGTGTGGGTATTGGATCACGTCGGGCTGCATTGGGTGGTCGAGAGCAAGTTTTTCTTCGACGAGATTTACGCGGCCCTGTTCGTCCGGCCGCTGGAGTTGCTAGCCAAATGCTGCGCTCAGTTCGATCGCGAAGGAATTGACGGCATGGTCGATCTGATCGGCGCGATTCCGGCCCGGCTCGGCGCGTGGCTGCGTCCGCTGCAAGGGGGCGTCGTTTCGTACTATGCCCTGGCAATGGCCTTGGGCACGTTGATTTTGATGGGCGTGTTGATGATGTAGAGGAACGGTTGAGAAAAAAATGAGCAACCTCCTGCTGATCACGATCCTGCTTCCGCTCGCCGGGGCCCTGTTGTGCCTGGGCGATCGTTCGCGGGTCCGTTGGGTCGCGCTGGCCGCGACCACCGCGGCCCTGCTGGCGGCCGGCGTGCTCGTTTTCAGTTTTCCACGATCCAATGAGACCGTAGGGTGGGCACCGCCCACCAACAACGCTTCGGCCACCGCATCAAACACGCCGTTGGTGGGCGGTGCCCACCCTACAGTCTACGCGGCGAGCGATTTCAGCTTCGGCGGCGATTCCTCCTCGCCCGCCGGTCTGCGGCTGAGCCTGGGACTCGACGGGTTGAGCCTTTGGTTCTTTGGGCTGGTCGGCCTGCTCGGCTGGGTCGCCGTCCTGATCAGTTGGGAGGCCATCACCGACCAGGCGGCCCGCTATTATCGGCTTTTATTGTTGTTGACCGCGGGCATGTTCGGGCTGTTCGCCGCGCGGGACATCATCCTATTCTACGTCTGCTTTGAGTTCACCCTGGTTCCGCTCTTCCTATTGATCGGCGTCTGGGGAAGCCAGGACCGGCGCCGCGCGGCGATCAAGTTCTTCCTGTTCACCCTGGTCGGCAGCCTGATCGCGCTTTTGGGCTTGTTGGCCATCGTGCTTTGGGACTTCCACCACTCGCCGACCGGCGAACTGACGTTCTCCATCGACCGGCTGACCGAGCATCTGACGGCCGCCCCGTTGCCCTTGAACATGCAATTGTGGTTGTTCGCGGCCCTGTTCGCCGGGTTTGCGATCAAGGTGCCGTTGGTGCCGTTTCATACATGGTTGCCGCTGGCCCACGTCGAGGCGCCGACGGCGGGCAGCGTGCTCTTGGCCGGCGTGCTGCTGAAGCTTGGCACCTACGGTTTCCT
>DATECS010000053.1:0-7833 GCA_035286785.1 Thermoguttaceae bacterium | reverse complement strand
CCCCGCCGGGCCGATCGCGGCGGTGGCCAGCCGCGTCGGCTTGGACCAGTTCGACGTGGAAAAGCTCGAAGGCAAGACGGCTGAAGACATTCGTTGGCTGAACCAAGTGGCCGTCCGTCACAACGACATCATTCGCCAGGCGGCCCGGAGTTCACCCGTGCTCCCACTGCGGCTGGGAACCATTTTCCGGTCGAAGGACTCGTTGCTGGCCGCCGTGGCCCACTGCCGGAAGGCGGTCGCTGATTTCCTGCAAGCCCTGGGCGATCGACAGGAATGGGCCGTGAAGCTCTACGTCCAGAACGACCGGATCACCGGGCGTCTTGACGGGCCGCATCTGAACGACGCTGTCATGAGTGGCGCGGAATACCTCAGACGGAGAGGTGCCGAACTTCGACGTTGTCGTGAAATGCAGACCGAGCTGCAACGGGAAATCACGGCGGTGGAGGACCGATTGGCCGCCCGGACCGACCGCCGCCGGCGAGTTCGTCCTCTGCCCGATGCCCTGACCGGCCGCCGCGAAAAGATGGTTTACAACGCGGCCTATCTCCTTCCGGCAGCGGACGTGGAACCCTGGCTGGCCACGGTCCACGAGACCCGCGACACGATGCAGAAGAAAGGGCTATTGCTGGAAGTGACCGGCCCCTGGCCACCCTACCATTTCTGTCCCGAGTTGACCATCAGCGCGTCGGAAAGCACGTCAAAATGAAGACGCACGTGTCAACAAGGCTACTGTACCCGGTCGGAATTGTCCGAAGTCGGGACGTAGCGATTGTGGCTGGCCAGACGATGGTCGGGCAAGTTGCCGTGCGCTGGGTGTTTGCTGACGAGTTGGCGTGCGCGGCAATCAACGCATCAGAGGTTCCCCCTAAGCCCCTGGAACACGTCCTCGCGTTGGATGCCATTCATCGCTGGATTACCGTGCTGCCGATACGATTCGGTACTTCGATGACGGACGAAGAAGGCGTCTGTCGTTTGCTCCAGGAACAGCGTCAAGAACTGCTTGAGTGCCTGGACCGTGTCGAGGGCACTTTTGAAATAGGTCTGAGAATAACACCCTCGATGTGCCAGCCTGCGGAGGTCAGACCTCCAGCCAGAGTCTCGTCGTCGGCAGACTACCTTGCTGATCGCCGAGCACTTTATCAACGTGAGGATCGGCTCAGTGGACAAGCTGGCCAGACTTCTGATCGCTACGTGTGCGGACTTGACGGACTGTACCAGCAATGGCGATTGCTGGGGTCATCCCTGCCGGTTGTCATTCGCCTGGCCTTCCTCGTCGAGCGAGACCGTGTGGACCTGTTTCGAGAGCGTGTGAAGACCCTGCGAGATGCAAGGGAAGGCGAGTTGTGCGAGTTCCTAGGCCCCTGGCCGCCCTACAGCTTTGTCTAACTACTGGCTGGACTCCCACAACAGTCTGCCACTAATCGAGCGTGACCACCTCAATGTCGGTTGATTGCAGCTCGTCGAACGGGTGTAAGGCGCCGAGAAACAGCAGGCCCGTCTCACCCTCCTGCAATGTGTCCTCAATCCGCCTTGCGATGAAACGGTCGCGGGCAGCTAGCAAGTCGTCGGTCCGCATTTGTTCTTGCCCAGCTTGATTCGAGGCAGCCCGATTCTCCAATTTCCCCTTCTGTATCTCATATTCTTCCATCAGCAGTCTTGGATCCTCGGTTCCCATTAGCGTGGCGCCACGCTCGATGAGTTCCAGGATCAACTGGTGGTTCGGACTGCCGGCCTGGGCAATCTCTCGGACGATCTTCTCCTCAAATTCGCAAACCGGTAGCCCATCCTGGTATATCCGTGTATGCCGATCATCAAGATGCAATGCCAGGACTCTTTCCCGGATGTGTTTCCAAAGGCCCTCGATGGCCTGTTCCCGTTCATGCCAGGCAGTCTCGCCGAGAACCTTGGCATGATGGGCCTGCACGGATGGGGCCAACGAGCCCAACTCAGCGCTGGAGTGGACGATCGGAATGTGGATGAGTCGTCGCATTGTCATCCGGCCCATGGCAGAAGCGGTTTAAGGCACTGACGTAACTCCCCGTTTCTTGCCTTCGGCGGCTGGCAATCCAGGCTTTAGCAGGATCGGGAATAATAGCGGTGATTGATGGTCCCGATTGTGAAGGACGATTGCCACGTCTCCGGGGCTGGTCGATCTCACAATACCCCAGCGTCCCGGTCCACACGTGACCAGTAAAAAACGGCCGGCATAAAGGCTCCTCACGTTCCGCATAGTCTGAGAACTCCCCACGAGTTCTAACCTCCGCTACTCGACAACGACCTGTTTCCTTGTTGCCTTGGCGGCAAAGCCTAATAGCCCCAAGGTCAGGTCTGCGCCGATCATGCCGTTCAGTGGTAGTGCGGGAGATATCGTTGAAACATAGGCCGGTCCCAAGGTGTCTCCCAGCATGGGGCATCCGGCGGTCTTGCCTAGTTTAACGCTCGTTTTTTATCATAGCGCCGGAGAGAGGCTAGCTAGGGATCCAAATCGCATACCCGGGGGGCCGTGGGCAAAAATTCTGGCGGACTGTTTTCCTGGGACAATTCGACGTCGCCCGTTGTTTTTCAATTCGGCTCTGCGACGCGGAGCCGCCTCCCGGATACAGGCAGCGGCAACCCTGATCTGGTCATCCGCGCGACCGTCCCCGTCGGACCGAAACGTGACCGATCCAAGCCGGCCGCAGACGTTCTTCTGACCGGGACCGTCACTCGTCTCCGACTCCCCTGGTACGCCCCTCGAAGTGCGTCCGATCGACCCGCGAAAATGTGTAAACAGTCAACCTCCCCGCGAAAACGCTCCTCCATCGACGGCCACTCAAGGACTTACGACGAGTCCCATGCGTAACGTGTGAAGTAAGAACGACAATTGACACTCGTCCTTTCCGAATCATACTGGTTGGAGGAGAACAGCATTATGAATCGCCACATCGCCGTGTATCTTCGCGTCTCAAGCAAGAAGCAAGACCACCGGAGCCAGGAGCCCGACCTGAAGCGTTGGGCCGAGGCACAGGACAGGCCGGTCCAGTGGTACAGGGACAAGGCCACGGGGCGAACGATGGACCGGCCGGCCTGGAATCGTCTGGAGGCGGCCATCCACGCCGGGCAAGTGTTCGCGGTCGTCGTCTGGCGACTGGATCGGCTGGGCCGAACATGCTCGGGGCTCACCAAGCTCTTTGAGCAACTGCGCGAACGACGAATGAACCTCATCAGTCTCAAAGACGCCATCGACCTTGCCACGGCTTCTGGGCGATTGCTGGCACACGTGCTGGCTTCGGTCGCGCAGTTTGAGAACGAGCTGCGATCCGAACGGGTTCGGGCCGGTCAAGCCGCGGCTCGGGCTGCCGGCAAGACCTGGGGCGGGAGCAAGCCGGGGCGACGCTTGACCGTGACCAACGAACAGGTGAAGACCATCCGGCGACTCGACAAGGACGGCGAAGGCGTGACGGCAATCGCCCGAGCCACCGGATTGTCGCGCCCGACGGTCTATCGCATTCTGGAGCACTGACGGGCCGCCTCTGTAAAATCGGCGCGATTCGGCATCCGCCCCACCTTTGCTGACAGGCGCGCACGGATACCGCGTAATTTGCACCTCCACTGCCTGCGAGATGCAATCGCCGGCAACAGGCTTTCACGACGGTCAGTGGGGTTTAACGAAAAGGCTTGCCAGCGTTGCAGTTGTGTTCTGGTGTGCCGTCAACACAAAGTTCTCCGTCGCGCGAGGGGAAGAGAGAGGCGAATCGCCCGTGTCTCCCGGCGTAGAGTCCATCGCCTCCACCCTTCCGAGTGGCTCTTCAAGCACATCATCGCATCCACGAGAAAACCGACGACAATCGGACTGGCTCGTTATCGCCAAGTCACCGGCGGACTGTCGCGCCCGCCGGAACGGCCAACCTTCCTCTGTCCGTGCCCAAGCCGCCGCGTGCTTCGCGTAGTCGCGGCAGTTCTTCACTGCTCCGAGTCAGGCACGCGGTTTTGAAGCTGCGAGAGGCAGTCTTTAACCTCGGCCAGGGTCATGGACTCCGCAGTCTCCGGCTCCCGCTGTCTTTCGACCGGGCGGTCCTTCTGTTGTCGGACGAAGTACATTCTCCAAAACTCGCCCGGGTTTCTCATCCCGTGCTGGAGCAGCCAAACGGCCCGCATCGACGGGGCCCGTTCATGCCGCGACCCCATGACGTCCTCCGCCGTAAGCCGCAATTGCCGATCGTTGGCGCCACGTTCCTTCCGTGCCACCGCCGGATGCGTCGCGACCCAGGTCAACTCCGTGTCCAGGTTGACGCTGGCCGGCAAGCCCTTCATCGCCCGTTCCAACGCCACGTCTTCGCGGTCACGGATGATCGCCTCGCGCTCACGGTCGATCTGCCGGCGAAGTTTGCTTCGGCCTTCGGCGGCGAGATGCTTTGCGTAGAGTTCACGTTCTCGCTGCGGTCCCTCGTAGCCCATTCGCCGCATCGCCTCTCCACTGGCTTGGGCGAACCGCCGGCCGGTTTCTTCCATGACGGAGCGGAGCACGGCTCTCCACTCCGCCTCGCGTCCTTCGCGCCGCATCCGCTCGACAAAGAGCTTTCGGATCGAAGGTGGCTTCGCGGCCTTCTTCTTGCTCGTCCTGCCTTGGCTGCTGCGTCGATTCTTCCGGGCGTCCATGCTGCCCTCCCTTCCTTCCATAAAAAATCCGCAAACCGTGCTCGCCGGCCGAATCTATCCTCGAACGGCCCGGCATCGTGACCCGCGTCGTACAAGTGCTGTCGCACGATGACCTTTGTGCTCGCCGCAAGGTAACTATCACCCGCGATTGAAGAACCAGTGACCGCGTTTTCATGCCTCTCAAGGCTACAACCACGCCCCCCATCCGCGAGAAAGCGTTTCCCAAAATCACTTCACTGGCCCGCACCGTGCCGTATTGCACCTGACTTGTCCTTGGCTTCGCGCGGGCCGTTCTTTCCGCAAGGCTTCACCAGGAACGACGCCCTAGTGACGATGGTCGCATGTGGGCCGGCCAGTGGTGTTGGTCGTTCTTGTCTTCCTCTGCACTTGTACCTCGCTGTTCGGCTCCCTGGGTGTGGAAGACAAAGAGCACGGTTGAGTCTTGCGCATTCGCCGCCGAGGACGCCGGGTCGGACAACCCTGCATGAGCGATCTGTCCTCGCACTCAACGAGTCTTCACATCATCCAACCCGACCACCCATGTCTACTACCGGCCGTTGTCCGGCTCATGAAATAGGAAGGATTGACTGGCCCAGTGTGCTTTTTCATCTCGTTGGATTTTCCCCCGTTCCTGTGTCCATGGCCGGGATGCGTCGCGGAGAAGGAGGCGTTCCGGCTTTACGTGCGAGCAACCCAGGACGGCAGTAACAAAACGACTGGGCCCTCATTCGCCGTGGAGCATTTTGGCGAGTCTTGATAGGTCGGCTGGCGAGAGTGTCAGCAGTAAGGCAGCTAGCTCGGCCACGGGGTCGCCCGTGTCGGGCTCATCGCTATTGGCTCGGTATGCGAAGACAACGGATGGAGCACCGTGCCCGGTGTGGGACTTGTCAGTCCCGTGCTGGTCGGCAATGCCGCTGATTGATGGCATATCGAGGAAACCAGCGCCGAAGTCACCGGCGTTTGCACTTTCGGACTCGCTGGTGCAAACCCTGGTGCAAACTGGCGAAGGTGTTGACGCAAGTACTGATTCTGTAGACAATTCGGATGAGGTGCCCGCACGTTTACACCGTGGAAGTCGGGGGTTCGAGCCCCTCATCGCCCACTCGGAAGACTCGTTGACAGCGGTTGTCAGCGGGTCTTTTCTTTTGGCGAAGCGTTTTTGATCAATCGGCGCATTTCGGCGGCGTGCTGGCGGGCGAGGAGGGGATTGCCGGGGTAGGCATTGCGGCCGTAGCGATTTTCGACGAGATCGGCGCTTCGGTCCAATTCGTCGAAAAATCGCAGGGCTTCCGCACGAAGTTCCTCGGGACTTTGGCGGTCGATGCTAATGCCCTGGAGGCGGTTCAGGTAGCGTCGGGTCGCCGCGAAGGCCAGGGTCTGATAGCGAAAGACTTCAACGACGTCACGGCCGAATTCGAGATAGCGGCGCAACTCGCGGTAGTCGTTCTCATCAAGGTGGCCGATGTTTGGTATATTTACCAGCCGAGGGCAAGGCCGAGGAAGGGGCCGTGGAACATGATGGTGCCGTCGGCGTTGAGCTGGGCGGGGCCTTCGCGGAGGAGGGTGGGATCGGTCTCGAAGTTTTCGGCGGCCAGGGCGACGTGGTCCATCCAGAGGAAATGGTAGCCGACGCGGGTCGAGACGCGCGGGGTGAAGTAGTAGACGAGGCTCAGGGCGACTTCGGCGCCGACCGAGCCGCGGTCGCCGCGACTTTCGAGCCAGTTTTCGCCGGGGGCGTCGCCGGTTTCGACGTGATGGGTGTTTTGGCCGGCGCGGTTGTTGTAGAGGCCGGCGGACAATCGGGCGTCGAACCACCAGCGGGGTTCGATGTGCCATTCGAGCAGCATGCCGATCTGGGCGCCGAAGAGGTCGTTCTTGGCGCGGACGTCGACCAGTTGGGTAGCGCCGACGCCAAGAGGGACTTGGGTCTGGCTGTAATAGCCGAAGCGCTCGCCGACGTCTAGGTAGCGGATGCCGTAGAAGATGGAGACCTGCAACGGCTCGGCGGGCATGCAGAGGCGGTGGCGAAGGTTGAGTTCGAAGCTCTCGAATTGGGTGCTGCCTTGGATCGAGACGAGTTCGTTGTAGTCGAAGTCGTCGACGGGGGCGGCGCCGAAATCGCCGAAGGGCGAGAAGAGGTTGCCAAGGCCGCCGGGCATGTTGGGCGATTGGTCGGCGACGGCGGCGTTGCCGCTCCACGTGCCGGAGCCGAGGTAGCCGTATTCGATCGCGGTGGTGGGCGTGAACATTCGGCCCAGGCGGACGACGGCGCCGGCGCGGAAGTCGGGCCAAGCCTGTTGGGACGAGAGGACGACGTCGCCGCCGGCGTCGAGGGTGGCGAGATGGACGCCGGAAGGATCGGTGTCGCGACGCCAGCCGATGGCGCTGACTTCGCCGTACCAATACTCGTGGGGCGGGCATTGGCAGGTGACGCGGTCGATCGGAAACCACGCGAGTTCACACGGTTGGGTGGGGCAGCAGGAGCCGAAGCGGGTCCAGCTTGAGAAGCTGAAGCTGGTGGCGCAGCCGGGGCCGCAATCGACGGGCGTAGCGTCGACGTTGGGGTCGATGACGACGGACGGCGCGTTGGGGGCGAGGGGCGAGGATGGGGACGTGCCCTGCCCTGCCCCGGCGACGTCGATGGTCGCGTCATTGGATGTAGGACTCGGGACGACCACTTCGTCGGCGATGGCGACGACGGCCGACAAGAGGACGGCTGCGGATGCTAGCCAGATTCGATTCGCAATCACAAGCGGCCCTTTCCGTGCGCATGGGTGCCCGAGAGACCAAGCCTACGTCTTTTCTCATCGGTTGTTCGATACAATCGTCGTGATCCTTTTTGTCTGCGTAAGTGGTAGGGTCGGTGGGTGGGGGGATTAAGGCAAAGGCGCTAAGACGCAGAGACGCAAAGACAAGTAAGGCGGTGGGGGTTTTTAATGCAAAGGCGCTAAGACGCAAGGACGCAAAGGGGAAGGATTTCAGATTTCAGGATTTGAGATTTGAGGGGGCGGCGGCGCGCCGCAAAAGGGGACAGGCACCATCGCCGTGGGGCGTGTTGGCGGGGCAGAGTCGAACGGGGCGACGGAGCTTGTCCCTCCTGGGACTTGGTGGGGCGACGCAAACGGGGGCTTGGTGATTTTGAGCGGTTGGCAAAAGCAAGGTGGGAGGGCGGCCGTGGATAGAACGGGCAAGTTT
>DATECS010000052.1:0-2261 GCA_035286785.1 Thermoguttaceae bacterium | reverse complement strand
GGTCGTCGCCCCACCAAGCGGAAACGACAAACCTCAAGTATAGTATGAACCGCAAGTATTGGGGTGTTCCCGGGCCGCCAGCAGGAGAACTGCAAAGTTGTGAAAGATCAGGAGGACAGGCATTCCTGCCTGTCTTTTTCGTCCAACCCAGCCAGACAGGAATGTCTGGCCTCCTGGAACATGGGACTTTGCAGTTCTCCTGGGGCCGCCAGGACGGTGGCCACGCGGAGGTCCAGTTTAGCGAAATCCTCATAAAAAATGGGTGGTTTCATGGTAAAAGAGGAACCTTTTCCAGGGGGTTCGTCCACATGGCTTGCCCCAAGCCCGCAGTTGTTACGGTCGCCGGTCGCCCAATCCCTCCGGCACGTTGTCAAACGGGGGACAAACAGGTTAGTATACACTATTCACGCCGTCGCAAAAATGCGTAGGGTGGGCACTGCCCACCGGAATTGACTGATCCGTGGATCACTCAACAGGAGGACAGGCATTCCTGCCTGTCGTCGCTGGACGGACGGCAGCCACGGGACAGACAAGAATGTCTGTCCTCCTCGAGATAGAAAATAGCAGCACTCATAAATAGAGACGAACGACCATGTGCGACTCCCATGACGGCCATTGCCCTTGTTCCCACGACCATCCGTCCGTCACGCTGGCCGATTTCCAGCAGTTGATCCGCGACATGTACCTGCCCAAGGACGTCGCCCGGGGCGTCGACGGCACGTTCATGTGGCTGGTCGAGGAGGTGGGCGAGCTGGCCGGCGCGCTGCGCAACGGGACGCACGAGGAGAAGCAGAACGAGTTTGCCGACGTGCTGGCCTGGCTCGCGACGATCGCCAACGTCGTGGGCGTCGACCTGACCGAAGCGGTCGCCCAAAAATACGGCAGCGGTTGTCCCGGTTGCGGCCATTTCGTTTGCCAATGCACGGACTCGGGAAAACCATGATGGGGCTCGTCGAGAAGATGCGAAGCCTTTTGAAAGAATTGAGCCTTTCACGAAAACCGAGCCGCGACCGTGAGGGAGCGGTTGCGGATCGTAACGTGCAAAGACCGCTCCCTTACGGTCGCGGCTCGGAAATGCGCGTTGTGTTCTTTCTTGTTCTCCTTCTCGGCGCCTTGACGGGAACCGCCTTTGCAAGCAAGAAAGATTCGGATTCCGCCGCTTTGCCCGAAATTCTGTCTATTCGCGTCGGTTTCGACGGTCATTATCGCGTCGGGCTTTGGACGCCGATCGAGGTGGTGTTGCGCGGCGGCAGCCACGAATCGGTCGGCCGCGTGTCGATCACCGTGCCCGACGGCGAAGGCGTGGCCAGCCGCACCGTCGCGCCGGAGAACGAGACGATCCGACTCCGAGCGGGCGAGGAAGTCCGGGTCTTGCTCTACGCAAGGTTCGGCCGAGTCCACAGCACGGTTGCGGTTCGTTTCGAGCCGGATCGAGGCTATGCCGTCGAGCGAACCTTCCGCTCGTCGCCCGAGGCCGTCCAAGGCGACTATCCTTCGGCGATCGCGGCGGACAGGAAGCTGGTGGTATGCTTCTCCAACACGGGCGTCGGCGTGGAGGAAGCCGCCCTCGTGACCGACTTCGATCCCGATCGCTGTCCGGTCGTGGTTCGACTCGATACTCTCGCGCAAATGCCCGACCGTTGGTACGGATACGAAGGCGTCGACACGGTGGTCGTCGCACTGAACCATCTTGACGAAAAACAACAGGCTCTCGCCGACGACGATTCCCGGCTAGCCGCGTTAGACCACTGGATCCAAATGGGCGGCCGGCTGCTGGTTCTGATCGACGCCAAGGCGGTCTCGACGTTCGACCCAAAAAACGCCTGGGCCGCGTTCTTTCCCAAAGGATGGAAGACGGCCCTTCGCACCTTGGGGACGACCGACGCACGGGCCGCTCGTGGATTCGGTCTCGTCACCGTGGCGGCCGTCGATCCGAGTCGAGCGCCGTGGAACCAATCGGCCGATCGCGGCGCGGAGGTGGCCCGGCTGCTCGGCTGGCCCAAGGCGTCGGAAGAAACGTCCGCCGCGCCGACGCTGATGACCCACCTGGGCTTCTCGGACATCAGCGGCCAATTGCGCAGCGCGCTGGACCGCTTCGACGGAGTGAGCCTCGTGCCGTTCGGCGTCGTCGTGGGCGTGATGCTGTTCTATATCCTGTTGGTCGGCCTGGGCGACTGGTGGGTGCTCAGCCGGCTGAAGCGGCTCGGCTGGACCTGGGTCACGTTTCCGCTGGTGATCGTCGTGTTCAGCGCCGGGGCCTA
>DATECS010000051.1:0-6708 GCA_035286785.1 Thermoguttaceae bacterium | reverse complement strand
TCGTAGGGTGGGCACCGCCCACCAAGAACCAAAATTCTCCCCCGGAAACTGCCCTAGACACCCCGCTCCCAACTTGGGACACTCCCACCCCACAATCCCAGGCTCCGCGCAACTGCCATGTCCTGTCCGTTCGCAAGCACGACCCGAAACCCTCGGCTTCCCAGCCGGCTCGCCGTCGTTGGGCTAGTCCTATTGTTGGGGCTTTCGACGGCCGGATGCGGCGGCCTCAATCTGCGTGGCGAGCCTTTCCCCACCACCGACCAGACGTTCCAATGGAGCGGCCGACTCCGCCCGCCGGACAAGGACGTCGAGAGCTTCGGCTTCAGCAACAAAGCCCGGCAGATCGAAGGCGACTTCGGTGCCCGCTAAACAGAAGCCTCGCGCAGTGTGCGTGCTTGCACGCACCGTCTGCGTCCTCCTCCCACCGAGCCAAGTGCAGTATTCTCAATGCTTGCGGTTGCGGCGGTGGTAAGCCCCAGTCATCATGACCACAGTCCACGATTCGTTTTCCGCTGTCATCACAACCCTTCCTCGGTTGTTGTGATCTCGCAGTCCGGCAGGGCCTTCCGCAATCGTTCGAGAGCGGCTCCCGACATCCAACCACCGCTGATGTTGAGTTTCTTTAATCCAACAAGCGGTTTCAAATGCTCCACGGCGGCATCCGTCAAACGGACCTCTCGATGACTCTCCCGGTAAAGCGTAAGGTCGGTAAGGGCCGGGAGTGACGCGAGGGTCTGAAGCCCTTCATCCGTCACCTCTATGTTGACCAGTGCCAGATTCTTGATGCTTTTGTGTCCGGCAAGAAATTGGAGACCCTCATTGCCGACGCGAGGATTTCCTCCGTAGAGGGTCAATTGCGAGAGGTTCGGCAGGCGGGCAATCTCTTGTACGCCGGCGTCAGTGAGATCAGTCAAGTTAAAGTTGAGGGACTCGATCTCGGGCATCCCGGCGAATTCGCTCACCATCTTGTCCGTACCGGATGTGCAATAGAAATAGACATAAGACTGCTTACCGGCGCGAAGCGAGTCCTTGGTTTTTGATACCCACTGCTCGTTCCAGAGCTGTTCTTGACTGTGCCCGCGGTAAGCGATGAACACCACGAGTGCAAGCCCACCGACCATGATCAAGGCGACGCCTGCCAAAGCAAGGTTCTGCGGACGAGTCGAAGTGGCCATGACTTGCCTCGCGTTCAAGAAACGGCTGCGGCAGCGCTTTCGGTACGTGTAAGCACGCACCCTATTTCTTCCATTCTCTTCGCTGCCGCGAACTGGGAATTTTCATCGCCTTGCGATACTTGGTGACCGTCCGCCGCGCGACCGTGATCCCGTGCTTGGCCAACTGCTCAACCAATTCCTCGTCGCTCAGTGGCTTCTGCTTGTCCTCGCCGTCGACGACCTCCTGCAACTTTAGCCGCACGGTGTCCCAGGCCACCTCCTCGCCGTCCGCGCTGGTCGTGCCGCCCACAAAGAACCGCCGTAGCGGAAAAATGCCCCGAGGCGTCTGAATCCATTTGTCGTCCACCGCCCGACTGACCGTCGTCACGTGAACGCCCACCTTGTCGGCGATTTGCTGCATCTTGAGCGGCTCGATCGCCTCGGGCCCCTTGTCCAAGAATTCCTTCTGATAATCCACAATCGCCTGGGCCACTTTCGTCAGCGTCCCGCGCCGCTGATGGATCGAATCGATCAGCCACATCGCCGAATTCAACTTCCGCTTGATGTACTCGCGCGTCTCGACCGGCGTGGCCGGATCCTGCAATAGTTTGCGATACTGCGGACTAATGAAAAGCGTCGGAATCTGCGAATCCTCGACCCGCACCTGATACCCGCCCGCCTCCACCGGATCGATAAACACGTCGGGCGTCACGTTCGGCACGTAGCTCTCGTGAAAATTCGCGCCCGGCTTCGGATTCAGCTTGCGAAGCTCGCCCAGGGTCTCTTGAAGCGTCTCCATCGAATAGCCCGTCTTCCGCAGGATTTGCGGCAGCCGATTGTGTTCGAGATCTTCCAAATGGCTCGAAATGAGCGTGCGAAGTTCTTCGTAGCGCGGCATTCCCGGGACGAGTTGCAGCAGCAGACACTCGTGGAGGTCCCTCGCGCCCACGCCCGCCGGATCGAGCCGCTGGACCATCGCCAACGCCTTCTCGGCCAACGCGAGATCCTCCGCCGTGGCGTCCATTCCCAGCAGATCTTCCAGCCGGCTCGGCAGATAACCGTTGCTGTCCAGGTTGTAAATGATCCGCTCGGCCATCGCCCGAAACGCCGGATCGAGCTCGAACCAACCGAGCTGATCGCGCAGGTAGTCCTCCAGCGACTGCGGCCGAGCCGTCATGTTGGCCATCGCGTCCAATTTACGCTGGCCGGCCTCTTCCATCTCCTGACGCGAGTGGCGCGTGCGTTCCTCGAACTGGTCGGGCCATTCCTCCGAGTCGAGGTTCAGCAGCCGCTCAAAATCGTCCGTGTTCTGGCTCGCCTCGTCGATCACCAACTCGCGTTCTTCGGTGGTCGGCGTGTCGGACGATTCGGTCTCGTATTCCTCGGTCGGCAGGTCGGGATCGTCCTGACGCGTCTCCAGCAACGGATTCTCCTCCATCTCCTGCTCGATCCGCTCCTGCAACGCCAGGATCGGCAGTTGGAGAATCTCCATCGACTGAATCATCCGCGGCGCCAGAATCTGCTTCTGCACCTGCCGGAGTTCTTGACCAAACGAAAGCCGCATAACCAGGGACCGCCATTGTGCCTTTTTCTAACCACGAAAGACGCGAAATACACGAAAGACTTTTTACAAGGAGGCCAGACATTCCTGTCTGGCTTCAGGAGGCCAGACATTCTTGTCTGGCACATCCAAACTGATCAAGGTAAAAGACAGGCAAGAATGCCTGTCCTCCTTTTCATATTTTCGTGTATTTTGTGTATTTCGTGGTTGATCTCAAAATCAAAACATCTGCCGGCCCGACAAGGCGTCCGACAGCATCTCCCGGTTCGCGTGTTCCAGCACGCCGCCCGACGTAATTCCCCGGGCCAGCCGCGTGATTTTCACCGCCGTCTCGCCCAGTAAGTTCGAAATATACAACGCCGTGCCGTCGCCCTCGGTCGTCGGGTTGGTGGCCATGATAATCTCTTTGACCACGCCCTCCCGCACCCGGCGAACCAGGGCGTCGATCGTCAAATCTCCGGGCCCCACGCCCTCCAACGGCGCGATGCGTCCCAACAACACGTGGTAGTGCCCGCGGTACATGCCCGTCTGCTCCAACGCCATCAGGTCGCGCGGCTGTTCGACCACGCAAATCGTGGTCGCGTCGCGTTGCGCGTCGGCGCAGATCGAACACAACTCTCCCTCCGCTAAATTGTAGCACGCGGTGCAGTAGTGGACGTTCTGCTTGACGTCGCGGATGGCGTCGGCCAGCGCCATGGCCTCGCCCTTCGAAAGATGGAGCAAGTGATAAGCCAGCCGCTCGGCCGACTTTTTGCCGATGCCCGGCAGCTTGCCCAACTGGGCGATCAGATTATCAACCGACTGCGTGACTTCCGACACGTTATGGCGACCTCATTCTTCCGTAGGTCAGGCTGTGCCTGACGGATGTAGGCACTGGGACCGAACCTATTTACGGTTGCCGTGGCTCGTCGTCCGCCAAGTCGGTTCCCAGCAGCTTCTCCAATGCCTCGTCCATCCCCGGCAGGCTCAACCCTCCGGTCATCGACTGCACCGCCTCGGCGTGCATCTGCTTGGTCTTGGCAATCGCCGCATTGACAGCCGTCACGACGAGATCTTCGATCAACTCCCGGTCCCCGTCGGCGATCAACCGAGGCTCGATCCGGCACTTCAGCACCTCGGCCATGCCGTTCACCTCGATCTCGACCATGCCGCCGCCCGCCGAGCCGGTCGCCCGTTGATGCTTCAACTGCTCGCTCATTTCCTGCATCCGCCCGCCCATTTGCTGGGCTTGCTTCAACAGGGCCCCAAGATTGGCAATTCCCTTGAACACGTTGGCACTCGCGACTAATTGGTTTTCTTCGTCGTTTCGATCCGGGTATCCTCGACGTCGAACAACTCGGTCGCGCGGCGCACCAAGGGGTGAGCGGCAACTTGGGCGGCCTGCTGCCGGGCACCGACCGCCTGGGAAGGGGGGGACGCACTCGACTGCTCGGACGCCTGCTTCTCGGCGACCTGAAAGTCAATTTCGACGTTCTGTCCGGTCAGTTCGGCCAACGCCGCCCGGAGACGCTTCGTGTTCTCCGGACGCTGGCAAACCGACTTCGCCAAAGTATACTCCGGCCTAAACACAACGACCAGTCGATTTGGCGCGGAAATTGCAGTACGCTCGAACTGCCGGGCATGTTCGGACAATAGACCCGAACATTTTTCGATCGCCAGTCCCCATATTTCCGCCGCATTGGCCTCGGTCAACGTCTGACGGACCTCCTGCCGCGGCGGCGAGGATATCTCCGCCAATGGGCTGCTCAACGTGTTCGGGACATTACTTTCTCTAGAAGAGGGGGACGACACCGGAGGGCTTGTCCCTGGTCGGCCCGCCGTTCCTGTCCCCGGCGAGGCCCCGCCGGGTCTTCCAGCCGGCGCAACCGGCGAGCCCATCGGCCCGCCCGAGCCCAGCCGGGCCACCAGCGCCGCCAGATCGTCCAGTTCCCCCAGTTCGGCAATCCGAACCAGGGCCACTTCGGCCAGAATCCGTCCCTGAGTGCTCTGCCTCAGTCGTCCCAGCGTCTGGTCGAGAATCTGCATCGCCGCCAGGATCGTCTGCACCCCAAGCTGTTTGCCCATCTCGACGACCCGCGCGGCGCCGGCCGTCGACGCATACAAAAACGCCTCCACTCGGCATCCAACGGCTGCCGCCATGCAATCGCGGAAGTACCCAAACAACTGCTCAAGCAACAACCCCGAATCCACTCCCTGGCCGATTGCCGCCTCGAAACTGGCCAGCGCCCCCGCCGCGTCGCGAGCAGCCAGGTAACCGGCCAACTCCTCCAACCGACCGTCGGCCGCCGTGCCCAACATCCCGTGGACCGCCTCAAGCGTAATCCGCCCCGAGGCAAACGCCAGAAGCTGCTCCAACAGCGACTGCCCGTCGCGCATCGACCCCGCCGCTCGTCGGGCCAGCATGTCGATCGCCTCAGAATCCGCCTCGACCTGCTCGGCCGCGGCGATCTGCGTAAGCCGCTCGGCGATCGACCCCGTTTGAATGCCCGCGAAATCAAACCGCTGACACCGCGACAAAATAGTGATCGGAATCTTGTTCGGATCGGTCGTGCAGAAGATGAATTTGACGTGCCCCGGCGGCTCTTCGAGCGTTTTCAACAAGGCGTTGAACGCTTCGCGCGTGAGCATGTGGACTTCGTCGATGATGTAAATCTTCATCCGCGCGCGGCTCGGCCGCACGTTGACGTTCTGGCGAAGCTGGCGAATCTCGTCGATCCCCCGGTTGCTCGCCCCGTCGATCTCCAACACGTCCACGTCGTCGCCCGAGCTGATACTCCGGCAAATCTCGCAGGCGTTGCAAGGCGTCGGGCCGGGCCCATCCACGCAATTCAACGCCTTGGCAAAAATCCGCGCGGCCGACGTCTTGCCCACGCCCCGGGCCCCGGTAAACAGATAGGCGTGCCCCACCCGATCGCTCGTGATGGCGTTCGACAACGCATGGGCGATGTGCTCCTGACCGATCAGCTCCTCGAACACCTGGGGCCGATAGCGTCGAGCGACGACCTGATAGTCGCGGTTCGCGGCGGGTGACACGTCAGTTTCTCGGGCGTCGTCAGGCATGGCTGGCCGTGGGGACTGGCTCATTTTTCGGCCTCCCTTGGCTTTGCGCTCGGGGTACGCTTGGCGGCCGAAAAATGTGCCTGTCCCCTTTGGCCGAACCGGAAGGGACAGTTCTCCCCGTGAACGATAACACCATCGAGCCTGCTCGATGTGGTTAGCCGTCGATCCTGCTCGACAAACATGGTTAGCCGTCGAGCCTGCTCGACGTTTTCCGAGGTTTTTCGTGCCTAATGCCGCGCGGACACGGCGGCCCCCGATGAGAGACCCTGCACACATGAGGCGGACTGCTTATGGCTGCTGTCTTTCGACCCTGACCAGGTTCACAGGTCCCCATTGTGAGGGCCTCTCGTCGGAAACCGCGGCGCGCCGGCGAGATGCCCCATTATGACGCCTAGCCAGTCGATTCGTCAAAGGGGGCCAGGCCCTCTTTATCGGGGGTGAGAAGAACACGTAGGGTGGGCACTGCCCACCACCGTGAAAGAAGCCGCCGTGGTGGGCGGTGCCCACCCTACGTGCTGCGTTGGCTCGGCTCTAGCTTGCTTTCCCTCAACGGACCGCTCGCGGCGTGTCACGAAACGCCGCCTCGCTCAAGAGCGGTTCCGTCGGGGGAAAAGGGTTTGTTTCAGGAACCTTCGGCACCGGTTCCAGCGGCGCAATCAGCAGATGCTCGGCCGCCGACCGGCTCAGCGTGATCTGCCGGCCGTTAGTCTCCAGCACAAGAATCCCGGCTTCCACCCGGTTCGCCACGACCGCCGCCGTCGTGCCAAGCGACAGACCCGATTGGGTCAGGTATCGAAGAAACTCAGGCGACTGGTCCGTTACCCGGGCGAGCCGAAACCGGGTGCCCGGCGGGGAATCGACCAGCGGTTTGGCGATCTTCGGCGGCAACTCTCCTTCGGCCGTCGGGATAGGATCGCCGTGAGGGTCGTACCT
>DATECS010000050.1:0-24596 GCA_035286785.1 Thermoguttaceae bacterium | reverse complement strand
CGGACCCGCGGCGGAGCCAGGAGTTTTTCGCGAGCCAGTACAAGTAGCGGGGGTTCAGCGGAATCACCGATTCTGCTTACGGAACTCCCGCATGAAATCGGCGAGGCGTTCGACGCCTTCGATGGGCATGGCGTTGTAAATCGAGGCGCGGAAGCCGCCGACGGAGCGGTGGCCCTTGAGCGAGTGGAGGTCGCGCTGCGCCGCGCCGTCGACGAACTTCTTTTCCAAATCGGGATTCGGCAGCCGGAACGTGACGTTCATCAGCGAACGGCTGGCCGGTTCCGCGTGGCCGTCGTAGAAGCCCTGGCTCTCGTCGATCACGTCGTAAAGCAGCTTGGCCTTTTTCTTGTTCAGGGCATGGACCTTGTCGAGCCCGCCCATCTCGTCCAACAGCCAGTCGGTCACGAGCTGCACCATGTAAATGGCGAACGTCGGCGCGGTGTTGTAGAGCGACTTGTTGTCGGCCATGACCTTGTAGCTGAGCATCTCCGGCAGATCGGCCGGCGACTTCTGGACGAGGTCGTCGCGGACCACCACCACCGTCACGCCGGCGGGCCCGAGGTTCTTTTGGGCACAAGCGTAGATGAGGCCGTACTTGTCGATCGGCAGCGGCCGGTGCAGGAAATCAGACGAAGCGTCGCACATCAGAGGGACGTTGCCCACGTTGGGCTCGGCGTGGAACTGGACGCCTTCGATCGTCTCGTTCGACGTGAGATAGGCATAGGCCGCGTCGGGGTTCAGCTTCAACTCGGAATCCTTGGGAACGCGGTTGAAATTCGTCGGCTTGCCGTCCCAGGCCACGTGGGCCTCGCCCTGTTTCTTCGCCTCGGGCAAAGCCTTTTTGCTCCACGAGCCGGTCACGATGTAGTCGGCCGCCTTGCCGCTGCCGTGCAACAGATTCATCGGGATCATAGCGAACTGGAGATGGGAGCCCCCCTGCAAGAAGAGGACGTGATAGCCCTGGGGGATGTTGAGCAGTTTGCGCAAATTGGCTTCGGCCTTCTCGATAATCGCCGTGAACGTCGGCGAGCGGTGGCTCATCTCCAGGATCGAGATTCCCGCCCCGGGCATCGTCACGAGGTTGCGTTGGGCCTCTTCGAGAGCGGAGACGGGCAGGACGGCGGGACCGGGCGAGAAGTCAAAAATACGCTTTTCCATGGATTCAGTTCCTCATGATCAAATCGTTACGTTCAGGCCGTTCTTTCGTAGCGGGCAACAGACGCCTCAATCGCGTCCGACAGGGCTATAAACGCCCAAAGTGTAACGGAAACCGGCGGCCAGTCCAAGGGGGGAAACCACACGGCGCGGTAACGCGGTAACGGATTATGGCGGCATCATGAAGAGCCAAGCCGCTCCGAAGGAGCGTCCGTTCGCCCAGCCCAGGGCAACGCCCTGGGGAACCGTGAAACCACGAAAGAGAATGGTCGGGCCAACGGCCCAATCATTCTTTTCGGGTAAGAACGGTTGGCCCTTTGGGCCGACCGCCGGATGAAGACGGGATCCGTTTTCCAGGGCGTTGCCCTGGGCTGGGCGAACCGAGGGCCTTCGGCCCAGAATCTTCCCATTGACCACTGAGAATTACTGTGCCCAACCGCCGTGGCCCGTTTTGAGAAGGTCCGTCCGCTAGGCCGTCCGTCCGACCGGTTTGCTCTTGACGGCCGGCTTGCCCTTGACGGCCGATTTGCCCTCGGCGACGGGCTTGCTCTTGGCGGCCGGTTTACTTTCGGCGGCGGGCTTGGTTTCTTGCGTCGCCGTTTCGGTGCCCACCATTTTGAATCGCCCGATCATCCGGTTCAGCGCTGCGGCCTCCTTGCCGAGTTCCTCGCTGCTGGCGGCCATTTCCTCGCTTCCGGCCGTGGCGTGGTCGGTCACGTTGACCACCTGCTGGACCGCGTTGGAGACTTCCTGGGCGTTGGCCGTTTGTTGGACGGTCACGGCGGCGATCTCAGCGATCTTGGCGGCCGTGGCCTCCACGCCTTCGATGATCTGGCGAAGCGATTGGCCGGTGGTTTCGCTCAACTGGGCCCCTTCCTGGACGCGAGCGGTGGACTCGCGGATGAGGATCGTGATTTTGTGGGCCGCCTCGTTCGACCGCTCGGCCAGTTTGCGGACCTCGTCGGCCACGATGGCGAATCCCATGCCGTGTTTTCCGGCCCGGGCCGCCTCGATGGCCGCGTTCAGGGCCAGCAGATTCGTCTGATCGGCAATGGCGGAGATGACCTCGACGATTTCGGCGATCTGCTCGGAACTGCTTCGAATCAATCCCATCGCTTCGATCGACTTTTCCACGGCCTGGCCGCCCTGCTCGGCCAGCGAGCTGGTTTTTCCGGCCACGGTGTTGGCTTCGGAGGCATTGTCGCGGATCGAGTCGATCGACCGGATCAACTCGTGAATGGCTGCCATTACTTGTTCGATGCCGCAACTTTGCGTCTGCGCGCCCTGGGCCAGGCTCTCGGAAATCTCCGCGATGATCCGCGAACCCTCGTCGCACCGCCGGGCGCTGCGGGTCATTTGCCCGATCATTGCGTTCAGGGCGCGGATCGTCGCGTTCGCCGCCTCGGCGATCGTTCCGAACGCCGCGGCCACCTCGGCCGTGTCCGCGTCGTGCGCCGCGACGCCGTAAACGGCCGTCAAGTCGCCGTCCGTCACCCGCCGCAAAACGGCCGAAAGCTTCTCGACTTCCGCCCGTTGATAGGCGTCGATCTTCTCGGCCGTCTTTCGGGCGGAGGCGATCTCGCTGATGTCGAGAATGAACTGGAGCGCCCCGACCGTCTCGCCGGCGGCGTTCCTGGCGGGCACGCACGCGCATCGGACGGGAACCGTCCGGCCACGCGGACGAATCACCGTGTCCTTGCTGATCGCGACCGACTGTTTGATCACCTCCGTGCAGGGACAGCCGTTGATCTTGCACAGGTCGCTCTTGACCACGTCGTGGCATTTCATGCCAAGATGCTGTCCGGGCGCGAGACCGAACAACGCGGAACCGGCTCCGTTCAGGTAGACCACATTGAGCGAGCGGTCGATTTCCATGACCGGCAGCGGAAGTTGATCGAGCCGGGCCGCGAAGGTTTGGGCCGCGTCCCTGGCCTGACACAACTCCTCCTCGCAGCCGCTTGTGGTCGTTGCACACTCCTGGCGGCGAGCATCCTCATCGCGGCGAATTGCCTCCGATTCGGTCTGACACTTTTGCATCGCGTCATTCAACCGGTTGACGGCCGTCGTCATTTCGCCCAATTCGTCGCGCGAATCCGCCCGGCATCGAACGGTAAAGTCTCGACGCGTCAGCGCCGCCAGGCTTTGCAGACACTCTCGGACCGGCCGGAGCACGTGTCGGGCCGCGAACACCGCGATGAGGATGCTCTCGACGACTCCCAACAACGCGCAGAGCAACACAAATCGGATGGATGAGAACAACGAGTCTTCAAGCCGTAGTTGCGCCGTTCGGCGAAATTCCCGCGAAACACGATCCAGCGACTTCGAGGCCTCGATCATGCGTTGGCGGGCGAACTTTTCGCGATCGTCGTGGGCCGTCTGTTCGCCGACCGCGCCGTGCCAACGTTCGAATTCATCGAGCAAGTCCCGGGCAAAACGTCGATCGGCGGCGTAGGGCAGCATGTCGTCACGCGCGGCGGCGATCCGAACTCGCTGTCCCAAGGCGTCGGCTTCGGCCAGCGCCTTATCCGCGTTTTGGTGCGAGAGAAAGTCAGTCTGGATAAGCTGAACGCTCACGGCGCGCTGGAACCAGTCGTTTGCCGCCGCGACGGCCGACGATTTTTCGTCAAACGCGAGCAGACTCGTCAAGGCCGTGTAGCCGACGATCACGAACAGGAGCCCAAGGCACCCGAAGGCCAAGGCTATTTTTCCGCGCAGTCGTGCCATGACTGGCAATCTCGCCACAACCAAGGTCGCTCGACAACAGCCGACGGGTTCCCGCCCCAACCCGACCGTTATGGAGGATGATCCCGCGGTCCGCGAGCCGGCCGAAGCCGGACGATGGCGTCTCGGACATTCTCCGCCCCGGAAAACGTCCGCCGTGCCGGTCCGAATGACGCGGCGCATCACTCCGAAAGGTAATGTAGGTCACGGGTTAGGACGCGGATCGTGAATCTGGTCAGGGCCTCGAAAGAAGTATCGAACGTACCGGTCGCAACGAGGTTAAAATAGGCAAATAGTGGGCACTCGCCGGGTGGACCTACCCGGCCTTGCCTACGGGCGGTCCGTTGTCCAATTTTGAGGTTTTCTGGGAGAATGGCCGGCAGCTTCAATTCGGATCACGCGACGGTGTGCAACTTCGCCTTTGGCGACGGTACGGTCCGCTCGATAGCCGACACGATTGACGCCCGGGTGTTCAAGTTCCTCGGCAATCGGGCCGACGGCGAGATATTGTTGGACAGCCCGACGCGGGAGGGATATTGAACGAGGCATGAGTAGGTCAGGCTGTGCCTGACAATTACCCACAATTACCCGCGAGATTGTCAGGCACAGCCTGACCTACGGGATTACGATTCCCATTTCAACACGGCCCCCGTCGACGCGCTGGTGGCCATCGACGTGTAGCGGCCGAGCCAGCCGGTTTTGAATCGCGGCCCGGGACGGGTCCATTCCTTGCGCCGCCGGGTGAGTTCCTCGTCGGTCAATTGCACGGCCAGCTTGTGGCCTGGGATGTCGATCTCGATCACGTCGCCGTCGCGCAACAAGGCGATGGGCCCGCCGGCGGCCGCCTCGGGACTGACGTGGCCGATGCACGCGCCGGCCGTTCCGCCGGAGAATCGCCCGTCCGTGACCAGGGCCACGCGGTCGTCCAGGGCCATGCCCTTGATCGCCGTGGTCGGGGCGAGCATTTCCTGCATGCCGGGCCCGCCCTTGGGGCCTTCGTAGCGAATCACGACGACGTCGCCCGGGGCGACGCGGCCGGCGACGATTCCTTCGTAGGCGTCGGTCTCGGCCTCGAAGATCACCGCCGGGCCGCTGTGCCGCAGCATCTCGGGCCGAACGCCGGCCGATTTCACGACCGCGCCCTCGGGAGCCAGGTTGCCGTAAAGAATCGCCAGGCCGCCCTCGTTGCTGTAGGCGTTCGTCACTTCGCGGATGCAGTCGGCGGGGTCGAAGCCGAGCGCGTCGGCCGATAGTTCGCGGACCGAGCCGACGGTTTTTTCGATGTTGAGTCCCTCGACGTTGCGCCGCCCGCCCGGCGTCACCGCGGCCAGCGACAGGGCCTCGTCCGAGACCATCTCGGCGCGGAGATCCCACTCGGCGATGTTCTGGCCGAGCGTTTTGCCCGTGACGGTAGGACAGCCGAGCTTCAACAGACCGGGCCGCCCGCGCACGAGGCTGCCGAGAATCGTGTGGATCCCGCCGCTGTTGTGGACGTCCTGCATGTGATAGTGGTGGCTGGGGGCGACCTTGCAGATGTTGGGCGTCCGGCGGCTCAGGTCGTTGATCCGCTGGAGGTCGTAGTCCAGTCCCGCCTCGTGAGCCACGGCCAGCATGTGCAGCACAGTGTTCGTGCTTCCGCCCATCGCCATGTCGAGTACGATCGAGTTGTCCACCGCGTCCTCGGTGCAGATTTCACGCGGCAACAGGCCGTGGCCCTCGCCCAATCGTTCGAGGTCGCGGACCATTTCAACGATCCGCCGGGCGGCGCGGGCGTAGAGCTTTTTGCGCTCCACGCTGGTGGCCAGAAGCGTACCGTTCGTAGGTAGTGCCATACCCAGCGCCTCGCACAGGCAGTTCATGCTGTTGGCCGTGAACATGCCCGAGCAGGAGCCGCAGGTGGGGCAGCCGGCCCGTTCGATGGCAAGCAACTCTTCGCCTGATATTTTGTTGTTTTGCCGCGCCACGGCGCCGGTGAACACGTCGATCAGGTCAACGGTGCGACCGTCGGGCGTACGGCCGGCCTCCATCGGGCCGCCGCTCGTGAAAATCGTCGGGATGTTGCACCGCATCGAGGCCATCAACATGCCGGGCACGATCTTGTCGCAGTTAGGCACGCAGATCATCGCGTCGAACGCATGAGCGTTGATCATCGTCTCGACCGCGTCGGCGATCAGTTCGCGGCTGGGCAGCGAATACTTCATGCCTTCGTGGCCCATCGCGATGCCGTCGTCCACGCCGATCGTGTTGAACACAAACGGCACGCCGCCGGCCGCGCGGACCGCTTCCTTGAGCAACTCGCCGACTTGGTTCAGATGGACGTGGCCCGGGATGATGTCGGTGTAGCTGTTGCAAATGGCGATGAACGGTTTATGGAAATCGTCCTCGCCCACGCCGGTGGCGCGAAGCAGGCTGCGGTGGGGGGCCCTGGCGTCACCCCGCTTAATGGTGTCGGATCGCATGGACTTCACTCCTTCCCTCTTGCGAAACTGTCGAGAACACCCAATTGTACGGCGCAATCGGGCCGGGTGGTAGTGTGTCGCGTGTTGCCCGCTAGGCGTCGATCACCCTCTCTGATAAATTGGTGGACATCATCTCGCCGTGAACGTTCGCCCCGTGGACGGAGCCATGACGCCAAAATTTCTTTATTTCGACCTGGGCCGGGTGCTGTTGGATTTCGACGTCGATCGGATGGCATGCCAGATGGGCCTTGTGGCCGGCGTGCCCGCCGAGGCGGTCAAGCAAGTCGTTTTCAGCGGTGATCTGCACCGCCGCTACGAGTCGGGCGAAATTTCGAGCGAGGGATTTTACGAGGAATTCTGCCTGGCCACCGGCACGCGAGCCGATCGGTCCGCGCTGGACGAAGCGTCGAGCGACATTTTCGAGGTCAACTCGCCGATGCTCGCCGTGGTCGCAGGGCTACGAGCGGCACGGTATCCGATGGGGCTGCTTTCCAACACGTGCGAGTCGCATTGGCTCTACTGTCGGCGACGCTATCGGTTTCTTGCCGACCTGTTCGACGTGTTTTCGCTGAGCTATGAAATCCGCGCGATGAAGCCTCATCGGGCCATTTTCGAGGCGGCTGCCCAAAAGGCCGGACGCGAGCCGGGCGAAATCTTCTTCGTCGACGACATTCCAGGCCACGTTGAGGGGGCTCGGGAGGCGGGTTTTGACGCGGTGGTCTATCAATCGGCCGCACAGGTCGCGGAGGAGCTTCGACGGCGAGGAATAAAGTTTAATTATTGAGCGTCTATTGGGCGAGCGTTCAACCACGGTCTAGCCACATCAGGAGGACAGACATTCTTGTCTGTCGATCCTCGGGGACAAGGGGGCGTGTTTTCTTTGACGGACAGTGTATAGACAAAGACAGACAGGAATGTCTGTCCTCCTATGCGTTGTTGGGAGGCTTATTCCGCTATTTTTCGGTTTCGTCGCCATCGCACGATTCGCCAGACAGCGATCAACAGGAGGGAGCCGGCGGTGGCGGAGATCAAGTCCTCGAACGTCACCTTCAGGTCGCCGAGTCCCAGGTCGATGCCCAGCACGTTGAATAGGAACCCGCCCACCAACGCGCCGCCCATTCCCACGGCCAGGTTTATCCACCGTCCCAGCCCTTCCCGCTTCAACGTGACCATCCACCCGACGAGGTTCCCCACCAACGCGCCGACGATTAGCCAAACGATCAACTCACCCATAGTCGGATGCATGACTCGTCCCTCCCTTTCGTGTTGATTTCAAGGTGGCCCGTCACAAAAGGGGACAGGCACCGTCGCCGCGGGCTGTTTTGGTGGGGATGCGTTTATCGAGGCGACGGAGCCAGTCCCCTTTTGCGACTCGCGGCCCGCGCGGTAGCGCCGACGCGAATCACAAAATCCGCTCGACCAGTTTGTCGAACTCCGCAATGCTCACGGTGGGCGATGTGTTGAAGGCGATGCCCGTTGCCTTGGCCAACGTGACCGAGGCCTGGATGGCATGCTGAACGTCGGGAAAATCGGCCACCAACAGCAAATCGTTTTCGCCCATTAAAGCATAGCCCATTTCCAGCTTCCCGCCGTATTTGGCCAATAGAGCGACGGCCTGATCCGTCCGCTCCGCGGTGATGCCGTCCATTGCTTCGAGCGAATACTTGCCTAGCATGACATACGTGGCCATGGGACACACTCCTTTCCAGATGAGAGGATCTGACAAAAGATTTGCATCGCGACGATACGACAAGAACGTCGTGCCGCCAGCCTACCCCAATGGTGTCAAACAAAGCAATCCCACCAGAACGAGGGAACGTCAGTGACTAATCTCAGGCCCCTTCCTCGTCCCTCATCCCCCGCCTCGTGCCTCCCATCATAGACCCAGCACATCCGCCATCGTATACGCCCCCGCCGGACGGCCGACCAAAAACTTGGCCGCGGCCAATGCGCCCTTGGCGTAGCAATCGCGATTGCTCGCGCGGACGGTGAGTTCGATCGTCTCGCCCAACATGCCGAAAACAATGGTGTGTTCGCCCGCGTTGTCGCCCGTGCGAATGGCGTGATAGGCGATTTCGCCGTGAGGCCGCGCGCCGATGCGTCCCTCGCGTCCGTGACGAGCGCCGGTCTGGCCCATCCGCTCGGCGATGACCCGGCCGAACGCCAAAGCCGTTCCGCTGGGGGCGTCGGCCTTGAAGCGGTGGTGGCGTTCGAGGATTTCGACGTCGGCGTCCTGGTCTTTGAGGGCTCCGGCCGCGACGGCCGCCAGTTTCATCGTGAGATTCACGGCCAGGCTCATACTCGGCGCCCAGAGGAGCGGGATGTCGGCCGCCGCCGCTTTGACCGCCTCGGCCTGCGCCGGTTCCAGCCCGGTGGTGGCCACAACTAACGGGATATTCCGCTTGCGGCACGTGGCGGCGATGGCCACCGCGCCCTCGGGCAGCGAGAAATCAATCATCACGTCGATCGGCGCGGCGAACGAATCCGCCAGCGACACGCCCAGCGATCCCACGCCGGCGATCTGGCCCGCGTCCTCGCCCAACCGCGGATGGCCTGGCAACTCCAGAGCGGCGACCAGTTCGAGTTGGCCGTCGTCGGCGGCCAGGGCAATTAGCCGCTGGCCCATCCGACCGGCGGCTCCGTGGATAGCGATGCGCACGGGATTCACGGGTGACTCCAGAGTTATAGAACTCGCTTCAAAACCGTTGCCACTTCGCAAAAGGGGACAGGCACCGTCGCCGCGGGCCGTTTTGACGGGAATACGTTTATCGAGGCGACGGAGCCAGTCCCCTTTTACACGAAACATTGTGCCGACGAATCGCCCGGGCGTCAACTATACCGGCGAATGGCCTTGACGATTTCGTCGACGTCGTTCGGGACGCTTACCGGCCGATTAGCGAACGCCGCCTGGGCCGTTTCATGACGGCCGACTGGATGTTCATGATGTCCCTGGCTGGTCGTGTGATAGGCGACCGTGGCCCCGGGATCCTTGAGCTGGTGGCCCGTGAGGATGCAGACCACGCGCTCGTCGGGTGAAATAACGCCCTCGGACACCAGCAGCTTCACGCCGGCCACGCTGGCGGCGCTGGCCGGTTCGCAGCCCATCCCGCCCGCGCCGACCTGGGCCTTGGCGTCCAAAATTTCCTGATCGCTCACGTGGCGGACCACGCCGTCGGTCCATTCCAACGCGCGTAGGCATTTCATCAAATTCACGGGCCGGTTGATTTCGATCGCGCTGGCAACGGTCGAGGCTCGCCGTCCTTCGACGTCCATCTTCGCGTAGTAAGCATCAATCAGCGTCCTGTCCGGATGCCCGCCGTTCCACCGAAGCCCTTGGTTTTCGTACAACTCAAAAAGCGTTTTGGCGCCGCTGGCGTTGATCACGGCCAGCCGTGGCATGCGGTCGATCAGGCCCAGTTGTTTCAACTCAAATAGGGCCTTGCCCATGGCACTTGAATTGCCCAGGTTGCCGCCAGGCACGACGATCCAGTCGGGCGTTTCCCAGCGAAGCGCTTCGAGCACGCGGTAGACAATTGTCTTCTGACCTTCCAACCGGAACGGATTTACGCTGTTGACCAGGTAGATGCCCAACTTGCGCGAGACGTCCTGGACCCGAGCCATGGCGTCGTCGAAATCGCCCACGATTTGCAGGGTCAACGCCCCGTAATCGAGGGCCTGGGCAAGTTTGCCCAGCGCGATTTTGCCGGAGCCGATGAAGATTACCGCCTTCATCAGGCCCGTCACCGAGCAATACAGCGCCAACGAAGCGCTCGTGTTGCCGGTGGACGCGCACGCGGCGCGGGTCGCGCCGATCATTTGTCCGTGGGTGAAGGCGGCCGCCATGCCGTTGTCTTTGAAACTTCCGGAGGGGTTCATCCCTTCGTATTGCAGGAACAGCCGGCCGGACTTCACACCGACGTAACGGGCCACGGCGTCCGCGCGGTGCAGGAGCGTCCGGCCCTCGCCGATCGTGACGCACCGAGCGGCCGGCGCGAACGGCAGCAGGTCGTGGAATCGCCACACGCCGCTCGATGACCGCGGATCGTCGCGTCGCGCCCAATGGCGTTCGAACGCGGCCAGCGACGAAGGCACGCGCAGCCGGTCCCAATGATAGACCACGTCGAGCAGGCTGCCGCACTTGGGACACGCGGAGAACATTTCGTCGACGGAGAACGTGGCCGCGCAGCCGGGCAGAATGCACCGTTGATGGCACGTTTCGGCGGCACCGACGCCCGAGGATGATTCGGGGAGAATTCCGGCTGATCTTTGCATGGTCTGTCGCTTGCTTTGCACGGTTAGTTTTCCGCGAGACACTTACTCGCCGGCCGTGACGCCCAATGAATAATACGTTCCTATGTCGTTCGTCGCGGAACGAGGGTGGGCGTGGCGACGCTTCGGATACCACGAAAGGGGGGTGGTATTGAATTGTTTCGGTTTGATTTGGTCGGTGGCGGCCACGCTCCGTCGGGGCAGCCTGGGCGTGACTTGGCCAGCACAAAAATTTCGCGGAAGAGGTTTTATTATCTATCCGAAAACGGGACAGGCACCCTACATTTAGCGGCCATATCGCACTTTATCCACAATATCCGGGAGCAAGTCCCCGTTTTTGGAGAGGCTCATGGAACAGCCCGCGACTCTCCAGTTGGCAATTTGTGACGATTGCGTCAAATCGTTTGCATGTCGTGAGTTCGCTCGCGGCCAAAGCCGCGCGGCGCGCGATTGAGACGCGCGAAATGTCGCCGGACGAACTCGAACCGTCGCGGTTGCGTAAGCCTCTTATTGTTTGACAAGACACGACCCCATGTTTACAATGAAAAGTCTCGGGGCCCCCAACTGAGGGTACGCCGGGGACTTCCAAGCCCGTTGACGTCGCTCGTGGAGAAAAGGGCGCTATGAAGAAGGACGACACCAAGCAGTACCGGGAACGTCTCATCACCATGCGTGCGAGGCTTCGCGGCGACGTGAACACGATGGCCAACGCGACCTTGCGGAAGCGTCGCTCCGACGCGAACGGCGACCTGTCGAGCATGCCTATCCACATGGCGGACATGGGAACCGACAACTTCGAGCAGGAGTTCACGCTCCATCTGATGCAGAGCGAGGAAGACACGCTCGGACGGATCGAAAACGCCCTGGAACGCATCGAGGAAGGCACCTACGGCGAATGCGAAATCTGCGGCGTCCGCATCCCCAAAGCCCGGCTCAACGCCCTGCCCTACGCCACGACCTGCGTGAAGTGCGCTGACGAGAGGATTTAGTTTTTTCTTGCGAGCCACGCCATGAAGGCGGTTCCTCTCAGTCGATACCTCGTCTTCTTCGCGCTGGCGACGATCGGTTTTCTCGTCGATCTCGTGACGAAGAACGCGGTCTTTGCCTACCTCGGAATGCCCGGCGGAGAAACCCGATGGATCTGGTCCGGTGTGCTCGGGCTTCAAACCAGTCTCAACGAAGGGGCCCTGTTTGGGCTGGGCCAAGGCTACGTGTATTGCTTCACGGCCCTTTCCGTATTTGCCTTGGCCGCTCTGGCGCTTTGGCTGTTCGTTTTCAAAGCGGCCCGCGACCGACTGCTGACCGTTGCGATGGGCTGTGTTGCCGCCGGGATACTGGGCAACCTCTACGACCGGGTGGGTTTGCCCGGGCTGCGTTGGAACTACACCAGCGAGTTGCACGCCTTTGGAGAGCCGGTTTATGCCGTGCGAGACTGGATTCTGGTGATGATTGGCCGCTGGCACTGGCCCAATTTCAACGTGGCCGACAGCCTGCTGGTGTGCGGGGCTATCCTGTTGGCGTGGCACGCCTTTCGCGCTCGGGAACCGGAGAGTTCGGAGCCCCAGGACGAGTGAGTCTACCCCGCTTGCCGGCTCTCGAATGCCTGGATTCCCCGTCTTTTTAGTGGCAATTGGCTCAGTGGGTATTGCGGACGACCACCGAAAGAGGTATTATGTACCCGTTCGCTCTTCGCAGTGCATCCGGCGACGGAACCCCGTTTCCCGGATTGTCTCAGGCTCTGACGCGAACGGGGATGTGAGTGAGGGAGTGCCACGGCGAAACACGCGTGCAATGGTCCGCTGTTGATGCGGTCGTTTGTAGCGCGTTTGCTGGGCGTGCCGATTTCGTTCGCCGTTTGGTTGCGGTGATAGGTTGCGCCGAATCGTCGTGTTCTTGCAGAGAGGAGGTCGTTATGGTGATGCGCCGTGGCCGCGCCCGCGGACGCCCCAAGGCGTTCACGCTGGTGGAACTTCTGGTGGTCATTGCGATTATCGGAGTTCTCATTGCGCTGCTTCTGCCGGCCGTTCAGGCCGCGCGAGAAGCGGCTCGCCGGTCGGCTTGCACGAACAACCAGCGGCAGCTTGCGCTGGCCTTGTGCAACTACGAGAGCAGCTTTCAGGAATTCCCGCCGGGCCTGTTGGTCGGCTGGGGATATTCCTGGGGCGCTTTCATTCTTCCAGGAGTCGAGGCGAAAGCCGTGGCCGACACGATTCCTCGTCCCTGGAGCGAACTTGGCGAACCGACGGGATCAAGCGCGGCGGACGTCGCGGTCCAGAATCTGGCGAAGGCGCCGCTTCCGATGTTTCGGTGCCCGTCGCAACCAGGCAACGAATCGGAGACGGCCAATGTGGGCGGCATCGCCGGGCGGCACAAATGCAACTACGTGGGCTGTTCCGGTTGGAACGCGACGACGCCCGACTACGCCACGGGGACCGAAATCGACATGAGCAAGTCGAACGGCATGTTCTTGGTAACGACTTGCGGCGACCCCTGGGACGTTATTCAGATGAGGGACGTTACCGACGGACTGTCGAACACATTCCTCCTCGGTGAATCCATTTACGCTTCGACCACCAAGGACGGTTGCACTCTCTGTCATCGGTTCAGTGCCTATCATCCTGAGTTTGACACCTTCACGTGAGGCGGCAAAAACTTTTCCCAGTGTCTGGGAAGCTGCTTCTATGAACCGAATCACGATACCACCGCCACGATCCGCGAACGTCAGATCTCGTTTAGCAGCAAGCACTCCGGCGGCTGCATCATGACGTTGGGCGACTGCTCCGTGCGGTTCTTCGCGAACGAGGTCGATCTGAACGTCTGGCATGCCCACGCGTCGATCGCGGGCCGCGAGGTAATCGCCGCCGAATAGTACGTTTCGATTACTAACCCGAAGCGCAAGCGAGGGCGTCCCCTGGGCCGCCCTCGCTTCTTTGTTTGTGCGTATTTGAAGGCGTCCGGGAATTGCCACAGGCCTAGAATTCCCGGACACTCTCGCATACCTCACCAGCTTGCTTGCCAGACTACTCGCAACCCGTTATATATGACGGAATGGCTCTGTTCAATACGATGGCCCCTCCGCGAAATGCAACGGGTTTCACTCATGCAAAAATCTCAACACGTTCTTCAAGCCGTTTGGCGGGAAGCCTGCCGACACATCGAAATTGGGCAGTCGGTCCGGACGATCACCTCGATGTTGATCGAGGACGTGCCCCTTGCCCAGCTTGTTGTCCGGCGGATCGACCCGCGGCGCGGTTGCGTCGAGACGGTAGCGCTTGGTATCCCCGGCGGCGAGTTTGCCTCGCTCGATACGCTCACCCCATGCTCGGCTGCCGAGTTGCGGCGACTCACCGCCTGGGCCAATAAAGGCCAGATCAGCCGCCGCGCTCGGTTCGACGCGATGGCCGGCGAATTGAAAATCGCCATGCCCCAGGCGGACCATCGCGACCTGATCGCCGGGCCGTTGCGCGGCGCGGACGGGGCGCTGGGCATCCTCGTGCTGGTGGCCGCCGAGAAGGCCGGCTTCACGCCCAGCCATGCCGCGATCGCCGAGGTGTTGCTCGACCCGTTCGGGGCCGCGTTGGCCAACGACCAGCGGCTCCGCGAAATGACGGCCATGCAGCAGGCCGCCGAAGCCGAAAACCAGTCCCTCTTGCAGCGACTTGGCCGCAAACGGCTCGACGACACGATCGTCGGCGGCGAGACCGGCCTGCGCGACGTGATGGAACGCATCGAATTGGTCGCCGGCTCCGATGCGCCCGTGCTGATTTTCGGCGAGACGGGCACGGGCAAAGAACTCATTGCCAGGGCCATCCATTCCCGGTCGCACCGCGCGGCCGGGCCGGTGCTTCGCGTCAATTGCGGCGCGATTCCGTCCGAGCTGATCGACTCGGAACTGTTCGGCCACGAACGGGGCGCGTTCACCGGCGCGGTCGAGTCGCGCAAAGGCTGGTTCGAGCGGGCCGACGGAGGCACGCTGTTTCTCGACGAGATCGGCGAGTTGCCCGGCGCCGCCCAAGTGCGTCTCTTGCGAATCCTGCAGGACGGCTGGCTCGAACGGGTCGGGGGCGAGCAGCCGATCCACGTCGACGTGCGGATCGTGGCGGCCACGCATTGCGATCTGGCCGAAATGGTTGCCCAGGGGGCGTTTCGCGCGGACTTGTGGTATCGCGTCGCCGTGTTTCCGATGGTGCTGCCGCCGCTGCGCGAGCGGCGCGAGGACATCGCCGAGTTGTCGGCCCATTTTGCCCAGCGCGCGGCCACGCGATTTGGATTGGCCGAGGTTCTGCCCACGCCCGACGACCTGCGGTTGTTGGCCGCCTACCACTGGCCGGGCAACGTGCGTGAATTGGGCACGGTGATCGATCGCGCGGCGATTTTGGGCAACGGCCGGCGGCTCGAAGTGAGCAAGGCCCTGGGCGTTGACGCCGCGCTGTTGCAAAGAAACGCGAACAGCTTGCCCATGAAACAATCGGTGACGCCGGCCGAGATTGTGCCGCTGGACGACGTGATTTGTGCTCACATCGAAGCGGCGCTAGTAGCCACTGCCGGCCGCGTCGAAGGCCCGCAAGGCGCCGCCGCATTGCTGGGAATCAATCCCAACACGCTCCGCGGCCGGATGCGCAAGCTGAAGGTTGATTGGCGGAAGTTCCGCGGATAGAGAAGGGATGGCAAAGGGTATCGATGGTGGGGCGATCGAAGCTCGGCGACGTCGGTTCACATGAAACGTCGTTCGCTTGCATCGATCGCCCCACCCTACATTTTCCTTAAAATTGGCGTTGATACTTACGCCGCTCGACAAACTCGTCTAGCAGACTCTTGGCCGCCTCTCGGCCGCCGATGCCAAAGGCAATCGCCGCCGCGACGGCCACCGCGCCGAACGCCAGCCCGAAGGCCAACACGACAATCTCGTCGGCCAAGCCCATCTGACGCAACGCCATCGCGCCGACCAGCACCCAAATCGAAACCTGGGCGATCGGAGCGAACACGTGGGCCTGGTGCGCGTCGGTCGCGCGAATCGCGTTGGCCACGAGCCGGGCGATATAGAGACCCACTCCGAAGATTACTAGCCCGACGATGATGTTGCCCGCAAACGCGAGGAACGTCCTCATCAGCGCGGCGATGCTGGCGAACTGGAGGATCTCCAGCGACTGCATCACGGCCAAAAGCATCACGGCCACCAAGGCCAGGAAGCCGATGATCTGCGACGGTGTTTTTCCGGCCGGGGTGGTCGGACGCCGCACGCCCATGTAGGACCAGACGCGGTCGAAGCCAACGTTTGTCAACAAAGTGGAAACCAGTCCCGCGACGATCCGGCCGACGACGTAGGCGATGGCGATCACCAGAAACGCCGCGAAAATGGCCGGCAGCGCGGCAAGAATCGTCGTCAACATCTGGCTGGCCGGCTGCGTGACCGCCTCCAGCGCCAGTTTGTTCAACGACGCGATCAACACGGGAATCAGAATCAGGATATAGGTGATCAGGCCGATCAGGCTCGAAAGGCTGTTTTTGCCGAGCACCGACGAGACGCCCACCTGCTCGCTGAACCGATCGGTTCCGACGGCGGCCAGGAGGTTGGTCACGATCCGCTGGACGGTTCGTGCGACAAACCAGCCGACGGCGAAAATCACCACCGCGTAGAAAATGTTGGGCAGGTAGCCCAGGATCGACGTGAGCATGTCCTGCACCGGCGCGAGAAGGCCCGGCACGGCCAGGGCGTCTAGCACCAAGGGGAGGAAGATGAGGAACGTGAGCCAATAGACGGCCTCGCCGGCGGTTTTGGCCAGCGGCAGCCGGTTTTCGTTTTGCGCGCCCACCTGGCGGCTGAGATGCTGGTCGATCTGCTTCGTGCCGAGTACGCGGCGCACCACGAACCGCAACACCTGAGCCAGAATCCACGCGGTCAACAACAACGCGCCGGCGCCGACCACGCGCGGGGCATACTCAAACACCTGCTTCAAAAACTGATTCAAAGGCTCGGTCACGAGCGTCAGCCCGAGTGTCTGGAAGAATCCCACCAGCACGAACAGCATGGCCACCCAAAACACGATCCGCGAGGCCGTGTGTTCGACCTCGGGCGCGCCGGCTTCGGTCGTCTCGCCGACGTGGCACCATCGGGCCAGATGGGCGTTCAAGCGCAGCTTGCCCAGTCCGACTCGGACCAGGCCCGCCAACACCATCGCGGCGATCCACCCGACGATCAAAACGACCAGGGCGGCGAAGACGTTGGGAAGATACGTGCTGACCATGGTGGCGGTCTGCTCGACGACTTTTCCCCAGCTTTCTTGGGTCATTTCAGCCTCTCCTTTATCAAAAACACGGCATGGGTCGGGAGGCCCGGCCGGATGGCCAACGGCCTCCGTTGCAGTTACCTTTCGCGCGCGGTCCATCGGGAACGCGCCACTATGACTATAGGCCACGCCGCCGCGAGCAACGCGATTCCCGGCCCGAAATATCCGATTCTCCGATCCGTGCCGGATGCGCGGGCCACACTAACCCGAAGCGCCAGCGAGGCGACCAAACGGGCTATATTTCGCCTACGTCCTGGGTGCTTCATGATTCGTTGGCGTCATGCGGTTCAAGACGCCCTCGCTAGCGCTTCGGGTTAGTATTCCGACCAAAGCAGGGCCTATATTTCAGCAGCTTCACTCTATATACTCCCCTCAAAGCCCACCAGTGTGCCAATGATGCTCACGCTTCCGCCCCGATCATCGTCCGTCCCTCTGTTGTTCACGTTCGCTCTTCTGGCCGCCGCATTGCCCGGCTGCCGGAAAAGTGAGATGCCGCCATCCACTCGACCCGCGCCGGAGGTGCAAGTCGCTCGGCCGCTCGTTCGACAAGTAACTGAGTACACCTATTTCACCGGACGGATCGAAGCGCCCGAATCGGTTGACATTCAAGCCCGCGTGACGGGCTACCTCGACACGGTGGATTTTGTGCCCGGGGCGGACGTGAAAAAGGGGCAACGGCTATTTCTTATCGATCCGCGTCCTTACCAGGCCGCCTTGGATCGCGCCGTCGGTCAGGTGCAATTGTCCGAGGCCCGATTGAAATTGGCCACGGCCGATTACGCCCGCGCGGTGGCCGTCGCCAAGACACCGGGCGCGATCAGCCAGCAGGACGTCGACAAATACGCCGCGGCCCGGGACGAATCGGCGGCCGCGGTGGCCGCCGCGAAGGCCGCCAGCGAGTCGGCGCGGCTGAACGTGGAGTTCACGCGAATCCTTTCGCCGGTCGACGGCGTGGTGGGCCGCAATCTCTTGACCGTCGGCAATTTGATCAAGCAGGACCAAACGCTCTTGACCACCGTCGTGTCGGAAAATCCGATGTACGCCTATTTCGACATCGACGAGCATACCCTGTTGCGCGTTCAGCGACTTCTTCAGCAAGGCAAAATCACCCGACGCGAGGAGAAGGAAGGATTTCCGGTTGAACTGGGCTTAGCCGACGAAGGCGATCGTTATCCCCATGAAGGCCGGATCGATTTCATCAACAATCGGATCGACCCGACGACCGGCACGCTCCAGATTCGCGGCACGTTTCCCAATCCTTCGCTGAAATATAAAAATCTTCACCTGCTCACGCCCGGCATGTTCGTCCGGGTGCGACTGCCGATCGGCGCGCCGCGCCAGGCGATGCTCGTCCCGCGGAAAGCTATCGGCACCGACCAGGGCAACAAGTACGTATTGACGGTCAACGCCCAGGACGTCGTCGAATATCAGCCCGTGATCCTCGGCCCCGAGCAACCAGACGGCCTTCAAGTGATTCGCCCGATGAAAATGATCGAAACCCCCACCGGCTTGCGCCCACTTGGCGAGAATGAAACGACGAAGGAAAAGACCCTCGACAGCATCGGTCCCCAGGACCGCGTCATTGTCAGCGGTCTGCAAAGAGCCAAACCCGGCACGAAAGTCACTCCCCGAAATCCCCCAGTCCAGTAGTTCCAAAATTGCCGAATTACCGTAGGCCGGGTCGTGACCCGGCGGCAGATAGTTCCGAGCAAGAACCTTGCCGGGTCATGACCCGGCCTACGGATTGTGCCAAACTTGTGACTACTGAAATCCCGAAATCCCCAAAACCCTAGCCCCCTCGCTTCATGTTTGCCAAATTCTTCATCGAACGCCCAATTTTCGCCTGGGTTGTCTCGCTGGTCATTCTGCTGGCCGGCGGGGTGACGGCGTTCATGTTGCCGATCGCCCAATATCCCGACATCACGCCTCCCACCGTGGTGGTCATGGCGAGCTATCCCGGGGCGAGCGCCCAGGTGGTGGCCGACAGCGTGGCCGCGCCGATCGAGCAGCAGGTGAACGGCGTCGAGCGGATGATGTACATGTCGAGCCAATGCACGAACGACGGCTCGTACGTGCTGACGGTCACTTTCGAGTTGGGCACCGATCTGAACATGGCCCAGGTGCTGGTGCAGAATCGCGTACAACTGGCGATGCCCCTGTTGCCGCGCGAAGTGCAGATCCAGGGCGTCAGCACCAAGAAGAAATCGCCGAACATCTTGCTGTGCGTCAATCTCTTCTCGCCCGACGGACGCTATGACGATCTTTACTTGTCGAACTACGCGACGATCCAATTGAAGGACGAGCTGGCGCGGATCAACGGCGTGGGCGACGTGGCGTATTTGGGCCAGCGCGACTACTCGATGCGAGTCTGGCTCGACCCGCAGAAAATGGCCTCGCGCAATCTGGCCACGACCGACGTGATTCAAGCCCTGCAGAGCCAGAACGTCCAAGTGGCGGCGGGCCAGATCGGCCAACCGCCCGTGCCGCCCGGCCAGGCGTTTCAATTGACCATGAGCACGCTCGGCCGGCTGACCGATCCCAAGCAATTCGCCGACATCATCGTCAAAACAACTCAAGGCGACGAGAAGCAAGGCCGCGTTTCCGCCCAGATCGTCCGGCTGCGCGACGTGGCTCGGCTCGAACTCGGCGCCCAGATGTACACGCAAACCTGCCGGCTCGACGGGCGGCCGTCGGTCGCCTTGGCCGTTTTCCAGTTGCCGGGATCCAACGCCCTGGACGTCGGCGACACGATCAAGGCCAAGATGCGCGAGCTCCGCGGGTCGTTTCCCCAGGGACTTGAATACGCCATTGTCTACGACACGACGCCCTTCATCCGCGAGTCGGTCGACGAGGTGCTCAAGACGCTCCGCGATGCCGTGATCCTCGTGGCCCTTCTCGTGCTGTTCTTCCTGCAAGACTGGCGGGCCATGATCCTGCCGATGATCGACGTGCCCGTGTCGCTGGTCGGCACATTCGCCGTGATGGCCGTGATGGGTTTTAGTCTTAATAACCTGACGCTTTTCGGCATGGTGCTGGCTATCGGCATCGTGGTGGACGACGCCATTGTCGTGCTCGAAAACGTCGAACGTCAGATGTCGCTCGGTCTGGACGCGAAATCCGCCACGATCAAGGCGATGGGCGAAATCACGGGGCCGATCCTCGCCATTACGCTCGTGCTCAGCGCGGTCTTTCTGCCGAGCGTGTTCATGCCGGGCGTGACGGGCCAGTTTTTCCGCCAGTTTGCCTTGGTCATTTCATCGGCCATGATCATTTCGGCGGTGAACGCGATGACGCTCACCCCGAGCCGCGCGGTTGCTATTTTCAGCAAGCAGAAACTCGACGAACACGGCCATCCGGTGCATGAAGCCCTGCCCTGGTGGGTTTTCATTGTTCTCGGCGGTCTGGCTAGCGTCGCGGTGGCGAAAAAGTATTTTGCCGCGCAGCTCGGGCTGAGTCCCGGCGATGAAAGCCACGGGCTTTCTTGGAGCGTCTACCTGGGATTGATGGTTCCTGGCGCGGTGCTCGGCGGCCTGATCGGCCGTTGGATCATCGATCCGGTCAACGCAGTGCTCTCAGGCATCTTCAAAGCATTCAACCGCGTGTTCGATGTCTTCACGGAGGCCTATGGTCGAACAGTCGGCCGGCTGGTTCGCGTCGGGCTGATGGTTGTGGTCGTTTACGGCGGGCTGTTGCTGCTGACCGGCTGGACGCTCGACCGGGCGCCCAAGGCGTTCATTCCCGAGCAGGACCAGGGCTACCTGCTGGTCAACGTCCAGTTGCCCGACTCGGCTTCGCTCGAACGGACCGAAGAGATCATGGCCCACGTGGACCGCATCGCGCTTGGCGACCCGAGCGATCCGAAAAAATATCCGCCGATTCCGGGCGTCGCCCATACGCTGTCGGTCGCCGGCCAGTCGTTTCTGCTGAACGCCAATGGGTCGAACTTCGGCTCGTCGTTTGTGATCCTCGAACCGTTTGAAGAACGCCACGGTCACGAAGAATACGACGCCGTGGTCGCCCAGACGCTTCGCAAGCGTTTTGCCGCGGAGATCGACGGGGCCGAGATCCAGGTGTTCCGCGCGCCGCCCATCCAGGGATTGGGCAGCGGCGGCGGGTTCAAGCTCCAGGTCGAGCAGCGCGGCTACGTGGATCTCGACGAACTCCAGGCCCAGACGGACGAATTGGTCGCCGGCGCTGCTGCCGATCCGCGGTTGGTCGGCGTGTTCACCATGTTCCGCGCCGACACGCCGCAGATCTACCTCGACATCGACCGGACCAAATGCGAGTCGCTCGGCGTCCGAGTGGACGACGTATTCAACACGCTCCAGGTCTACATGGGCGGCTACTTCGTCAATCTGTTCAACGAGTTCGGCCGCACTTGGCAGGTCAACGTGCTGGCCGAGGACAACTATCGCACGAAGGTAGCGGAATTAGCCCAACTCAAGGTCCGCAACCGATTCGGCCAGATGGTTCCGCTGGCCACGCTGGGCACTCCCGAGAGCGTCGGCGGGCCGGTCATGGTGATGCGCTACAACATGTACAACTCCGCGCCGGTGGTCGGCAATCCCGGTCCCGGCACGAGTTCGGGCCAGGTGATGGACATCATGCACGCGCTGGCCGCGAAGGACAATGTGACCTATGAGTGGACCGAGATCATGTACTTGCAGTCCCAGGAGGGCAACGTGGCGGTCCTGATCCTCGCCATCGGCGCGGGGCTGATTTTCCTGATTCTCGCGGCCAAGTACGAAAGCTGGCGGCTCCCTCTGGCCGTGATTCTCGTAGTGCCCATGTGCCTGCTATGCGCCGCGGTGGGCATGGCCGTCGCGCGGATGCCGATCGACATCTTCGTCCAGATCGGCTTTTTGGTCCTCGTGGGCCTGGCGGCCAAAAACGCAATCCTCATCGTCGAATTCGCCGCCCAACTTCACAAGGAAGGCCGCTCGATCACCGAGGCCACCGTCGAGGCGGCCCGGCTGCGACTTCGGGCCATTATCATGACGTCGTTTGCCTTCATTCTGGGCGTGATGCCGCTGATCGTCGGCCGAGGGGCGGGCGCCGAGATGCGCAACTCGCTGGGCACCGCCGTGTTCAGCGGCATGATCGGCGTGACGTTCTTCGGTTTGGCGCTCACTCCAGTGTTCTACTATCTCTTGATGCGTCTCGCCGAACGTCGGAAACAGAACCGGTGAAAGACGCGGAGGAAAACGGACAATCTTGTTCGTCACCCTCGTTTGGCAATTCCCGGCGACAGACAAGAATGTCCATCCTCCTGGGGAGCTATAAGCCGCATTCGCGGCGGAAGGTCTCGATGCTGGAGAGGTGGCCGATAAGGATCACGCGATCCTGGGCCTGAAACACCGTGTCTGCGCCCGGGGCGAAAAGCAACAGCTCGTTGCTTCGCCGCACCGAGACGATCAGCACGCCGTGGCGACTCCGAACGTCCGCGGCGCCAAGCGTTGTGCCGACCAAAGGGCAATCGTCGGGCAACGTAATTTCGTCAATCTCGACTTCGGCAATGTGACGTCCGCCGACCAGTTCGACCAACTCGATCATCGAAGGCCGGGTAATCATGGCGGCCATGCGCATGGCCCCGGTCGCCGCCGGCAGGACCACGCGATCGGCGCCGGCCTGAAGGAGTTTTTTCTCGGTCGAGGGCAGTTCGCCGCGGGCAATGATTTGGACGTTGGGATTGAGATTCCGCGCGGTCAGGGTGATGAACACGTTGTCCGCGTCCTCGGGAAGCGTGGTGACCAGGATTTTGGCCTTTTCGATGCCGACGCCACGCAGGGCGTCCTCTTCGCTGGCGTTGGCGTTGACGGCCAGATAGCCCAATTGGGCGGCTTCGGCGACCCGCTCGGCGTCGTTGTCGACGATCACCAACGAGTGCTTCCGCCGCAGCAACTGCTCGGCCAGAATCTCGCCCATGCGGCCGAAACCGCACAGAATGATGTGATCGCTCAAGCGTCGCAGCTCGCGGTTGACTCGTTGAACGCCCAGCGCCCGATTGATTTCGCCTTGTGTCATCATTTGTACGAAGGCTCCTATGATATAGAACGCGGTCGAGACGCCGAGGATGATCAGCGCGGACGTGAACAGTCTCAGGCCGGGCGCATGGGACAGGTCGCGGACCTCCTTCAGCCCGACGGTCGAAAAGAGATTGACGACCATATAGATCGCTTCGCCCAGTTCCCAACCGGCCAGCGAGTAGCCCGCCACGCCGACAAGAAACAGTATCGCCAGGATGACCAGACCGATGCGCAGGTGGGTCCAAGCGGAAGTCATGGCGAGTATTTAATGGAGTCGCTGTGTCCCACGAGCCTATCCGAAAACGGGGACAGGCACCCTTTGTCTAGCGATTATTTACTACTCCACCGATATTATCCGGGAGCCAGTCCCCGTTTTCGGATAGGCTCTACGTGTGATAATCGGCGTTGATGCGAATATAGTCGGCCGTCAGGTCGCACGTCCAGAACCGCGCGGCGGCCTTACCCTCACCGAACGAGAGTTCAACGTGGACGTCGCGGTTGGTTCGCATCGAATCGGAAACGGCCTGGGCGTCGAACGACACCGGCGTTCCATGTTCGTAAAGCAGAACGCCGTTGACTTTGAGCTTGATGGCGGCGGCGTCGAGCGGCACGCCCGCGTAGCCGGCGGCCGAGACGATGCGTCCCCAATTGGGGTCGGCGCCGGCGACGGCCGTCTTGACCAGGGCGCTGTCGGCCACGGTTTTGGCGATTTTCCTGGCCGATTCGCGGTCGGCGCAGCCGGTCACGTCGATCGTGATGAGGTGCGTGGCGCCTTCGCCGTCGGCCGGAATGGCACGGGCCAGTTCGACGCAGACTTCGGACAGTGCCTTTTGGAAGGCAGTCAAATCGCCGCCGGTCAGCGGTTCGCCGCCTGCTTGGCCGTTGGCCAGCATGACGAGTGAATCATTGGTGCTGACGTGGCCTTCGACACTTACGCAGTTGAACGTCTCGTCGGCGACCTCGGCGAGCATGGATTGGGCCGTGGCGGGCGAAAGCGGGGCGTCGGTTATTATCACGCCTAGCATCGTCGCCATGTTGGGCCCGATCATGCCGGAGCCCTTGGCGATACCCGCGATCTGAACGGTCCGCCCGGCGAGTTGGAGCGTGCGGCCGGCCATCTTGGGCACCAGATCGGTGGTCATAATGGCCCGGGCGGCGGTCATCAGGTCGGTTGGTTTCGAGCCGAGTTTGACCGCGGCGGCCGAGATGCCTTGCTCGATTTTGTCCATGGGAAGGAACTGGCCGATGATGCCGGTCGACATCACCAGGGCCTCCTCCGGCGCGGCGCCGCACACGGCGGCGGCCAGGGCGGCCATCTTTTGCGCGTCCGCGAAACCTCGCTCGCCAGTGCAGGCGTTGGCGCTGCCCGAGTTCACTGCCACGGCCCGAATCCGGTCGCTCGGCGTGCGCTGGCGATCCAACACGACCGGCGCGGCGCAAACCAGATTTTGGGTATAAACCCCGGCGGCCACCGCCGGCACTTCGGACATGATCAGAGCAAGGTCGGGCTTTTGCGGGTCGCTCTTGATCCGGCAATGCACGCCGGCCAGCAAGAAGCCCTTCGGAACGGACACACTCATTACAGTCGCTCTCCTCGGAAGAATCACAAAGTCGTCGGCGGAATAAAAGACGTAGGCCGGGTCATGACCCGGCGGCACACCTTGCCGGGTCATGACCCG
>DATECS010000049.1:0-4469 GCA_035286785.1 Thermoguttaceae bacterium | reverse complement strand
AAGGTGATGGGGCGCGACGCGGGTTTTAGCGCCGTCGGGGCGACGCTGGCCAGCCAGGAGGTGAATTTCACGCTCATTCCCGAGGCGCCGTTCGCGTTGGACGGGCCGGGCGGGCTGCTGGCAGCCCTAAAACGGCGGATCTTGGCCCGGCATCATGCTCTGATTGTCGTTGCCGAAGGCGCGGGCCAGGATTTGTTCGACAAGGCAGGGAACGATCGCGACGCCTCGGGCAATTTGTTGCACCAGGACATCGGTCTGTTGCTGAAGCGGAAGATTTGTGAATACTTCGCCGCGGAGAACCTTCCCATCGCGTTGAAATACATCGATCCGAGTTACCTCATCCGCAGCGTGCCGGCCAACTGCGAGGACGATATTCTTGCCGACCAGTTGGCTCGGCGGGCCGTTCACGCGGGCATGGCCGGGAAGTCCGACGTGCTGGTTTGCTCGTGGCACGGGACCGTCATTCACGTGCCGATTGGGATGACCGCCGGACAGAAACGGCGGGTCGATCCGGAGGGCGAGTTGTGGACGCTCGTGCTGGGCGCGACGGGGCAGGCGGCAAGGTTTGAGTGAGAGGAGGGATTGGGGATTGGGGATCAGGGATTGGAATGGGCCGGGTCGCGACCCGGCGCGAATGGCGGTAGCAGTAGCAGTAGGTCAGGCTGTGCCTGACAGGCTATTGAGCCTGATTTCCGTCAGGCACAGCCTGACCTACGTGGTGGTTGTGATTCTTGGCGTTAGTCCATGGGTCACGGGCTGTCGTCCAGCGCCGGCTTCAAAGAAAACGGATGGTAGCTCCGCGGCACTAACGCAACATAAGCAACGCCTGCGTCCACAACAGGCAAGTCGGCTTGCGAAGCCTCGGCCCACGCCCTCTACAGATGCATCGAATCCGCCGAAGGATGGTGCGAATCCGTCGATCGCCGGTCGCGCGGAGCCGGTCCAACCTCCGCGGCGGACGTTGGGCGAGTTGCTCGAAATGCCGGCCGACGCGACGGATCGGTGGCTGCCGGACGCGGTGAAAGTGAAAGTTGACGACGCGGCGGCCCTCGCGGCGGGTATACGAAAGTTGGAAGGTCGCCACGTGATTTTTTATACCGACCTTCCGGCCGACGAGCAGACCGACGCCTTGCCGGCGGTGTTCGATCAGGCGATTCCCCAGTGGGCTCGCTATTTCGGGATCGATCCTCAAAAAGCGGCCGAGTGGCGGTTGACGGGCTTCTTGATCAAGGATGCAGAGCCGTTTCGCCGGCTTGGTCTTTTGCCGGCGGATTTGCCGCCGTTTCAGCATGGGTTCAGCCGCAACACGGATTTTTGGATCCATGAACAGCCGAGCGACTACGCCTTGCGGCATCTGGTGCTGCACGAAGGGACGCACTGCTTCATGAATTCGTTTCTCGGCGCGTGCGGGCCGCCGTGGTTCATGGAGGGCACGGCCGAACTGCTGGCCACCCATCGGCTGACGGACGAGGGACATCTGGAATTGAACCGGATGCCGCGCGCGCGGAACGAAGTGCCCATGTGGGGACGGATCAAACTGGTCAAGGACGCGGTGGCCGCGGGCCGCGGGCGGTCGCTCCGCGAGGTGCTGGACTATCGCTATCAAGTGTTTCTTGAAACGGAGCCGTATGCCTGGAGTTGGGCAGCCGCCATGTTTCTCGACCGGCATCCGAAGTACGGCGAGCTGTTTCGCCGGCTGCGCGGCGACGTGCTCCGGCCTTATCTCACGAAACAGTTTATCGCGGCGGTGGGCGACGAGTGGACGGCGCTGGAACAGCAATGGGCCGTGTTTCTCGATGAGTTGGACTATGGTTGCGACGTGGCGGCGACGTTGGTCGACGTCGCGCCGGGCAAGCCACTCGACCCGGCCGGCGTTCACGTAAGCATCTCCGCCCGGCACGGTTGGCAAAACTCAGGCGTGCGCGTGGAACAGGGGAAAAAGTATCACCTGCGGGCCGAGGGGCGGTATCAGGTGGCCGACCGTCCAAAAATCTGGTGGTGCGAGCCGGGCGGCGTGACGATTCGGTATTCTCGCGGCCGGCCGCTGGGGATGTTGCTGGCCACCGTGCTGCCTGATTCGACGTCCACGGGCGATCGGTCGATCGTGCCCGAGGCGATTGCCGTGGGACTGGAAGCCACGGTGAAGCCGACGCGGTCGGGCACGCTCTACCTGAGGATCAACGAGTCGTCGGCCGAGTTGGGGGACAATGCGGGGGAGGTTGAGGTTGAAATTGGGCTGGAATGAAACGGGTGGTAGCGGGTGACGCCCGGTTGACGAAAGCCACCGGTTCGCCAAGAATAGAGGGTTTGCCAAAGTTAACCAACACCCCTCCCCGGGGCTGTCGTTTTTGAACTTTTTCAATCATCAATGGAATCCCCCGCCATGAACTACCTCGAAAAGCAAGATCCTGAAGTTTGGGCCGCCGTCGTGGGCGAGATGGAACGGCAGCGCGACGGGCTCGAGATGATCGCCAGCGAGAACTACACCAGCCCGGCCGTGATGCAGGCCGTGGGGAGCGTGTTGACCAATAAATACGCCGAAGGTTATCCGGCCAAGCGTTACTACGGCGGGTGCCAGTTTGTCGACGTGGTCGAGACGCTGGCCATCGATCGGGCCAAGCAGTTGTTCGGCGCGGAGCACGCCAACGTGCAGCCGCACAGCGGCTCGCAGGCCAACGCGGGCGTCTATCTCTCGATGCTCGATCCGGGCGACACGGTGCTGGGACTGAGTCTGGCCCACGGCGGGCATTTGACCCACGGGCTGAAGATCAACATCTCGGGCAAGCTGTTCAATTTCATCGGCTACGGCGTGCATCCCCAGACGCACCGGATCGACTTCGACCAACTGGCCTCGCTGGCCCGGGAACACAAGCCAAAGCTGATCGTCGCCGGCGCAAGCGCCTATCCGCGCGAGATTCCGCACGGCCGTTTCGCCGAAATCGCGCGAGAGTGCGGCGCGCGGTTGATGGTGGACATGGCCCATTACGCGGGACTGGTCGCCGCGAAGTTGCACGACGATCCGGTGGCGGTGGCCGATTACGTCACGACAACGACCCACAAGACGCTCCGCGGGCCGCGGGCTGGGCTGATTCTCTGCCGCGAGGCCTATGCAAAGGATGTTGATCGGGCCATCTTCCCGGGCACGCAGGGCGGTCCGTTGATGCACGTCGTCGCGGGCAAGGCGGTCTGTTTCGGAGAGTGTTTGCGTCCGGAGTTCAAGAAGTATGCAAAGCAGGTGATCGACAACGCCAGGACGCTGGGCGAAGTGCTCGCGGCCGGCGGGATCAGCCTGGTGAGCGGAGGCACGGACAACCATCTGTTGCTGGCCGACGTAACGCCCTTGGGCACGACGGGCCGCACGGCCGAAAACGTGTTGGAACATTGCGGCATCACGGTCAATAAGAACATGATTCCGTTCGACCAGCGCAAGCCGGTCGATCCATCGGGCATTCGGATCGGCACGCCCGCGTTGACCACTCGCGGGATGGGCACGGACGAGATGCGACGGATCGGCGGCTGGATGGTGGCCGTGCTGCGGGCGCCGGAGGATGAGGCGCTCATCGGGCGGGTTCGGGGCGAGGTGGCCGAGATGTGCCGGCAGTTTCCGGTGCCGATCGACCGCGAGTGACGGGTGGCATCTCCATTGTAGAACCGCGGATAAACGCAGATAGGACGGAAGGTTTTTTCATGGCCAGTAAAATTCTTATCGCCGACGACAATCCGACCAACGTCGAGTTGCTCGAAGCCTATCTTGCCGAGTGTCCGTGCGAAATCGCGGTGGCCGTGGACGGCCGGGACGCGCTCGACAAGGTGGCCGAGTTCGGGCCCGACCTGATTTTGTTGGACATCATGATGCCCAAGCTGAGCGGCTTCGAGGTCTGCAAGACGCTCAAGGACGACCCGGCGACGAGAGACATCATGGTGCTGATGGTGACGGCGCTGAACGAGTTGGGCGACATCGAGCGGGCGGTGAACGCGGGGTGCGACGATTTTCTGAGCAAGCCGGTCAACAAGCTGGAGCTGCTCAAGCGGGTCGAGAACATGCTCAAGCTGCGTTCCGTGACGGACGAGTTGCAGCGGTTGCGCAGTTATATTGACGGGATGGATGAACGATAGGGAGACCCGTGGCGGGGATTGGTGCGTCCAGTCCGTAGGTCAGGCTGTGCCTGACACATGCTCGGTTTCCCTTGTTTCAAGCAAGGACTCGTCAGGCACAGCCTGACCTACCCCTTGGCGTCTTCGCGGTAAAAAAGAAAGCGTTATCCGCCCGTGGGGTCCTTCATTTCGATGGTGAGGATCTCGATCACCAGGGGCTCGGGCGGTTCGGCTTGCCTTGTTCGCGCCGGCGTCGTGGCGCCGATGAGCCCCAATCCTCCGCCACCCGTTGCGCCGCCGCGGAGAATGAAGACGTCGCTGGACCGCTTGTTTTCCGGCGTCTCTCCCGGCTTGATCGAATCAAACCAGATTCC
>DATECS010000048.1:0-3491 GCA_035286785.1 Thermoguttaceae bacterium | reverse complement strand
CCAGAGGCCCGGCCACGACGGTTGTCCGCCGGGCCAGCCGCTCCCGCCCGTCGATGTCGTGGACCATCGCGTAAAACAGCGGCGCCGCGGGCCCCTTCGCCGTCGTCAAGAAAGACGCGGCCGAGAACTTCTCCGGGTTGGCGATCTTCCAGACCCCTTCATAAAGAAAGTGCCACCCGATCGTCACCCGCAGGGCCACCAACAGGACCACCGCCAACAGGCTAATCTGGAACTTAGAGGTTTTCAGGGCAAGCCTCCTTCATTCACTAATAATGCGATGGGCCAACCGTTGCAGATCATACCAACCCGAAGCGCAAGCGAGGGCCTAGAATGGTAGGGTGGGTACCGCCCACCACGAAGTTGTTGCCGTTTGGTGGGCAGTGCCCACCCTACTCGCGCAGTCCAGGATCCTCGTGTGGAGCCCAGACAAAGGCACGGCTGTCGGCCAAGCGGCGGGAGTAAATCTGGTCGAGCACGTGCCCTGTGGGGTCATTAACTCCATTCTAATTACGGACTTCCCTTTCCTCAAGCCACCTTGCCAACCGCCAAAAATCCACCACAATATTGCATTGACGCCCCCCTAAATCCCGCAATCCCCAAATCCAGTAGTTCCAAATTCGCCGAATTACCGTAGGCCGGGTCGTGACCCGGCGACAGATAGTCCCGAGCAAGAACCTTGCCGGGTCGCGACCCGGCCTACGGATTGTCCCAAACTTGTAACTACTGAAATCTCAAATCCCAACCCTCTTCCTCCCCCCAATGCAACTAGTCCTCTGCTACCCCGTCGAACCCCGCCACATCGACCAGATCCAGTGCGCGGTGCCCGACCACAAGATCATCAACGCCGGCCAGCAGCACGTGGCCGAAGCCCTCCTTGAAGCCGACCTCTTTTGTGGTCATCCCAAGGTGCCCGTCGCCTGGGACGCCGTCGTTCGCCAGGGCCGCCTCCGCTGGATTCAGTCCTCGGCGGCGGGCATGGACCACTGCCTCGTGCCCTCGGTGGTCGCGTCCGACATCGTCGTCACCAGTGCCTCGGGCGTACTCTCCGATCAGGTCGCCGAACACACGCTCGGTCTGATCATCGCCTGGTGCCGCAGTCTGCCGGTCTTCTTCCGCGCCCAGCAAAAACATGAATTCATCCGCCGCCCGACCCGCGATTTGACCGGCAGCACCGTCGGCATCGTCGGCATGGGAGCGGTCGGCCGCCGGCTTTCGCAAGTCCTGCGGCCCTTCCGCGTCCGGATCATCGCCACCGACGTATTCCCGGTCGATCCCCCGGCCGGGCTCGACGCGTTTTGGCCCGCCGACCGCCTCGACGACTTGCTAGCCCAAAGCGACGTAGTAATTCTCGCGGCCCCGTTGAACGACTCAACCCGCGGTATGATCACCGCCGCCGCCCTGGCCCGAATGCGTCAGGGCACGCTTCTGGTCAACGCCGCGCGCGGCCCGTTGGTGCGAACCGACGCCTTGATCGACGCCCTGACCTCCGGCCACCTGGCTGGCGCGGTCATGGATGTGACCGATCCCGAACCCCTGCCGGCGGACCATCCTCTTTGGGACATGCCCAATGTGATTATCACCCCGCACGTTGCCGGCCAGGCCCGCTGGCGCATCGACCGCATGACCGACCTGCTGTGCGAAAACCTCCGCCGCTGGCAATCCGGCGAACCGTTGATCAACTACCTCGAAGACAAATCTCTAGGTTTCCCCATCCGTGGTAGCTGCTACCCGCTCTGGGACGATTTTTGGACCAGTCACTACTCGAAACACGTAACGGAGAAGCCGCTTTCCCAGCCCCCTCTTCCTTTGCATCCAGCCTCTCCCCTTCCGAGAGAGGGTTAAGACAACAGCCGTTCATCCCCTACCGGTTAAGTGCGAGAGTACTCCCGTCCCCGTCCCCAACCCCCCGTCCCTTGCCCCGGTCCTCGTTTCGCTCTAGACGAACCTGATAGCACCCCTGTAAGATATCCACCAGTATCCCCGTTGTCTCGCACGATCCCTCCGCTGAGGCAAGCTCCATGTCGACGACCATGTTTCACGAAAGAAGTGCCACCCGAACGTGGGGTGGTCATCCCGCCGGCCAATGCCCTCCAGGCCTTCTCGACGCCTACAGCCGCATCGTTGATGACAAACGCCTGAGTTGGACCGAGCACCACAGCCTGATTCGCCGGCTCGGCGCCGGAGGTCAAGGCGTTGTTTATCTTTCGGAGCGGCGTAGCGGAGATAACTTCACGCTTCCCGTGGCCTTGAAGGTCTTTTCGCCCGAGCCCTACGACAGCGAGCACGCCTATGACCAGGCGATGGGCCGCATTGCGCACGTCGCCGCCCGCGTCGCCCAGATCCAGCAGGACAACCTGCTCGACGTCCACAATTGGGTCGATCGCCATCGCATCCGCCTCATGGAAATGGAGTGGATCGACGGCTTCGATCTCAACCAACTCATGGACAACCGGATGCTGGAGCATCTTCGGCATCGGGTCAGCAACAAACGCTGGGAGCAGATCAATCAGGTGATCGTCACCGCCGGGCCCGTCCACCCGCGGCTTAAGCCGGGCATCGCCATCGCCATCATCCGCGACTGTCTGGCCGCGCTGGCCTCGTTGCATCGTGAACGGATCGTCCACGGCGATCTGAAGCCGTCGAACATCATGATCAAGCGGACCGGCAACGCCAAGATCATCGATATTGGCTCGGCGTTCGACCTGGAAAACCTCCCGCCGATCCGCACTTGCACGCCCGCCTATGCCGCGCCCGAGGTTCTCGAACGCAGTGAATCGTCCCCGCGCAGCGACCTTGCCAGCCTGGGCTACGTGCTGATTCAGATGCTCTCGGGCACGCCGCCCTTCGCCGGCTACACCAACTTCCAGGAACTGCTCGAGGCCAAACTTCTCCTAGCCCAGCGGCTGCCCAAAATCCTGCCCGAGGACGTCGCGTGCAACGAGCTTCTGATGACCTTTTGTCAGAAGCTGATCGCCCCCGACCCGGCCCGCCGTTTCCCCAGCGCGGAAGAAGCGGATCTGCTCGACAAGGGCGCGGCCAGTTTCCACCGTCAGCTCATCCAAGGCAATCTGGCCAGCGAATACGAAAACGACATCCGCGTCTGGCTCGCCGAACTCGAAGATTACCCCGCCACGGCCGAAGTCTCGTAAACGGCCGAGAGCTTGTGATTCACCGTTCAGGTCGGGCATCATGCCCACGGCTGGTGAAGCCATTCGATTCGGCAAGTCGCAACGGATCCACGAAAAAGGCACGAAAGCGTTCCCATCGGGTGGAATTTCCCAAAAGAAAACCCTCGGGCCTTTCGGTCCCGAGGGTTTTTATGAACGTGAATCGATCGCGTGGGCTCAGTTGTTCCGTCGCCGACGCAGCAGGCCGATTATCGCCATCGCCGCCAGCAGGGCAAGGTTGCCCGGCTCGGGCACGCCGACCGCGGAGTCCAGCGGATTATGGTCTCCCCAATTGGCCGCGAGGATCGAGGCGTCCAGGGCGTT
>DATECS010000047.1:0-6635 GCA_035286785.1 Thermoguttaceae bacterium | reverse complement strand
GCCGCCTTGACTCACCGTCGCGGGCGGCTGGAGTCGAAATTCGCCTTCTACCACCTCAGCTCGCACCTCGGCGACGAGTACATGCTGAGCCACCACGACGTCGAGCGAATCAACTTCTCGCGGTTCGGGCTTGTGCTCGGCGCGGCCGTTTATCCCTGGGACAACGTCCGCGTCTACAGCGAACTCGGCTACGCCTTCTATACCGACGGCGGCAACGAACCCTGGGAATTGCAGTTCGGCCTGGACTACAGCCCGTTAAATCCGTCAACCTGCTGGGGCGCTCCCTTTTTCACCGTCAGCGGCCACCTTCGCCAGGAAGTCGATTTCGGTGGCAACTTCGTCCTCCAAACCGGCTGGCAATGGCGCGGAATGACCGGTCGCCTGGCCCGCGTCGGCCTCCACTACCTCAACGGCATGAGCGACCAGTACGAATTCTTCCGCGAGCACGAACAGCAAGTCGGCCTCGGCTTCTGGTACGACTTCTAAGAGCCTATCCGAAAACGGGGACTGGCTTCCGAACCCGACTTACGCGGCGCTTCCTAAAACGGTTGCCGTGAGGTGCCTGTCCCCGTTTTCGGATAGACTTTACGCCCCGCCGTCCCCCAGCACGTCCTCGAGCACTTCCTCGTTCACAAAAATCGGCAGCATCGGATCGCACGTCACCGCCACGGCGATCGCGTCCGATGGTCGCGCGTCGATCTCGATCAACTCCCCGTCGTGCCGGATCCGCAGCTTCGCGTAATACGTGTGCTCGCGCAATTCGCTGATGATCACGTCCTGAAACTGCCCGCCGATCGTCTCGATCGCGTTCACCAGCAAATCGTGCGTCAACGGGCGCGGCGGGTGCAGCCGCTTCACGTGCCGCTCGATGCTCGTGGCCTCGAAGATGCCGATCAGAATCGGAAACGTCCGCGGCCCGTCGATCTCCTTCAGGTAGATCACCTGCTGCTCGTTGATCTCGCTGATGATAATCCGCGAAAGTTCCATCGGCACCGGCATGGCCGCGTCCTCACGTCGAAAAGAGATACTGGACTCAAAGCATCCAACCCTATTATAGCGGATTCCCCATGAAAAGTCGCCGAGGGAACTAAAAATACCAACCCGAAGCGCCAGCGAGGGCAAATCGACCGCATGCCCTCACTTGCGCTTCGGGTTGGTATAAAGGCCGAGCCGGCGTTCGCGTTTCACAATCCCCGACCCCGCCCGCGCCGGTTTACAGGATGAACTCGCGGAACGTATTCTCCAGCGCCGTCAACCCCTTGGCTCCCTGTCGCGCGTCGACCACCACGCTCACGCAGATCTCGCTCGTGTTGATCATCTCGACGTTAATCCCCGCCGCCCCCAGCGACTCGAACATCTGCCCGGCCACCTGCGTGTGGCTCCGCAGTCCGATGCCGTAGACCGACAACTGCGCGATCTGCGGACAGCTCGTCACTCCGTGGCAGCCCAGCCGCTTGGCGATCCGCTCGGCCACCTCGACCGCCGTGGCGCAGTCCTCCTTCGGAAACGTGAAGCTCAGGTCAGCCGTGCCTTCGACCGAATGACCCTGAACGATCATGTCCACGACGATGCCCGCCGCCGCGATCTCGTCGAAAATATCCGCCGCCAACCCCGCCGTGTCCGGCACCGAGTACAGCGTCACGCGAGCCTGCGACTCGTCGAGCGTGATTCCTTCGACAATCAGCCCCTCCATCCCCTGCATCTTCGTCACGATCGCCACCCCGTTCGAATTCCGCGCCGGACGAAGTGAAGCCGGCCCATGCGGTCGCGCCGGCACGCTCTCGGCCGGCCGAGGTTCCGGCGCTCGTTCCAGTTGAAACGCCTCGTGAACGCACTGCAACGCCTCGATCGCCGACTCCCGCGACACCAACAGCGAAATCTTGATGTGGCTCGTCGAGATCATCAAAATATTGATCCCCGCGTCGGCCAGCGCCCGAAACATCTTGTTCGCCACGCCCGACTGCTCCGCCATCGGCAACCCCACCACCGAAACGCACGAAACATCGTCGTCGTGGTCGTAGGCTTCCGCGTCCAATTCCGAAGCCGCCTCCTCCACTGCCTTCAGCGCCGTCGGCAGGTCGTCGCGGCAAACCGTTAGCGATATGTCCGCCAGCCCGTCCTCCCCCACGTTCTGTACGATCATGTCCATCGCGATTTTCTTCGCCGCGATCGACGAAACCAACGTCAACGCCGCTCCCGGCCGGTCAGGTACCCCGCTCAAACTAATCCGCGCCTGGTCCTTCACCAGTGCCGCCCCGCACACCGGCTGATGCGGCGACTCCGGATCGGCCACGATCATCGTCCCCCGCGCGTCGGTCATGCTGTTTCGCACGTAGATCGGCACCGAAAACTTCTTGGCGAATTCGATCGACCGATTATGCATCACGCCCGCTCCCGCGCTGGCCAGCTCCAACATTTCGTCGTAGCTGATCTGAGTCAGTCGCCGCGCCTCGGGCAGCAACCGCGGATCGGTCGTGTAAACGCCGTCCACGTCCGTATAAATCTCGCACCGCTCCGCTCCTAGCACGGCCGCCAGCGCCACTGCCGTCGTGTCGCTCCCGCCGCGGCCCAGCGTGGTAATCTCGTGCCGCTCGTTCACCCCTTGGAACCCCGCCGCGATCACAATTTTGCCCTGCGACAACGCCTCCGTGATCCGATCCGCCGAAATAGACTGAATCCGGGCCTTCGTGTGCGAGTCGTCCGTCACAATCCCCAACTGGGCCCCCGTCATGCTCACCGCCTCATAGCCCAGCGATTGTATCGCCATCGCCATCAACGCCACGCTCACCTGCTCGCCCGTGGCCAGCAGCATGTCCATTTCCCGCGCCGGCGGATTGTCGTGAATTTCCCGGGCAAGCTGAATGAGCCGGTCCGTGTTTTTGCCCATCGCGCTCACCACGACCACGACCTGATGCCCTTGCAGTTGGGCCCGAATCGCCTTTCGCGCCGCCGCAAGAATCAACCCGCGATCGGCAACGCTCGTCCCCCCAAATTTCTGAACAACAATCGACATGCCTGAAAATCCGTAAAGAAAGAAACCTGTAGAGTGGGCACCGCCCACCATTATACTACTTGCCGTCCGTCAAGAGTCTTCCCCAAGAAAAAACGACATCAACCGCCACCCTTCGTCAAACACAAGCCCCGACGCGGCCCCTGTCCGCTCGTCATACGCCGCCGCCCCGTCCGCCGCGATCCCCCGTCCCGCCATCGCAAACGGCACCGCCCCGTGGGCGTGCGTTTTCGTCCGCAACGGCGTCGGATGGTCCGGCGTCACGAGAATGCGGTAGTCGCCCTGGGCCCGAAGCGCTTCGTGCAACGGCCCCACGATATGCCGGTCGATCTGTTCCAACGCCTCGATCTTCGCCGCCACGTCGCCCTCGTGCGAGGCCTCGTCCGTCGCCTCGACGTGAACCGCCACCAGATCCACGTCGGCCAGCGCCGCGCAGGCGTACCGCCCCTTCGCCGCGTAATCCGTATCCGTGTACCCCGTCGCCCCGGGCACGTCGATCCGCCGCCACCCCATCAGCGCCGCCAGCCCGCGCAGCAAATCCACCGCCGTAATCATGGCCCCGCGCTTGCCGTGCAACTCGGCAAACGGCGCCAGCCGCGGCACGCGACCCTGTCCCCAAAGCCACATGCTCGTCGCCGCCGGCTTGCCCGCCGCACGCCGCGCGACGTTCACCGGATGGTCCGCGAACAGCGTCATGCTCTGGTCCATCAACTCGGCCAAGAGATCGCTCCCCGGCCCGCGCGGATAGTCGTCCATCACGCTCCGGTCCGTCAGATCGTGCGGCGGCGTCGTCCGCGTGTCCTCCGAAAAAGGCACGTGTACGCCCGCCGCGTCGCGACAAACCACGAGATTCCGATAACTCACGCCCGGCCGAAACTCGATTCGCTCCGAACCAAGCGACTCCTGTGCGGCCCCCACCAGCGCGGCCGCTTCCTCGTTCGAAATGTGCCCGGCCGTGAAGCTCCGCATCACCTGATCTTCGATCGTCACCAGATTGCATCGCAACGCCCAATCGTCCGCCCCCAACCGAATCCCCTGGGCCACCGCCTCCAACGGCGCGCGGCCCGTGTAGCACTTCACCGGATCATACCCAAACAGCCCCAGATTAGCCACGTCCGACCCCGCCGGCAGCGCATCAGGCACAAACGTCGCCCGTCCCACCACCCCCGCCGCGGCCACCGCGTCCATCGCCGTCACCCGCGCCGCCTCCAAAGGCGTCTTCCCCCCCAGCGACTCCTGCGCTTCATCCGCGCACCCGTCAGGAATAATAATCGCGTATTTCATTCACTGCGTCCTTGCGAGTTTAATTCTTTCTTCGCGTCTTTGCGCCTTTGCGGTAAAAAATGTCCACCGTTAAGCCTCACTCCCCAACCCGGCACCGAACCGCTTCCCCCCGAACAAACGGCAATTTCTCGATCTGCTTCACCGCCGCCTTCATGTTCCCTTCCGCCGTCTCGCCCGTGACGATCACCAGCGCCGCCCGCCGCGAATCCGCCTCGTCGTCGTACCGCACCAGCGTATCGACCGACGCGCCGTGTTCCTTGAGCACCCGCGTCACTTCGGCCACCGCGTCAAGCTGGCTCTTCACGTCGAACCGCAGATAAAACCGCCCGGGAATCTCCCCGGGATCGCGCACCGAAACATTCTCGACGCCCTCGCCCGACCAAAGCCCCTGCGCGGCGAACGTGATGGCGGTGCGTCCCGACGCCGTATCGATCACGTCTGACACCACGGCCGAGGAAGTAGGCCTCTGACCGGCGCCGTACCCCTGCAAAAATATCGGCCCAATCGGCTCTCCGACGATCCGAATTCCGTTGAACGCTCCCTCGACCCCGGCCAACTGCGACCCATAAGGCACTAGCGTCGGCGACACAAACAGCTCGAGCCCATAAGTCCCGCGCCGCGCCGTGGCGACCAGCCGAACCGCGTAGCCCATCTGCTCCGCGCTATGAATGTCGGCCGGCGTCAGCCGATCAATCCCTGTCCGCGGAATCTCCTTCCAATCGACCGCTGCCCCAAACGCAAGCTGGGCCAAAATCGCCAGTTTCTGCGTCGTGTCGCTCCCGTTCACGTCGAGCGTCGGGTCCGCCTCCGCGTAGCCCAATCGCTGCGCCTCCGCCACCACGTCGGCGTATTCAAGCCCATGCTCTGCCATTTGCGTCAGAATAAAATTGCACGTCCCGTTCAGAATCGCTTCGATCAATTCGATCCGGTCGGTCGCCAGGCTCTGGCCGATCGCCGCAATCAGCGGAATCCCCCCGCCCACCGAAGCCTCGAACGCGATCGTCCGCCCCAACTCCCGGGCTCGCTGAAACAACGCCGGCCCGTGCGTGGCCAGCAGGGCCTTGTTGGCCGTCACCACGTCCTTGCCGCTCTCCAACGCACGCAGAATAATCGTCTTCGCCTCGACCGTGCCCCCGACCAATTCGATCACCACCTTCACCTCGGGATCCGCCAGCACCCGATCGTAATCGTTGCTGAGCAACCCCTTCGGCAGCGTCACGTTCCGCTTTCGGGTCAGGTCCGTGTCAACCACGTAAGCCAGCTCGATCTTCCGTCGCGCGGCCCGCGCAACCCGCGGTCCCTCTTCCAACAACAACCGAGCCGTCCCCGACCCGATCGTCCCAAACCCAACCAACGCCACTTTCACCTTGTCCATGGTGACTTCCGCATAAAAGTAGGCCGGGTCGAGACCCGGCAATAGTCAATATCGTAAATACCGTAGGTCAGGCACCCCGTGCCTGACAAATCCCCGCAACCAATCCATCCTCCGTAGGTCAGGCTGTGCCTGACAACATTGCCCCACCGTAGGTCAGGCTGTGCCTGACAACATTGCCCCCCACAGCGCGCCTACGCCCCCAATCTACATCCGAGACAAGGTATCACAAAGACAAGGTTCGGCAATCCCCCATCCAGCAGGGCCGAGAACACACCGGCTAACGATTGCCCGCCTCGCTGGCTTGCCCCGCCTCAGACCCATGACGCAAAGTTTTTTCGTCATTCTTCCTTTGCGTCTTCGCGTCCTTGCGCCTTTGCGTTAGCGCCCTCTGGCGTCGGCACCACCTCCGGCGCCGCCGGAGCCACATCCGCCGGCTCCGCCACCAACGGCTTCTCCGGCAGCCGCATCCACACCTCAACGTGAGCAGACAACTCAGTGCGTGTCATCGCCAGATCCGCCTCCAGCCCCCGAAACCAGCTCAACGGCGGCGCCGTCCAGCCCGCCGGCACATCCGCCGTCCGCCCGTCGGGCCCCGGCTCCAGCGCCGTAGAGGTCCAATACCCCGATCCGTCCGTCCGCGGCCGATATTCATACTCCCCGCCCAGCGGACAAACCAGCCGCGCGTCAAGAATCAACTCGGCGACCGCCTTGGCGTCCGGACCCGGCACGTGCAATTGCTCCGTCATCGCATGCATCAGCCGCAGATTGCCCAGTGTCGTCCCCCGCGTCCTCATTACGCTCATCCGCGCTACGGTCGGCGCCAGTTGCGCCCGAGTCGGATCGGAGAAGTGCAACCGAATCTGGGCCGCCCGCTCGGCCTCTTCCAGCCGCAACTGCGGAACCACCTCGTCCAAAACTCCCTGCTGGAGCGAAAAAACCGTGAACTTCTCGTCCCGATAACGTCGC
>DATECS010000046.1:0-2767 GCA_035286785.1 Thermoguttaceae bacterium | reverse complement strand
GTCATTGATTTGGAATAACGACGCTAACACTCCCCAACAAAATCCATACCGCGTTCAATTTCCCACCGCGTTGAATTTTTGCACCCTGCAGCCGCCGAGCGTCTCGCCGATGAACAGGTCGCCCTTGGAGTTCATCGCGATCGTATGCAGGAATGTGAACTCGCCGGCCATGTGACCGAGCCGGCCGAAGCCCGACAGCGCCCGGCCGCTGTCGCGGTCGAGGGTCCAGATCACCTCGTCCAGGCCGTCGGCGACATAGAGGTATTTTTGTCCTTTGTCCCGCGACAAGAGTAGCCACCAGGGCGAACCGTTGCCCGCAAGGTCCGCTCTCCTTCTTTTGATCAGAATGTTTTTTTTGAAGTTACCCGACTTGTCGAAAACCTGGACACGCTTGCCGTCGCGGTCGGCGACGTAGAGGAGGCCGTCCTCCGAGAGCACCACGCAGTGCACGAGCCCCAGGAACACGCCGCCCACGCCCGCCTCGCTCTCGGCCTGGGTGGCCTGGCGGCCGAACTGGCGGAGGTAGTTCCCGTTGCGGTCGAAGACCACGACGCGGCGGTTGCCGTAGCCGTCGGCGATATAGACATCGCCGTTGGCCGGATCGACCGCGAAGCTCGCCGGCTTGTTCAAGAGCGTCTGGCTCCCGTTCAGCGCGGCGCCCTTGTCGGTGCCGTCCGAGCTGTCGAATTTGTTCTTCGTGCCGATCTGTAACAGTAGCTTGCCGTCCCGTGAATACTTCTGCGCGATCGCGTCCGTGTTGCCGCCGATCCAGATATTGCCCTCGAAATCGACGTGGCAGTCGTGAATACCACTCGGCACGACCTTGGGGTCTCCCCAGGAATTGACCACGTTGCCCTGGGGATCGAACTCGATCACCGGCGGCGCGGCTCTGCCGACTTCCTTTTCCTGGGCGGTCAGGTTCGTCGGTTCGGCGGTCCGGCTCACGATGAACACATGGTCATTCTTATCGACGCAGGTGCCGCCGACATTCCCCGTCACCCAATCATTGGGCAGCGGTTTGTAGAAGCCGTAGGGTCAGGCCATGCAATCCGACATCCTACTTCTGTCGCTCTATCTGTTTGAGCCGCCGGCTCACCGTGGCGTAATGAACTCCCAAATGCGCGGCGATCTCGCGCAGCCGATACCCGTGCTGTCGGTACGCCTGGGCTATCCCGTTTTCCCCACCCTTCGCAAAGATCCGCTCCAACGTCGGCTTGAGCGCCTTTAGCTGCATTCGTGGAATCTCTCTTACCTCCTTATCCTCCGCCGAGTGCTGCTCGATAAATTCCTCACTGCCTAAGTAAATCTGCCCCTTGAGTTCCTCCCACGGCCGGTTCTCTAACCCCTCTCTAACAAATGCCCGATACCGCTTCTGCGCTGACAGCCGGTTCCTGCCGAATTGCTCAAGCAACCAATCTATGCTCAAGAACTCCGGCACCGAAGCTAACCCCGCCGTGGCCCGGTAACTGCTCCATTTCCAGGCTCCCATCTCCGCCTCGCCTTTGACCCGTACCGGATTGAGCACAATGTATCGAGACAGCTCCAACAGGTAAGACTCCTTTTCCACCAAGATCGCCTTGAATCGGCCTTGAAACAAATGACCCACCCTTCGATGTCGACGATTGAAACTCTGGGTGTAGATCCCGTTTAACTGACGCATGCCGATGGATAGATTGGCCTTCGGGGTCTCCACCAGCAAGTGATAATGAGTTGCCATCAAACAGTAGCCGTGGCAGATCCAGCCGTAACGTGAAACAACTTGAGCGAGCGTATCAAGAAATAACTGGCGGTCCTCGTCGCTGAAAAAAACCTTCTGACGCGCGTTGCCACGGCTGGTCAAATGATAAACCGCCCCCGCAAACTCCAAACGAAGGGGTCGCGCCATGGTGGGCTTGTATGAGGCCATTTGTCGTATTGCAAGACCTGACCCCAATTTCAATTCCAATTCCTGGGAAGGCGTCCGCCCTACTTGGTAAGCCGCTTGAGCCCCCGGATCTCATTCCCGGCACCAAGGTCGATGACGCTCCCGTTGGTTCCCACTACGACGTTGCCGTTGGCGCCCTTGTCCACCATCACGTCAACGATCGCCGCCTTGAACTGCTCGAAGTCGTTGCCTTCCATCTCGTTGCCGCTTGCGGTCATTGGAGCGGTGGGCACGAGCTCGAGCCCGAGGGCGCCGCTTCCCTCGATTTTGTTCCGGCCGATGTAGGTATTGGATCCCACGGCTCGGATCGCGTGGGCCTCCGGCCCTTCGGTGACCACATGGTTGTTCCGCACCAGCGCCCCGTCGGTCAGCACGGAGATGCCATCCGACGTCTTTCCGCGCGCGCGAACGTTGTTGTGCAGGATCACATGTCGGATGAGGCGCTTCGGATCGACGGCCGCACTCCTGTCCCGAAAGTAACCCACGACGATCCCGTTGGGTGTCCGGGGCCCCGGAAGGGCGACGCCTTCCGTGGCCGTCACGATCTTGTTGTCCTGGATGACGATGAAGCCACCCCCGTCATTGCTGAGGTAGTTATCGAGGACCTCGATGGAGTTCCGGGCACAGTTGGTGATCGTATTTCTGGCGATCCGCGCGTTGATGCCCGTCGTCCCAAACACGAAGATGCCCTGGGCCATGGTCTTCGTCGGCGCCTCAGTGCTGAGATCGATGTCGTTGTCTGCGATCGCCACCGTCCCCACGACGGCTCCAGGCTGGTATTGTCCCCTCCTGTCCATCGGAAGCAAGGTCCCCACCAAGATGCCGTGCTGCAAGCCGATCTGC
>DATECS010000045.1:0-7536 GCA_035286785.1 Thermoguttaceae bacterium | reverse complement strand
GGGCGCTGGGATGCCATCCTTATGACGAGATTATTCACCGCGACAACATGGTGGTGACGCGGTGACACCGCCGACATGGTAGGCCGGGTCACGACCCGGCGCCAGAGATTTTCACGAACTCCCCGCCGGGTCACGACCCGGCCTACATCTTCGCAGTCACACACCTACTGATTCGATCACGCCATGCAACCCAACGTTCAACCTGTTCCCGGCACGCGAGTTCCTTGTTACGTTTTTGAGTCCGATCGGGACGCGACTCAGTACGTCGCCGACGCGATTGCCGAGATGATCCGCTGGCACAACGAGTTGGGCCAGAAGACCGTTCTGGGTCTGGCCACCGGTTCGACGCCCGTGAGCATCTATCGCAAGCTGATCCGAGCGCACCAGGAGGAAGGGCTCGATTTCTCGAACGTCGTCACGTTCAACCTCGACGAGTACTACGGCCTGTCGTCGACGGCCTTGCAAAGCTATCACCGCTTCATGCGCGAGACGTTTTTCGACCACGTCAACATTCCGGACGAAAACGTCCACGTGCCCGACGGAACCGTCGTGCCGACCGACGTGAGCCGCTATTGCCGCGACTACGAGGCGGCGATCCGCCGCGCGGGCGGGATCGACATCCAACTGCTGGGCATCGGGCGCAACGGGCACATTGGGTTCAACGAACCGTTCGGTCCCAAGGACAGCCGCACGCGGTTGATCACGCTCGACCGGGTGACGCGCATGGACGCCGCGTCCGACTTCTTCAAGCTCGACAACGTGCCGACCCAGGCCCTGACGATGGGCGTCGGCACGATCTTCGAGGCGAAGAAGGTTTTTCTATTGGCCTTCGGCGAGCACAAGGCGCGGATCGTCCGCGAGGCCGTCGAAGGGCCCCTGACCGAACGGGTGCCGGCCAGCTTTTTGCAGGAGCACACGGACGCCGCGTTTTTGTTGGACGCCGCCGCGGCCGACGAACTCACGGCCCGGGCGACGCCCTGGGTGCTCGACCACGTCGCGTGGAACGACGCGCTGGTGAAGCGGGCCGTGCTGTGGCTGTGCGAAAAAACCCAAAAATCCCTGCTCAAACTGGACGACGACGATTTCCGTCAGCATGGGCTCTATTGGCTCTTGCGCCAGTTCGGCGACTCGTCGCGGATCGCCCATCGGGTGTTCCGCGCGATGATGGAGACGATCGAGTATCATCCGTCCGGGAGCAAGCCGCAAAAGGTTCTCTGTTTCAGTCCCCATCCCGACGATGACGTGATCAGCATGGGCGGGACGCTCTTGCGGCTGATCGAGGACGGCCACGACGTTCACGTGGCCTACATGACCAGCGGCAACATCGCCGTGTTCGACCACGACGCGCGGCAGATCGCCGACTTGCTCACGGAATTGAATCGCCAGTTTGCCATCGACGATGAAAAGTCGCTCCGGCTAGAGACCGAGGTGAGCCACGCGATCGTGTCCAAAAAAGCGGGCGAACCCGACAGCCAGGCCGTGCGGAAAATCAAGTCGGCCATTCGCTGGAGCGAAGCGAAAAGCGCGGCCGGCGTCTGCGGCATCAAGGAAGAGAATCTCCACTTTCTCGACCTGCCCTTCTATCAGACGGGCACCGTGGCCAAGAAGCCGCCCACCGAGGAAGACGTCCGCATGGTCCGCGAATTGATCGAGCGGATCGACCCGGGCCAGCTCTACGTGGCCGGCGACCTGTCCGATCCGCACGGGACGCATCGGGTGTGCGCGCAGTTGATCTTCGAGGCGCTCCGGCAGATCGAGGCCTCCGGCAAGACGCGGCCCGACGTGCTGTTGTATCGCGGGGCGTGGCAGGAATGGGCGCCGCACGTGATTGACATCGCCGTGCCGCTGAGCCCTCAGTATCTCCGGACGAAGAAAGAGGCCATCTTCCGCCACGAGTCGCAAAAGGACACGGCCCTGTTTCCCGGGCCCGACGATCCGCGGGAATTCTGGCAACGGGCCGAGGCGCGCAATCGGGCCACGGCCGATCTGTTCAACCGCCTGGGCCTTCCGGAGTACTTCGGGCTGGAGGCGTTCGTGCGGTGGACTGGGAAAGAGTTGTAAACTGGGCAGTTCTGAAGGTGGCCACAAAAAACACGAAAAGACACAAAAACCGTAGGTCAGGCTGTGCCTGACGGCCCTTTCGAGTCGCTACAAAAACACAAAACCGCACAAAGAGCCAACGATTGGCGTAGTTCTTTTTGTGTGGTTTTGTGTTTTTTGTGGATGTTTTTTATGGCTATTGTGATGGATGACCCGCAGTTGTCAGGCACAGCCTGACCTACGGTGACTATTGTGATGGATGGGCGGTTGTTGTCAGGCACAGCCTGACCTACGGTGACTCGGCGTCCTGCAAGAACGGATGAACTTTGCCGGGTCGTGACCCGGCCTACGGTTGCTGGAAACTGACGTAGGCCGGGTCGTGACCCGGCATGGAAGACGTGCAGTCTATTCACGCCGGGTCACGACCCGGCCTACGTCTTTTTCCACCCCCCATGCGGCTAAGTTCGGCTATCTGGTGTAGCGTCGGCGGGGCGGTTTTCGTATGATACGGCGTCTGTGTCGGCTCACACCCGATTTCAATTCATAGGCTCTCGATGATCCGTCAAGGAGGACGATCATGAGTTCGCTGAAAACGCTTTTCGTGGTGGCCATTCTGGTGGGCGGGCTCTACGGGGCCTACTGGGTACTGAACCACACTCCCCAGGCAACCACTCCGCCCGAGGTGGCCGACCAGTGGCCCTCGACGCTCCAAGTGAGCCCGGGCACGCCGACGACGACCGGCGCGCCGGCCGGCGCGGCATCGCGGTGGAGTTCGGATCCGTCGTCGGGCGGCACGGCGCCGGCCTTTGCGGCCACGGCGCCGACACCAAGCCCGACGGCCGTCCCGTCGAATCCCGCGTCACCCGTCGCCGCGGATTCGGCCGCGCCGGTGTTTTCGCCGAGCGAGGTGGCCGCGGGGCCGTCTCCGTTGGTCACGCCGGCCACGGGTAACACCACGGGAACCAATGACGGCGCGGTCATTGCGGCTTCGGCCGCCAGTGAGCCCACGGCGCCTCCGGCGAATCCGTGGCCGAGCGAGAGTCCTTCGCCGACCGGTCCGTCGCCGATGAATCCGCCGAGCGATTTTGGCCCTCCGCCCGCGGCTCCGCCGAGCGACTTCGGCCCGCCGTCCGCCGCCGGTCCGGTGGCGCCGCCGGCCGATCGCGAGGATTTTGCGACGTTCGCTCGCCGGGTGGAAGAGACGCTGGCCGCCGGGCAACCGGCCCAGGCCCATCAGATGCTCAGCGCACGCTACACCGACCCGAGCACGACGCCCGACGAATGCCGCCAGATGCAGCCGCTGCTGGACCAGTTGGCCGGCACGGTGATTTTCTCGTCGCAGAGCATTTTGGAAGGGCCTTACGAAATCATGGCGACCGACACGCTTGAATCGATCGCCGAGCGCTACAACGTGCCGACCGGCCTGCTGGTGAAGATCAACGGGCTGGATCCCCGCGCGCCGCTCGAGCCCGGGCGGCAAATCAAAGTGGTTCGCGGCCCGTTCGAGGCGGTCGTGGACCTCGACCAGTGCGAGTTGACGCTTTTGCTGGGCGGCGAGCTTTACGCGGGCCGGTTCCGCATCGGCGTCGGGCCCGAGTCGCGGCAGGAAGGCACGCTCATGGTGACGGACAAGCGAGATCTTTCGGACCCGGCCGCGGCGGCGACGGCGCCGGCGGACGGGTCGCTCGGGACGCGATGGATCGGGCTGGGCCAGCACATGGGGCTGCACGGAACGAACCTAAACGATCCCTTGGGCCGGCCGATGAATCAGGGGTGTCTGAGCCTGAGCCAGCGAGACATCGAGGATCTATACGACATTTTGTCGATCGGTTCGACGGTGATCGTCCGGCGGTAGGGACGAATTTTTCATCACGGGGGACGTGGAGGGCACGGAAAAAAGCATTGAAACAAGGAGGCCGGACATTCCTGTCTGGCTGGTTAGAGACTGGCAGGGACGAGACAGACCGGAACAAGACAGACAGGAATGTCTGTCCTCCTGGTTGGCTTGGCGGAGCGACAAGGAGGTCGCCGTTGCGTGGAAATTGGCCCATTCGCGTCAAGGTGTTCATCTGCCTCGGTTTGTTGCTCTTGTTGGTGACGCTGCTGGCCGGGGTGGGGATCTACGCGAGCAACGCCTATCGCGATCTGGTCAAGGCGTTGCAAACGGGGCCCGAGGAATTGCCGATTGCCCATGCGTTTAGCCGCGATGTAAGCGATCTTCGGATCACGTTCGCGCGGCTGCGCGAGCGGCGTTCGCTGAGTTCGATTTTCGGCGGCGAGAACACGCTTTCGGATGACCTGGCCGCATGCGGCGCGGATTTCACATTCGGCTTGGACAACGTAACGCGGTCGTTGGAACGCTACCGCGGCGGCGTCAAAAACAAGCCGGGCGGCTCGCGGATGGACGAGAAAGAATGGGAAACCATCGCCGCCATTGATGAGACCCTCAGCAAAATCCGCAAGGCCAAACAGGACGAACACTGGATCTACGATCCCGGGACGACCAAGGAACTCGCCACGCAGCTCGACCAGCTTCAGGAGTTGGCCACCGAACTGCCTCAACACCTTTACCGCAGGATCGGCCGCCTGCCCCGCGAACACCGCGAACAGTATCATGCGCTGATCTACGGCACGTGGGTGACGGGCACGGTGGCCGCGGGAATCCTCGCGCTGTTGGTCAAGCTGGTGTTCGATTGGGTCTTCCGCCCGTTGCACGTACTCATCGCCGGGTCGCGCCGCGTGGCGGGCGGCGATTTTGACTATCGCATCCGGCTCGACACGCGCGACGAAATGGCCGAACTGGCCGAGGCGCTTAACGACATGACGGCCCGATTCCAGGCCATCCACGACGACCTCGAAAACCAAGTCGAGGAACGCACCCGGCAAGTGATTCGCAGCGAGCAATTGGCCAGCGTCGGATTCCTGGCGGCCGGCGTGGCCCACGAGATCAACAACCCGCTGGCTTCGATCGCCCTGTGCGCCGAGTCGCTGGAGAATCGCGTTCACGAATCGCTCGATCCGGGCAAGGAAGAGCACGCGGTGATCGGCAACTATTTGCGGATGATTCAGACCGAAGCGTTCCGCTGCAAGGAAATCACGGAGAAGCTGCTTGACTTCTCGCGGCTGGGCGAGGTCCGCCGGCAGACGACCGACCTCGGGGCGCTGGTGCAAGACGTCATCGACATGCTCCGCCACCTGGGCAAGTACCAGCGACGACACATCGAGTTCACGCCCGGCGAGAGCGTTCCGGCGCCGGTCAACTCGCAGGAAATCAAGCAGGTGGTGCTCAATCTGCTGGCCAATGCGCTGGACAGTCTCGACGACGGAGGCGAAGTGCGGGTCCAGTTGCGCCGCCAGGGCCCTTTCGCCGAGCTGACGATCAGCGACGACGGCTGCGGGATGGAGCCCGAGGTGCTTTGCCATATTTTTGAACCATTTTTCACGCGCCGCCGGTCGGGCCAAGGGACCGGTCTGGGATTGTCGATCACCTATCGGATCGTCGCCGAGCACGGCGGCGAGATCGAGGCCCACAGCCCGGGCCGCGGGCAGGGATCGACGTTCCGCGTTCGATTGCCGCTGGTTGCAGCGGGAAAGGAGCCGAGCCATCACCGCCAAGCCGCCTAAACGACTTCGACTATTGTTCGCCGACGACGAAAAGTCGCTCCAGGAACTCATGCGGCTCGAATTGCCGCGGATGGGCCATGAAGTGACGGTGTGTCCCGACGGGACCACGGCCGTCGCCGCCCTGGAACGCAACACCTACGACTGCCTGTTGGTGGACCTGGACATGCCGGGCTACAACGGCATTCAGGTAATCGCGAAGGCCAAGGAACTCTCGCCCGAAGCCGAGGCGATCGTCCTGACCGGCAAGTCGTCGCTGGAAACGGCCGTCGCCGCGCTGCGCCAAGGGGCGTTTGACTATCTGACGAAGCCCTGCCGGCTGGTCGAGATCCAGGCGTTGTTAGATCGGGTCGCACAGAAAATCGAGCTCACCAATAAGTATCGCGCGGTGAAACAGCGGCTTGAACGGCTCGAAGGCGGATCGGACCTGATCGGCGCGTCGGACAAGATGGAGCAGGTGCGACGACTCATTTCGAAAGTGGCCCCCACCTCGTCCACCGTCCTGGTGCGGGGCGAGACGGGCACCGGCAAGGAACTGGTCGCCCGGGCCGTGCATGACCAGAGTCTCCGCGCCGACGGGCCGCTGGTGGCGATCAATTGCGGGGCCCTGCCCGAGCATTTGATCGAAAGCGAGCTGTTCGGCCATCGGCGCGGCGCGTTCACGGGCGCGGAGGAACACCGAACGGGCCTGTTCGAGGTGGCCGACGGGGGAACACTTTTCTTGGACGAAATCGGCGAGTTGCCCAAGGCGATGCAGGCCAAGCTGCTGCGGTTTTTGGAAAGCGGCGAGATTCGACGGGTGGGGGAGAACGAGTCGTTGCACTGCGACGTGCGGGTGGTGTGCGCGACGAATCGCGACCTGGATGAAATGGTCGCCGAAGGCGAGTTCCGCGAGGATCTTTGGTTCCGCGTCAATACGTTCGAGATTCACTTGCCGGCGCTCCGCGAACGGCTGGAGGACATTCCCGCGCTGGCGGCGGCGCTGGCGCGGCGATTCGGCCGGCGGATCGGGACCGAAGAGGAACTGTTTTCGCCCGAGGCGCTGGCGGTGCTCGACGCGCACGGCTGGCCGGGCAACGTGCGGGAGTTGGCCAACGTGATCGAACACGCGATCATCCTCGGGTCCGCCGGTCCGATCCTGCCCGAGCATTTGCCGAGCCGATTTTCGTCCGCCGCGCGGCGGCCCACGTTGCGGCTGAGCGGCGGCCAGACGCTCCGCGACATCGAAATGCAGGCGATCCACGACGCGCTCGACCGTCACCAGGGCAACAAGCCCAAGGCGGCCGACGAACTGGGCGTCAGTCTCAAAACGCTCTACAACAAGCTCAATCAGGCGCAGGACGGGGTGGTGAGCAAGTCGGCGTGAACGAGCGTGCAGCGGGCAGCAGGCAGAGATGTAGGGTGGGGCGAGCGTTGCGCTGCGTGGAATTCTTGCCGGTCGATGAACGTTCATGGTCGGAGAACGTTGTGCGCCGTTCTCGCCCCACCAAAGCCGTGCGCCGCGATTGGTGGGGCGATCGAAGCTCGGTCAGGCCGATTCGATATGGATGGATTCCCGCTCGCTTCGATCGCCCCACCCTACAATGCTGATAGTCGCGCCGGTGAGACGGGTTATGATGAAAAGGGGCAATTCTCGGGTTGCGCCGTTCCCGGATTTCGCCGGTTCGGCACGTGTCACCTCACTGAAAAAGCTACGTTATAGGGTGATCCTTATTGCCTGAATGGGGCTGACTGCGCGCGGTCCGGACGCCTGTGTTTGCGACCGCATGAAGCCCTTTTCAGGACGTGCGCGACGCTTGGTGGGGCGATCGAAGCTCGGCGAAGCCAATTCCGTTTGGATGTTTATCGCTCGCTTCGATCGCCCCACCCTACCAC
>DATECS010000044.1:0-3729 GCA_035286785.1 Thermoguttaceae bacterium | reverse complement strand
GTTGGCTTTGATCCAGATCGGCCGGTGGGTCGCCGCGTGCAGTTGCTCGCAGATCCCGACGTATTGCTCGATGCCATTGCCGCAGTTGGCGCCGATCACATCCGCGCCCAAGTCCGTCAATTCGCGCGCCGCTTGCGCCGGCGACACACCCATCATGGTGTGCCCGCCCATGTCGAACACCAGGCACAGCACCACCGGCAAGCCGGTCGTCTGCGCAGCCGCCAAGGCCAGTTTGGCCTCCGCCAAATCCGTCATGGTCTCAATCACCAGCGCGTCCGCCCCGCCGTCCCGCAGCGCGGCGGCCTGCACCGCAAACGCCTCCGTCAATTCGTCCTCGGTCACGTCCCCCATCAGCAACAGCTTGCCGCTCGGGCCAATCGAGGCGAACACTTTCGCGCTCGTCCCGGCGGCGCGTTTGGAAATGGCCGCGCCCTGGCGGTTGATCTCGACGACGTTGTCGGTGAGCCCGAACTCGGCGAGCCGCACGCGGTTGGCGCCGAACGTGTTGGTCAGGATGATGTCGCTGCCGGCGGCCACATAGGCGGCGGCCACCTCTTGGACCTTCTCGGGATGGGTCAGATTCCAGGCGTCGGGACACTCGCCCATGGCCAGCCCGCGCTGCTGAAGTTGGGTACCCCAAGCGCCGTCGGTCAACAGCGGCCCGGCGGCGAGAAAGGATTCGAGACGTCTATGCATGACGGGTATCTCCGTGTTATGGGCCTACGAAAGGGAGGAGGGGGGTAATGTCGGGCAATTCTCGTACCAGGTTTTCTCGCGGAGCGTGTTCCATACCAACCCGAAGCGCAAGCGAGGGCGATCTGGCTGTTGGCCCTCGCTTGCGCTTCGGGTTGGTGTTTTATCAGACGCGGCCGCCGGCGGGAGGGTTCGCAGGGCGCGATACGCCTTGTCGAACGTCAAAAAAGCCAACAGCAGCATGAAGAAGATGAAGATGATCCGTAAAACCTGGCGCGGGAGGATGTGCGTCAGCCGGCCGCCGAGGTATCCGCCGACGATGGCCGTGGGGATGATCGCCGCGGCCAGCCGCAACGAACCGAGGACGCTCTCGCCGTGTTCGGCCAAGGTGATATTTTTATAGACGGCCCCGACGGCGATCATGAAAAGAATCGTCACGGCCGAATTGGCGATGGCGTGACGCAGCGGCATCCGCAGCAGAAGCTGCTGCGCCGGCACGCAAATGGTTCCGCCGCCGATGCCAAGCAATCCCGCCAAAAAACCCATCGGCAGGCCGCACGCGACGATCTTCCACGCGGGAAAATGTTGCCGCGGATCGAACTCAGCCGTCAAATCATGCCGGCTCATCGCGCGAGCGACGTTGTAAACGGCGACCATCAAAAAGAACCCGGCCAGAAGGATGGCCAGATAAAGTCCATTCTGCCGAGCGAACAAGGGGCTATTGCTTGCGGCCACGCCGGCGAGAATCCCAATCACGCCGGTGGGAACGAGAACGCGCAGCACCGGACCGATGATCGCCCCGGCTCGCCAATGGGCAAGCGATGAAGGGGCGGCGACGAACACGTTGCAGATCATCGCGGCCGATTGGAGCAAATGTTGCGTACTGCCCGTGTATCTGCCGGTATAACTGAGGTAGAGGATCATCACGGGAATGATGATAATCGACCCGCCGAGTCCCAGCAATCCGCCGACCACGCCCGCGACAAAACCGACGATCGCTTCCAGCAGAAGATCCATGCGGTGACCTCCGCGTCACGCGGGCGAAAGGTTCAGAGTCTCGCGGATTCGCCGATCTTTGAGGCTCTCGGCGACGAAGTCCGCCATGCTGAAATCGTGGTCGGCCGTGTGAGGGTTGGGGATTGCCACGACGAAAGCGCCCGCCGCCCGCGCCGCCTTGCAGCCGAAATGACTATCCTCGAGCACGAGCATCTCGCCGGGCTCGACGCCGAAACGCCGCGCGGCCAGCAGATATACCTCGGGGTCGGGCTTGCCGTGGGTAATGTCTTCGCTCGTCAGGATGAAATCGAAACGGTCCTCCAGATCGAAACTCGACAGGACCGCGGCCGTCGGACGGCGCGCAGTGCTCGTTACCACGGCCTTTGGAATTTGGGCCTTTTCCAGCGACGCGAGCAGTTCAAGCAATCCGGGCATCGGAGCGAGGTGTTTTTCCAGCAACGAGACGAACAGTTCTTCCGACTCGGGCATCAATTCGTCGGGCGTGTCGTCCAACGAGCAAGTCTGGATCATCACCTCGAAGGAACGCCGCGGGGTAAGCCCTATCATCGAGTCCTTCAACTGCTTGGTGAATTGATGACCGCGGCGCCGCAGCAACTCGTGGCCAACCTCCGTGTACACGTCCTCGGAGTTGAACATCAGGCCGTCCATGTCGAAAGCAACCGCGCGAAGGGGCATAATTTCGGCTCAGCAGGTGGGTGTCAAATTCTTGTAATGTGGGGCGATCGCGGCAAGTCAGCGAGGCGGACCTTCATCATGCGGCACGAGATTGCCGCGATCGCCCCACCCCGTCGCTTGGGTTCCCTGTCTTCAAAGGAACCCTCTAAGATAGCACGCAGGACGCACTTTCACCAGGGACGGGGCATTTTGCGACACAGCCGCACGGCCTTGGCCGCTCTTTGATACACGGCCCAAAGGGCCCGGCCGGCAAGCCGACGCTGCGCAATGACCACTCGGGCGATAGGGTAACTACCGGTCGACCAAGCGGCCAATGCCTGGTTTTGCGGACCCTGAAAATCCACGGTCTGAACGTCGCCCTGCTTGGCCAGCGCGCGTACCACCCGCTCGCGTAACAAGTGGCCCGGCCCGAAAGAGCGGTACTCGGGATCGTAGCTCACCTTGTACGAGTGGTACGTGCCGCCTCCGGTCCAGCCCAACTCGAACGCGACGGTCCGGTCGCCGTGACGCAATCGAGCGACGCGCAGCAAGTCCCACTCGGCCAATTGGACACACTGTTGCCGGTAGAAGTCGAACACGGCCGGGCGGCGCAGCACGGACGAACCGGCCTCGCCTTTCCAACCGCGATCCTCCACCGCGAAGATCTCGCGCAGGCGCGCCTCGACCAACTCGGTAGTGAAACGCTCTTCGAGGTTGAATTCCAGCGGCCCGGTTTCCTCCAGGCGGCGAGCATCCTTGGCGAGACTCCGTCGAAGGCTCTTGGGCCGCGCCGCGAAATACGCCTCCGCGCCGCCGTCCCACGTGATTTGGCCGACTTGCCAGCGAGGATGCACGTCGACGGAAAGGCCGCGCTGCAGGAGTTCGCCGACCAGAGCCCGCCAGCCGGTCTGCTCGATCGGAACCATGTCGAACCACAAGAGCGGCCAGTCGAGCGACTCGATCGCCCCGGCGAGTATTTTGGCGATTTCGTCGGCTTCCGCGTCGCGGTCAACGAGCAGATTGCCGTTGGGCGACCAGTAGTTCGACGTCAACTGTCCGCACCGAACCACGCCGCACGTCCGACGCTCGACCAGCGGCAGAGCGGCCAAGAGCCGATTGCCGTTTTCAACCACGAGGGCCCGGAATACCGCACCGGACGCAAAATGTTCGAGCCACAGAGCGACCAGATCGGCCCGAATCGTCGGAAGCGTGGTGTCGCTCCGTTGCCACAAATCATCCCACACCGCGCCCGCCGCGCGGAGTCGGTCGATCGAGTCGAATTGGACGAGTCGCGGTGAGGTCATGGGGCGTGGGGGCTTTTATTGGTCGTCCGGATTCGTCGGAAGCCGGTAAATGACGAATGAG
>DATECS010000043.1:0-4000 GCA_035286785.1 Thermoguttaceae bacterium | reverse complement strand
CTATAATTCAACGGTTTAGCGGTAGTCGGCGATCGATTCCCAGACGGGATGGATCGAGCGGTACGTCCTTCGCATTCCAAGGGAGCTAGGAACAAGTTCCCTCATTAAACCGCCGACTCCAACACGGGAGGAGCACAAGCCATGACCCAATCATCAACATCCCTTTTACTGGGGAGATCTGTCTTCAAGAATCTTGCCGTGTTGCTTATCGCGGCAGCCGTTGTGTTGCCGGCCGATGCCCGGGACCACTCCCGCGGCGGCGGTGGAGGGGGAGGAGGGGGTGGAGGGGGAGGCGGCGGGTCGTCAGCCCGCGCTTCCGGCGGATCCTCGCGAGGCTCGGATTCAGGCGGCATGTCACGTTCGAGCGGCGCGTCGCGTTTGAGCGGCAACTCGCGTTCCAGTGGTTCAAGCGGCATGTCGCGTTCGAGCGGAACGTCGCGTTCCTCCGATCGATCATATAGCGGCGGCGGACGATCCTCGTCCCCGCGATTGTCGGCGCCGTCGAACCGTTCTTCTTTCCAAGGTCGGTCTTCGTCGCAGGGTTACTCACGGTCGCCCTCCGTCGGAACGTCTTCAGGACGGTCGTCGATGACTCAGGGACGGTCCATGACTCAGGGACGCTCGGCGGGGTCGTCGATCCAAGGCGGCTCGCGGTCGTCCTCGGCGTCCCGGACGCCGTTGTCCGCGCCGCCGTCGATCCAATCGTCTCCGTCGTCACGGACGGGTCGTTCATTCAGCGGGCGTTCAGCGACCGATTCAGGGTTGCCGCCGTCGCGGTCGGCCGTCTTGCCGTCGCAAGCCGGACAGGTTCAGCAATCCGGCCGGCTCCCGATCGAGAGAAGTCCGTCCCGCGCGGCCGGCCTCCAACCGCGCGGCGGTTCGGGAATCGACTTTGATCAGGTGCGACGCCGGACGAGCGCAACCAACACGTCTCCGAGCGGCGCGGTGCAACAGAACCCATCGAGCGGCCCCTCGTCTCGCGTTCGAGGCTCGGGCTCGGGACTGGTCGGCGGCGCGGGGGATTCACCTCGCCAGGACGCCGGCCCGAGGATTTCCGTTCAACGGAATCCTGACGGCCCCTCGTCCGGCGCGTCCCGATTCCAGCGCGGAGGCAACACGCCGTCGGGCGGAGACGCCTCGCGTCAAATCACGCGCCAGCGCGGCGCGGGCAACACCACCGTCGGCGGAACGACGGGCGGAACGTCGCGTGAAATCGGACCTCAACCCAGCACGTCGCCGCGCCAGCCGATGAACCTGGGCGACGCGCGGAAACGGATCTCCGGCGAGCGGCTCTCGGGCAATGCGTCGACACGCGGCAAAGAGAATCAACTCCAGGGCAACACGACGCGGCAATCGGGCGGCTCTCGTTTGTCAGGCACGCGGCAGGGCGGCTCGACTCAGGGGCGAATGGGCGATGCGAAGGGGGGCCTCGGCAAGGATTCGCGATTGCAAGGTGAAAATCAATTGCAGCGTCGCGGTGGATCGCAGTCGCGGGACGGTCGTCCGACGATGAACGTCCGCCGCGAGGGGCCTTCGGGCTTGAACCAGGGCATGGCCGACGTTCGAGGCCGGGCGCGGTCGTTCAAGGAGTTCGACGGCGGCGATCGGTTCAAGCATCTGAACAAAGGGGCGGTGGCTCGGGACATTCAACTCGACTCGCAGTACAAACTGCGGCGCGAGGGCGACGTGGCTCGCCGCATGGATCTGGCCCACCTCAACAAGCACGGTGATTTTCGTGGCGGCAATCATGAGCGAGGAGGCCCTATTGACCGCGACTTCCGCGACTTCCGCGGCATTCACGGCAAACACGGCGGCGGCTTCCACGGCCCGGTGAGCCCGTTGTACCACAAGCACCATTTCCAGAGCCACTTCCGCTGGCCGTCGTACTACTCGGCGTTCCACGTGGGCGTCGGGCCGTTTGATTATTGGTATTATCCCCACTGGTCGCCTTGGGTCAGTTGGAGTTGGCACTATCGTTGCGATCCCTATTGGGATCCGCGGCCCATTTGGTGCCGACCGTGGATCTATGTTTCCACGCCCGCCTGGGTCTATTGGGACGTGCCCGCGTGGGAGCCGATGCCCGTGGTGGCCAGCGGCACGTGGGTCAACGTGGCCCGGGTAGAAGTTCCGGCGACCGAGTACGACCTGCAATTGCTGGCCGTGCGGTTTGTCGATCCGGGCCATCAGGAAGAGAACCTGGGGCCGCGCTACCGCGTGTGGTTCCGCAACAACAGCACGGTGGCGATCGATCGGCCGTTTGACGTGGTGCTCTTGGCCGGCAACGATGATAAGGCGAAGCCCGATCTGCCGATGGCCGGAGTGCGAGTCAATGCGATTGCGGCCGGCGAAACGCAGGTAGTCGATATTCGGCTGCCTTTCGCGGTGCAACAGATGGGCCGCGACGCGCAGGGGCTGCCGGCGCCTTTTAGCACTCTGCACGTGCTGGTCGACGGCAACCGCGAGATCGACGAGACGAGCGAAGTGAACAACGGCACGCAACTGGCGGCCGATTTGGTACTGCCGGTCGATCCCAGCGCGTTCGAGGTCAAGCCGAAGGAAGCGGCGGCCGGCGGCGAGTTGCTGTTGGCCGGCGAAGGACTTGGGCCGGAGCCGGGCCGCGTGCTGGTCCACCTGGGCGGCATCGAAATGGAAGCTGAGATCATCGGCTGGTACGACCTGGGCGTGAGCGTCAAGGTGCCGGACCTGCCGCTGGCCGGGCCGGTCACGGCCGAGCTGATCGTCATTCGCGCGGACGGCGCGGCCACCAATCCGGTGTCGGTCACGGTCCTGCCGAAGGCCGCCGTGGGGCAGCCGGTTCCTGAAGCCGTGCTTCCGGGGCCCGCGGCGCCGGGCGCGGTTGTGCCCCCGGCGGGCGTCGCGCCCGTGTTGCCGCAACAGCCCGTCGTACCGCAAGCAGAGCCGAGCGGGCCGCAATTGTAAAAATGGTAGGCCGGATCATGTACTCCTCACGCTCCGCGTGAGGTTTCGCATCCGGCCTCCAGATGGACCTCACGCGGAGCGTGAGGAGTACAAAATTGGCCGGCGTCAGGCACGGGGTGCCTGACCTACGGGTCACCCCTTCCACCATCGCCTCCAACTCGCCTTCACCAGCGGCGGCATGGCGTGGGCGACCAGCGAGAACCAACTGCGGTAGGGCATTTTTTGGACAGGAACGGGGCGCAGATCGATAGCCCGGTGACGCTCGCAGGCCACCAGGCATTGGCCGCAGCCGACGCAGCGGTGGGCCGCGTAGGCGAGCGTCTTGGCCTTCGCGTCGACCGTGATCGCGCCCATCGGGCAGCGGCGGGCGCACGCGCCGCAGTGGGTGCATTTCGCGGCGTCGAACGCGGGACGAAAATGGGGCGGAGCGAACATGGCCGGGGCGTTGAACTCGTTGACCAGCCGCATCGCGTGGCAGCAACACCCGCAGCACGAGCAGGACGCCTGGCCGTTGGGCGAGGCGACGTTCATCAGCCAGTTGACCATGCCCTGGCGCTCGGCCTCGCGTTTGAGTTCCAGCGCGTCGCTCTTCGAGATCGGTTTGAGCATGCCGTATTGGATTCCCCGCTCGGCCCAGCGACCCATCGAGAGGCAATTCGAGATTTCTCGTCCGCAACCCTTTCCCATGGCCTGCATCGCCATGCGGCACTGGCACTGGCCGACGCCGAACGTGTCGTACTGGTCCATGACGACGGCCAGTTGATCGGTGGGCAGGGCCATCGGGTAGATGTCGAGGAACTGATGGACAGGCAGGAACCGGATCAACGGCGGCAGGGGCGCGGCGGCTTCCACGGGATAGCCCGTGTCGTAAAGGGCCTCGAACAACTCGATAAATCGTCGGTGCCAGGGCGTGAGCGTTTCGGGCGTGTGGGAAATAAGCATCAACTCGAAAATGCCGCCCAGCACGGGCACCAGGTGGTACTTTCGCCGCTCATCCTTCTCGTAGCAGCCGATGACCCGCTTGTCCATGCCCAGGCGGTCGAGGATCGCGACGACGTCC
>DATECS010000042.1:0-3941 GCA_035286785.1 Thermoguttaceae bacterium | reverse complement strand
AGTTTCGGCGTGATGTTCAGCACGTTCCTCACCGGCCCCATCGCGATGATCGCCACGGTGGGGACGCTCGTGCTGGGCTTCTTCCGCGACTACATGGTGGAGCTGGCCCTGGGTAAAACCTACGGAGGCGGACCAGTCGAGTCGTTCATCCGCCTGCTGACCCAGGACAACGTGGTCTCCGATCTGCCGGCGGGCATCCGCACGACCGTGGCCCACTCAGTCGACGCCGTGCTTGAAAAAGCGATTGGGGCCATGGCCCAAGTGCTCCCGCCGTTCGGCCGGTTCGAGTGCCCGGACTACGTGGCCCACGGATTCAACGTCCCGGCCGATTGGATCGCCGAGCGCGGGCTGACGGCGCTGGGCTTCGCCGTGGCGCTGTTCGTGGTGGGCTATTTCTTCATGAAAACGCGCGAGGTGGCTCGATGAACCCACGACGTCGTTCCTTGATTCGTAAAATCGTCTACATCTCGTGCCTGCTCCCGCTGGTCGTGACGCTCTACTGGCTGGGCCACCCCGCCACGCTCGACACCGAGACCGCCAAGGGAAGCAGCGGCGGCGTGTTGGCCCGATATCGCGACGAGGAAGATCTCACCCAGGTTTACCTCGGCAAGATCGACCCCACCAGCGCCACGCTCCGCCTGGCCACGCTCGGCATGCAGGGCGTGGCGGCCGACATCCTCTGGATCAAGAACATCAACTACCAGAAAAAGAAAGACTGGACCAACGTCTCGGCCACCTTGAACCAGATCATCAAGCTCCAGCCCAACTTCATCGACGTCTGGCGCAACCAGGGCTGGAACCTCTCTTACAACTGTTCGGCCGAATTCGACGACTATCGCGAGCGATACCATTGGGTCATCAAGGGCATCGACTTCTTGAAGCTCGGCACGACCTACAATCGGCGCGAGCCGCGGCTGTTGCGCGACATCGCCTGGTTCATCTCCCAAAAAATCGGCCGCAGCGACGAACGCGAGCAATTCCGCCGCCTGTTCAAGGAAGATGACGAATTTAACGGCCCCCTGCCCAAGAGCGAGCGGGACAACTGGCTCGTCGGCAAGCGATGGTTTCGCAAGGCGGAAAACCTGATCGACACGGAAGACATACCCACCCGCGGCATGAATCCCGTCGTCTTTCGTTCCGAGGCGGCCATGTGCCAGATGAACTACGGTGTGGCCATCGAACAGGAAGGCGTCTTCGGCGAACGCGCGCGGATGGCCTGGCGCCAGGCCGCCAAGGATTGGGACGACTTCGGCCAGTACGAAATGCCCACCAGCGACGGACGGTTGATCCGGCTGGGCAACCTTGATCGGCTCGCCAAGGAACGTCAGGCTTTGCTCGACGAGCTCGATCGCCTGGCCCCCGGCGTGCGCAAGCAGCTTTACGACAAGCGTTACGCCGGTCTGGGCGATGAATATCGCAAAGCCCTCAAGACGCCCACCGCCGCCCGAACATCGGAACAACAATCACTGGCCGCCGAGGCCGAAGCCCTGTTGCTGATCGAGCCTCGCGAAGTCGTCCGCCATCCCAACCTTCCTCGCGACAATCGGACCGCGGCCAACGCCGTGCTCGAAAAAATCCAGCGGGTCGAAAACCTGGCGAGGGTCACGCAAAGTTATCGATCCATTGTCAACTACGACTACTGGGAACGCCGCGCCGACATCGAACAAATGGACGCCATGCTCGCGGCCCGCGAGTTGGTTTACCAAGGCGGCAAGGCCCTGGCCGAAGGCGACTTGGCCGGCGCGACCGAGGCGTTCGCCCGCGGCTCGGTCCTTTGGGCCGCCGTGCTCCGCGAGAATCCCATGCTCATGAGCGACTCGGCCACGATCGACGACATGGAGGAACTGCTTCAGCAGTACGGCAAGGCGCTCGACCAGCGCGACTCGCTGTTTCCGCCCGACTTCGCCTTGGCCCCCTTCGTTCGCTTCCAGGTCTACGACAGCACCGAATGGTTCCAGATCCGCGCGATGCTCGACAAGGCGGCCCAGGCCGAGCGGAAAGGCGACCCGAGCGCGGCAAGCTCACAGTATCTGAAGGCGATCCAAAGCTGGCGAAGTTTGCTCAACGACCTGCCCAGCGTCGAGCAGCGAAGCGATCCGGGCACGACGGCCATGATCCTCGAAACCATCGAGAAATACGCCGCCGTGCTCCATAAGCTCAAGCAGCCCATCCCCAGCGACTTCCTCTTGCACCGTTTCGTGCGTATCCAGGTGGAACACGACCCGGACTCGATCGAGTCGCAAGCGGCGCTCGAAAAGGCGGAAACCGCCATGGAAAAGGAGCCGGCCGCCGCGAGGACGGCGTTCGAACGGGCCTTCGCCTTGTGGCGCGTCCTGCTCGACCGCTACCCGACGCTCCTGGCCGATGGCACGGTGGGCGAAGAGTGGATGGCCGCGATCGACGAATACCGCGATCTGCTCAAACGCGAGAAAGCCGACTTGTCCAAGGACTTCCCACTCCAAGACGTGGTCGATCGCTATGGGCAGCCTGAGCAGCCATAATTTTTGGCAAATCGGTTGTTAGCCGTCTAGCCTGCTCGACGCAACCGACCATCCTCACTGGGCTTGCCCCGGTGGAAAACGGTTTGGAAACTACTGGTTCGCTGCCTGAAGTTCGTGTAGGGTGGGGCGATGCAAACCGCGATTCCCTTGGGTCGTCGGCCGCTCGCCCGCGTTGCCTTCGACGAACGTTTGCACGTCGCTCGACGGCGGTTTGCATCGCCCCACCATCGATCGCTCGATTTGTCCATGTGGTCTCAGCCATGCCCCCCGAGCCTTTTAACTCCCTGTCCGACGCCAATCGCCCGCCGACGCCCGAGCTGATCGGCTCGGCCCCGGCCATGCAGGAGGTCTACCGCCTCATCCGCCAGGTCGCCCGATCCAACGCCTCCGTGCTCCTCCTGGGCGAAACCGGCACCGGCAAGGAACTCCTGGCCCGCGCCATCCATCGGCTGAGCCCGCGCGGCAGCGGCCCGTTCATCCGCGTCAACTGCGGTGCCCTGGCCGAAAATCTGCTCGAAAGCGAACTCTTCGGCCACGTCCGTGGGTCGTTCACCGGCGCGATCGACAACCGCATCGGCCGGTTCGAGGCGGCCCACACGGGCACCGTGTTCCTCGACGAGGTCGATTCGACCACGCCCAAGCTCCAAGTGAAACTCCTCCGTGTGCTCCAGGAGCACGAATTCGAACGCGTCGGCGACACGCAGACCATCCGCGTCGATACCCGCGTGGTCGCCGCGAGCAATCGCCATCTGGTCGACGAAGTGGCCGCAGGCCGTTTCCGCGAGGATCTTTATTACCGCCTGAACGTCGTCACCGTCTTCGTTCCGCCCCTGCGCGACCGCCGCGAGGACATTCCCGAGCTGGTCTCCCACTTCATGCGGCTCTACAACGAGCAAAACAACCGCCACGTCCCTCACATCACGCCCGACGCCATGCGGGCCCTCGAGCAATACGACTGGCCGGGCAACGTCCGCGAGTTGCAGAACTACATCGAACGGGCCATCGTGCTGGCCCCGTCCGACGAAATCTCGCCCGCCCTCCTGCCCGAGGCCGTGCTAGGCCGCCGCCCCCCGCGAATCGGCCGCACGGTCGATCTCGAAAGCGCCGCCGGCTCCCTCGTCGCGCAAGCCCTCGCCGAATCCGGCCCCGACGCCGAAAACCTCCACGCCAAAATCGTCGACCGCGTCGAACGCGAACTCATCATCCAAGTCATGGCCCGCTGCGACAACGTCCAAATCAAAGCCGCCGCCATGCTGGGCATGAACCGCAACACGCTGCATAAGAAGCTGAAGGAGTACGGGTTGGAAAAGTAATACACAAGATACCTTCCTGTCCCCGGAAAAGTAGGTTGTCCCGTCCTTCGCCTCATGATGCGTTGAGTAGCACCGGTCCTTCGTCCCGGAGGGACGTTTGAAAGCCGGGAAAACGGGTACAAAAAAG
>DATECS010000041.1:0-4943 GCA_035286785.1 Thermoguttaceae bacterium | reverse complement strand
GAAGCGGCGGCCGCTTCACAATGGGCCGACGGCGTCGGGCGGACCAGGCGGAAGAAACGACTTTCGCAAGCCAGAAACCCGTCCACCACGTTCGGGTCGAATTGTTCGCCCCTTTGCTCGACGATCAGTTCCCGGGCCTTTTTGGGCGTGAACGCCGGCTTGTAGACACGGACCGACGTCAAGGCGTCGTAGACGTCGGCCAGCGCGGCGATCCGCGCGCAAAGCGGGATTTCCTCGCCCGCGAGACCCTCGGGATACCCGCGGCCGTTGTAACGCTCGTGATGATACCGGGCGATCAATTCGGCCATGGCGAGGAATCCGCCGTAGGACGACTGCGCGGCCGCGTCGTGCAGCGCCTTCGCCCCGACGCTCGTGTGGGTCTTCATCACGTTGAATTCCTCGGGGGTGAGCCGGCCCGGCTTCAAGAGAATCGCGTCGGGAATGCCCACCTTGCCGATGTCGTGCAGGGGGCTGGAGCGAAAGATGTCCTCGATGAACTGCTCGTCGATCCGGTCGCGATAGGGGCCCTCGACGCTCATTTGCTCGGCCAGAATGCGGCAATAGGTGCGCATCCGTTCGAGGTGCTCGCCCGTCTCCGGGTCGCGGGAGTCGGCCAGCTTGGCCAGCGCGAAGACGGCCACGTCGCGGGTCTCGACGACTTCGCGGGTCCGCGCGCCGACGAGTTTTTCCAGTTCCGTGTTGAACTTCTGGATTCGGTTGTTGGCCGCCCAGAGGTCCTTCATGTGCTTGTGCAGGCGGAAGTGGATCCGAATTTTTGCCAGCAACTCGGCATGGTCGAACGGTTTGACCAGGTAGTCGTCCGCCCCGAACTGATAGCCCCGGAGCCGCTCGGCCGCCGACGCCTTGCCGCTGAGCAGGATGACTTGGATAAACGCGCCCAACGGACTCGCCTTGATCCGCCGGCACACGTCGTACCCGTCGATTCCCGGCATGACGATGTCCAACAGGACCAACTCAGGTCGAAAGGCGGGCAGCTTTTCGAGACATTCCTCGCCGCTGAAGGCCTGCTCGAGTTCGTAGTCCTCGGCAAGCAAATCTTGCAGGATACTAATACTGACGCGACAGTCGTCGACAATCAGGATGCGGTCTTTCATCGATCCATTTCTACCCTTGCCGTCGACCATCAGCGACGATCAGCGCGTGTGGACTCGAACTCCGCTTGTCCCGTCGAGAACCATCGAAGATACTCGAGTGAGGAACTTACTAAATCCTAGGTCACGGCCGAGCTGGGCGGGCTATTTTGGAGGGGGACGCGAGGGAGGCGGGCCGATTATGAGGGGAGTGCGATATCTGCCGAATGGGCGGGTGTCCCGGACGCCTTCGGAGATTCACGAGGCGTTCAGTTCGGCCGTGCCCTGGATCAGGCCCGACGTGTAGGCCAGATGGACCAGCCCGGCGACGCTGTCGATGCGCATTTTTTCGAACACGCGGGCGCGATGTTTTGCCACGGTTTTTTCGCCGATGTTCAGTTTCGCGGCGATCTGCTTGGAATGGTGGCCGGCGATGAGCAGGTCCATGACTTCCCGTTCGCGGTGCGACAGCGAAGCGAGCCGCTCGGACACGTTGGACCGCTGCGTTTCGCGATGCCGTCGGGCGGCGTCCTGGTCGATGGCCTCCTGGACGCGGGTCAGGAGCGTTTGGCGACTGAAGGGTTTTTCGATGAAATCGACCGCCCCGGCGCCCATGGCCTTGACGGCCATCGAGACGTCGCCATAGCCGGTGATCATGATGACGGGGATCTTGATCCGCGCGGCGGCGAGTTTTTCCTGCAAGCCCAGCCCGCTCATCCCGGGCATTCGCACGTCGAGCACGAGGCATCGCGGCGGTCCGGCGTCGTCCTCGAAGGCTTCCAAAAAGTCCTCGGCGGAGCCGAACACTTCGGTGCGGAGTCCGACGCCGCGCATCAAGAGCTTGAGGGACTCGCGTATTTGAGGATCGTCGTCAACGACGTAGACCGTGGGAACATTGTTATGATCGATCACCGGATGATCCTCTCTCCATGTAAGGAAAGTCACCCGCGCCCAACCCACTCCAGAAGCACCCTCTTTGGCACGAGCGGCGCAAGCCCTGCGCATGTGGGGGGATTTGACGGACCCGAACGAGCCTTCCGCAGGACCGGTCGTCCGAGTTGGCCGGCGGCGCAGCCACCGATGGAAGGATAGCCGCTCACCCGACACCAAAATCTCGACTCGTAGCGTGCCCCGATTGTGCCAAAGCAAGTGGACCTTGTCCAGGAGAATTACGCTTGAGGTTCGCACGATGACGTGCTTTTCGTTGAAAATGCGAAATTCTCTTATTTCAAATGGGGGATATGTCTCATTGGCATTTAACGAAGACGAGAACAACCTCGCAGGGTTCATGGACCGGGCTCCCCCACTATGGCCATGAACGACCCACTCCCTTTTGTTTACCCGGGAAACGGCAAAGTCGTGAAAGATCGGGAGGACAGGCATTCCTGCCTGTCTTTTTCGCCCAACCCAGCCAGACAAGAATGTCTGGCCTCCTGGAACACGGGACTTCGCAGTTCTCCTGTTTTGTTTACGAGCGAGCTTGCCAAGGGGTCGTCCTGTTGGGTAGAGTGTCGGGTTAGAACGGGAACGGAGGTGGTTGAAACAGGGGCGGCCGGTCCGTGTCGTCGGAGTGTTCGCGTTTCCGAGGTGGTCGCCTGCCGCAATGTTGCGTTTTGTACGCCTCGATGGCTTTGGCTTTTCTGCTCTGGAGTGGTCGATGGGGACTTCCGTGGAATCCTCGGTTCCGTCTAGTGGGGCCCGGTCCGTTTCGGCGGCCGACTCCGCGTTGACCGCCATGTTGTGGTCCACCGACCGCGAGTTGCGGTTGCTCACGTTTTGGACCACGGGCAAGGTGGCGTTCCGAACGCCGCCCGGCTGGCGCAATCAATCCATCGACCACTTGCTTGGTTTCGATCCTTCGGTGGATCGCGTGCGCGAGGCCCATCACAAGGCTCTCGAAGGGCTCGACTCCGCGTTCGACCAGTCGTGGACCGGCCGGGTCTATCACTTGTACGTGGCGCCCAAGTACGACGCCGAGGGCCGCATCGACGGCTGTCTCGGTTTCGCGCAGGATCTGGCCGATTTTCATCGGGCCGAAGACGCGCTGCGCGCCTCGGAAGCGCGCTACCGCGTTATCTCCGAGTTGACCGGAACCTACGCCTATTCGACCCGTCTGGAGCCGGACGGAACGTTGATTCTCGAATGGGTCATCGGCGACTTCGTCCAGATCACGGGCTATCCGCTGGAAGAAATTAAGGCGCTCGGCGGCCCGTTGACGTTGGTGCATCCGGCCGATCGTCACCTGGCGGCGAAACGGACCGAACGATTGCTGGCCGGCTATCCGCACGTGTCGGAGTTTCGGATCATCACGCGATCGGGCGCCACGCGCTGGTTGCGCGACTACGGCCGGCCGGTGCGCGATGAACGGGAACAGGGGACCGTCCGCTTTTACGGCACGGCCCAGGACGTCACCGATCGCAAACAAGCGGAGCAGGCGCTCCGCGAAAGCGAGGAGCGGTTCCGGCTGGCGTTCGAGGAAGGGCCGTTGGGCATGGTCGTGTTGAACCGCGAGGGGGCCGTCCTGCAGGCGAACCGCGCCATGAGCCATTTTCTCGGCTGTTTGCCGAGGGAGCTGGCCGGCCGGACCTTCGAGACCCTCATGCCGCGAGAGGAATCGCTCGCCGCCACGACCGTTCTGCGCGGGATCATTTGCGGCACGCGCGAGCGGCACTGTTGGGAAAACCGCTATCTGCGTCAAGACGGCATGCAAGTCTGGGGGCGAACGACCGTTACCCCGCTCGGCGACGAGGAACGCAAAATCCTCGGCGCGCTGGCCATGGTCGAAGACATCACGGCCCGCAAACACACCGAGGAAGCGTTGCGCCGGGCCGAACGGCTGGCCTCCATTGGAACCTTGGCCGCGGGAATCGCCCATGAGATCAACAACCCGCTGGGGGCCATCACGTTGAGCGTCGACGCGGTCGCCCTGTCCGCCGATCAGGAAAACCGCGATGAAATCGTCGAACTGGCCATGAACAACATTCGGGCCAGCGCGTTGCGGTGCGGACGAATCGTCAAGAGCGTGCTCCAATTCGCCCGGGACGAAGTCTCCCAGAAGTTGGAGGGCGATCTGGCCGAGGTGGCCCGCCGGGCGCGCGACATGGCCCGCTCGTTCGCCGCCGGCAAGGACATCCGTCTGCGGCTTGAGGCGGAGGATTCTCTGCCGGCGGTGATGATGAACGCGACCGAAATGACGCAGGTTTGCGTCAACCTGATCTCGAACGCGGTCCAAGCGTCGAGGCCCGGCGGAACGGTGGTCGTGCGGCTGGGTTCGGCGGGCTCGTCGGTGCGTCTGGAAGTGGCCGACGAGGGACACGGCATTCCGGCCGAGGAAATCGACCACATTTTCGATCCTTTCTTCACAAGCCGGCCGAACGAAGGCGGAACCGGCCTGGGCCTGAGCATCACCTACGGCATCGTCCAGCAGCACGGCGGGACGATCGACGTCGACAGCGTTCCGGGGCGAGGGACGGTCGTGTCGATCGCGCTGCCGACAAGCGAAGCGGCAAGCCCGTAAGACGGACGACCAGGATCAATTAGGCCGACAGACCCGAATTGCGGAATAGAATTGGATTTCTAATTTGCACGGCTTATCCCTCCACGGTGCGTTGAGGGGGGGAACACGGAGGAGCGGCCTCGGTCGCTTTTGTCCCGCCGATTTCCCGTCTCTCTGCCGGGGTGCGGCAATTTCGCCTCTTTGGTAGAAAGAAGGCACTCTTCCGGGGGACAGGATATGGGCGATACTTACACTAACGGCCTTATGCTCGTTTCGCCACAACCATCATCGCCCCACAAGATCCGAGTTTAGGGCCATACCTCGGCGGGTCGCGTCCAGACACTGGGCGCGGCCCG
>DATECS010000040.1:0-4118 GCA_035286785.1 Thermoguttaceae bacterium | reverse complement strand
GGCGGCCGGTTCGTCGAGCCGCGGACCGCGGCGGGCGGCGGCGTCGCGGAGGATGGCGAGACGAGTTTCCATGCTTGGCGAGGCCAGCCGGACACAGAGCCCGGCCTCCAGGCGGGTTTGCAGCGCGGCGTGGATTCGCGGCCAGTGGCCCGGCGGCGAGGGGGCCGTGACGAGCACTTGGTGGCCAGCGGCGGTCGCGTCGTCGAGCACGTGGACCAGGGCCTGTTGGGCGCCTTCATGGTCGGCCAGGCGGAGGACGTCCTCGATCACCACCAATCGCGCGGCCCGATAACCCCGGCGAAAATCCACGGCGGATTGGCTTTCAATGGCGTCGGCCCACTCGCGGGAGAAATCGACCGCCGGGAGGCAGACGACCGGCCGGCGTGGGTATTGGGCCCGATAGGCGGCGGCCAGACCCAGGACGAGGTGCGATTTGCCGAGTCCCGACTCGCCGGCCAGGACCAGGGGGTTGTACTGGACCGTCGCGTCGGCCAGCACGGCGTGGACGACCACTTCGACCAGCCGGTTCTCGGGCCCGACGAACCAAGGCAGCAGCCCCCCGTCCAGTCCGACGCCGGCCCGCCCCGCCGAATCGGCGGCTGCGACAGGGTCGGGAAGCGGGATGCGGACAATCGGTTCCACGGCGTCGGGTCCGTCCTGAAAACAGCGGGAAAAAGGGCCAAAAAAACGCGGTCGAACGCAACCCACCATTGTAGCCGTTTTTCGATTTCAGGACGAGTGGGAAAGGGCAAAAATCGGGGGGTTTTGCGTGATCGGAAGCCTTTGTCTTGAAACGACTTCCGACGCCACCTTAAAACCCGTCCGAGATGATGCTTTGGTAGGTCAGGCTGTGCCTGACAGAAAGCCGGCGACAATTGTCAGGCACAGTCTCGTAGGCCGGGTTGTAACCCGGCGATGTCGAGCGCCCACGATGATGAGTTGCCGGGTCACGACCCGGCCTACACCAATCGTTGGACCGTATCAATAATCCGCCGGGCCGCCTCGGCGAGTTCCGCCTCGCTCGTTGTGGCCGCGAAGCTGAAGCGGAGCGAACTGCCCAGCAGGTCTTTGGGGATGCCCATGGCGCGGAGGGTGGGCGAGACTTCGGCCGCGCCGCTGTCGCAGGCGGCCCCGATCGAGCAGGCCACGCCGGCCGTGTCCAACGCCATGAAGAGCACCTGGGCGTCGAGGCCCGGGAAAGCCGCGTTCGACGTCTGCGGCAAGCGAGAGGCGGATTGACCGTGGATGACAATGCCGGGCAGGGCCGATTTTAGGGTTGTCTCGAAGCGGTCGCGCATGGCCGTCATGCGGGCTGCCGCTTCGTCCAACTCGGTCACGGCCAATTCCAGGGCAGTCATCATGCCGACAGCCAGCGGCAGCGACTCGGTTCCGCCGCGAAGGCCCTCTTGCTGGTGGCCGCCGAGGATTTGAGGCTGCAGGGCGACGTGCGCGCGGAGCAACAGGGCCCCGATGCCCACCGGGCCGTGGAATTTGTGAGCGCTGGCGCTCATCGCGTCGACGCCCAGACCGCGGAAATCGACGGGCATTTTGCCGACGGCCTGGACCGCGTCGGTGTGCAAGGGAACGCCCGCGTCGCGGCAGATTTCTGCCAGTTCGCCCACCGGCTGGACGACGCCCGTCTCGTGGTTGGCCAGCATGACGGTGGCCAGCCGCGTGTCGGGCCGCAGCAAGCCGGACAGCCGGGCCGCGTCGATGACCCCATCGAGACCGACCGGCAGCGAATCGACGCTCCAACCCAGGTCCAGCAACCGCTCGGCCGGGCCAACGACCGAGGCGTGTTCGACGGGCGAAATGAGGACGTGGCCGGGTGACCGCGACTGAGCCGGGGACTGTCCCAGTTTTTGTTCAGCAAAAACGGGACTGTCCCCTTTTGCGTCATCGCTTGCCTCGCCATCCGCCTGGGCGATCCCCAGCACGGCCAGATTATTCGCCTCCGTCCCGCCGCTGGTAAACACCAGCCGGTCGCCGTCGGGCCCGTGAGGATCGCCGCCCAAGAGTTCGATGATTCGCATTCGCGCGTGGTCGAGCACCCAACGGGCCTGCTGGCCGGGCCGGTGCTGCGAGGCCGGATTGGCGTGGCCCGCCGCCGCCACGTCGCGCATGGCCGCGACCACCTCGGGCCGCATGGGGGTAGTGGCGTTGTGGTCGAGGTAGAGGATGTCCATGGGATCCGTTTTGCCGTTTACGAAATCGATTCACGCCATCGTTAGCCGTCGAGCTTGCTCGACGCGGACGGTTTTTCACTCGCTCGGTTTTGTTTCACAATCCATCGCCAGGTCAAGAGGCTTAGGTAGCCGCTGAGGAAGCACAATAGCCACATGAACAGCCAATTGAAACGCGACTCCGGGTCGCGAGTCAGCCAATTCGGGTAATCATGAATCAGAACCAGCAACCACAGCAGAACCAATGGAACCAACGTGCCCAGCCCAAATGCTCGTTGACCGCCGGCGCCGAAGAGGCTCAGGCATATCATGGGACCGGGAACCAGCAGAAGAACGCTCAAAAAGACCAACACGGCGGCCCAATCCGGCAAGGCATATACAAACGAGTACGCCATGGCCACGGCGGCGGTCAGGATGAGCATCGACCGGATGCTGAACTGGAACCGTCTCGGCCGGTCGGGCGGGTATTCACGAATTTCGAGATTCGGCATCGGTCTCGTCCTCCTGTTGATAGGGAAAACGTAGAACAACCGCCCATTCTACCCCCAATTGGCTGTAGGTGGATAGCGGCCCGTATTCATCTCGCTCCGCGAGATGTCAGGCTCATACGGATGGCACAGACTAGATAAGGACATCTCGCGGAGCGAGATGAATACGGGATCCCTCGATCAGGCGTGTTCGATAGGCAGGCGGAGTGGTATGCTTTCTTGGGTCGACGTTGGTGCGTCCAGACGCACCCTACAGGGAAAGGGGAAACTTGATGCCTGAGCATGTCGAATTGCCGCCGGAAGGGGTTTTCGTGCCGGGCGACCCGCGGCCCGCTGGGTGGTGGCACGAGGTCGACGCGGGGCGGATCATGTGCGACGTCTGCCCGCGATCCTGCGTACTCGGGCCGGACGATCGGGGGTTCTGTTTCGTGCGCGAGAACCGCGACGGGCGGATGGTCTCGACCACCTATGGCCGCAGCACGGGTTTTTGCATCGATCCGATCGAGAAGAAACCGCTGGCCCAATTCTATCCGGGCACGGCCGTCCTGTCGTTCGGCACGGCGGGCTGCAACCTGGGCTGCCGATTCTGTCAGAACTGGACCAGCACCAAGTCGCGCGAGGTGGATCGGTTTGCCGAAGAGGCTGCGCCGGAGACAATCGCCCGGGCCGCTCGGGAATTGGGCTGCCGCAGCGTGGCCTACACCTACAACGATCCGATCGTCTGGCTCGAATACGCGATCGAGACGGCCCGGGCCGTCCGCGCGGCGGGGCTGAAAAACGTGGCGGTCACGTCGGGCTACATGCTGCCGAAGCCGCGGGCGGCGTTTTACGAGTGGATGGACGCGGCCAACGTGGATATGAAGGCGTTCGACGAGACGTTTTATCACAAGCTGTGCGCCGGGCGGCTTGCGCCCGTGCTGGACACGCTCCGGTGGCTGGCCCGCGAGACGGATGTCTGGCTCGAAGTGACCAATCTGGTCATTCCGCGCGAGAACGACTCGCCGGACGACCTGCGGCGGATGTGCGGGTGGCTGGTCGAGACGCTGGGGCCGGACGTGCCGGTTCATTTTTCGGCGTTTCATCCCGATTTCCGGATGACTGACCGCGAGTCGACGCCACCCGAGACGCTCCTGCGGGCCTACGAGATTGCCCGGGACGCGGGATTGAGGTACGTTTACACGGGCAATGTGGCCGACGTCGAGCACCAGACGACCTATTGCCCCAACTGCGGCGGCGTGGTTATCGAGCGGGACGGCTACGAGCTGCGTCGTTGGGCCTTGAAGGGCGGGCGTTGCGCCCATTGCAGCGCGGACGTGGCGGGACGCTTTGACAACGCGCCGGGCCAATGGGGCTCGCGCCGCCAGCCCGTGCGGATCGCCGATTTTGCCTCGACCCAGAAAACCGGAGAGCCTGCGATGGCGGAACCCTCGAACCACGACGTCAGCCC
>DATECS010000039.1:0-5073 GCA_035286785.1 Thermoguttaceae bacterium | reverse complement strand
GCGAATGGCCGTCGAGTGGAAGCCCGAGCTGACCCACTGGCCCTCGGGCGTGAATTCGATGAGCGCGGTCTTGGCCAACCGCACGCGGCCCGGCTGGAGGCTGGCCACGCTGTTGCTGATCGTCTCGGGCAGCATGGGCAGGACGCGGTCGGGCAGGTAGACACTCGTGCCGCGATCGTGTGCTTCGCGGTCCAGCGGCGTATCGACGGGCACGAAATGAGCCACGTCGGCAATGTGGACTCCAAGCACCCAATGGCCGTTGTCCAATCGTTCGAGCGAAATCGCGTCGTCGAAGTCCCGGGCGTCGGCCGGGTCAATGGTGATGATCGTCCGGTCAGTCAGGTCCATCCGGTCGGCGGGCACGATTTCCTCGAAGGCGGCGGCCGAGGCGTGGGCCTGGTCCAGGACGTCCTGGGGAAACTCGTCGGGCAGGCCGAACTCGCGGAGGATCGATAGCGTGTCCACGCCCGGCTGGCCCGCCGGCCCGAGCACTTCGGTCAACACGCCCTCGCCCTCGCGGAACTCGGCGGGAAAGCGGACCATTTCGAGAACCACTTTGTCGCCCGGCCGGGCATTTTTCGCGCCGGGGTCGCCCACCGAGATCGGATCGGCGAACATGGGGCCGTCCACCCGGACCCAGCCCGCGCCGCGCGACTCAAAATAGGTTCCGACGAACTGGTACCTCTGACGCTGGAGGATTTTGACAATGTGGCCCTTGGGGCCTCGGTCGGGAAAGCGGTGGCTCCGCCCGGCCAGACCAACGAGGACCAGATCGCCGGTCGCGGCGTCGCCGGCGTGCTTGGCCGGAACGTAGATGTCAGCGGGCCTGCCCTGCGGGACGTCAAGGTCGGCCGGTTCTGTCGTGTCGTCGGCGCTGCTGGGCGAGCCGGTAGTGCCGCCCGACGGGCCGGCAGCGGCTTTCGGCGCGGTCGGCCGCACGAAGCCGAAGCCTTTTTCGTTGCGGCGGAAAACGCCGACGATTTGATTGGCGGCCGGCGCGGTCGTGGGAACGGTTGTGCCCGAGGGGGGCGTCGCGGCCGAGGCGATCGGCTTGACCAAGTGGCTCGCGCCGTACATCAACCGGCCCGTGCGGACCAGGCGTTTGATCGACTTCTTGACCTCGGCCGCGCGGTCCTTCAGCAGGCCGAGCTTCTTGGCGATCACGCGCGGTTTGACCGGTTGATAGCCGGGCCGGGTGACGTAACGAAGCACGTCGTCGTCGAGTTTCGATTCTTCCGGCGTGAGGTCTTTCATGTTTGTACTCCTCACGCTCCGCGTGAGGTTACTTATGGTAGCGAGTGGATGTTCAAGCGATCCGGAGTCACGCTTTTCTCTAGCCCAGGCGTTCACGCCTGGGACGCGAAGTGAGAAAAATAGTGTTCCCTTTTCTTTACAACGTCCCTTCAGGGACGTCGGCCAGCCTCTCGTGCCCCTAAAGGGGCTATATTAAAAAAAGATAAACGCCACTCCGTCCCAGGCGTAAATGCCTGGGCTAGAGAAAAATCCGCCTTCCAACTCCCCCGTCCCTCGCCCCCACTGCTCATTTCTCGTCGCCCGCCTCCACGACCGCCCCATCGCCCGCGTGGGTTCCCTTGAACAGCTTGCGACGCAGGTTGGCGTTATAGGCGGTCCAGTGGCTATCGACGTTCGGGTCGTCGCGCAGTTGCTGCGAGAACGAAGCCAGCTTGGCGTCCAGATTGTCGAGAAACGCCAGGGCCACCGCCTCGAGCGTCATGGGCAGCTTCGGACTGCCGAACTCGTATTCGCCGTGGTGGCTCACCAACATGTGCTTGAGTCGCAGGACCGTTTCGCGGGGAAACGGCTCGCCGGCCAGACGCTCGGCTTCGGCTACCTTGTCGTCCAGCAAGCGGACGGCCATCACCAGGTGGCCGACCAGTTGGCCCTCGTCCGAATAGGAAAAGCCGTGGTCGTAGCTCAGCTCGTCGATCTTGCCGACATCGTGCAAAAACGCGCCGGTTAAAAGCAGGTCGCGGTCCAGTTCCGGGTAGCACGGCGCGAGCCGGCCGACGACCTCCATCAGCTTGACCGTGTGTTCCAACAGACCGCCGATATAGGCGTGGTGGTTCTTCACGCCGGCGGGCGCTCTGGAAAACTTGGCCATGAACGGATCATCCATCAGGAAGCACTCGGCCAGATTGCGCAGGGCCAAGTCGTTCATCCCGCGGAGCATCTCGCCCAGCCGCAGGACGAGGCGATCCACTTCGGTTCGGGTGAGCGGCTGGAACTCGTCCTCGTTCACCTCGGACGATTCGACCCGCGAGATGCGCGTGACGATCATCTGGATCGCGCCTTGGAAGAGCTGGGTCGAGCCTTCGACTCGCGCGTAGTCGCCGTTTTCGAACGAGCCGTTGATTTTTTCGTTGGCGTTCCACATCCGCGCGCCGACGCTGCCCGTGCGATCGGACAGTTCGAGCTGGAGGTAAAGGTTCCCGCTGCGATTGGGACGAAGCTGCTTGTCGGAGACGAGGAAGATCTGGTCAATCGACTCTTGGGGACCAATCTGGCTGACAAAGCGGCGCGACATGGAGAACCTTTTTGGTGTGGGATTTAGGGATTTCAGTAGTTACAAGTTTGGGACAATCCGTAGGCCGGGTCGCGACCCGGCAAGGCTCTTGCTCGGGACTATCTGCCGCCGGGTCACGACCCGGCCTACGGTGATTCGGCGAATTTGGAACTACTGGATTTTGGGATTTGGGGATTTGGCGGTTGAACTGGAGGTGGATTGTAGAGGAAGCCGTCGCAAGCGGGAACTGGGGTGGGGCGGTTTGGCGCGAGGTGACGGTTTCGTTTGATGTTCCTCTTGTCCCGCAGGCTTCCGCCCGCGGCTACGAAATACTGCCTGCCGCCCTCTGCCTGCCGCCCTCTGCCTACTGCCTACTGCCCGCTGACACCGCACTTGCCTCCCCCCCAAACATACCCTACAATGCCGCCTTGGTTTGCCGTTCTCGTTTCTAATCCCTAATCCCCAATCCCTAATCCCTCACGCCCCATGCGCTGGACCCAAAACCTCATCCCCACCATGAAAGAAACGCCCGAAGGGGCGGAAATCCCTAGCCACGTGCTCATGCTGCGAGCCGGACTGGTCAATCAGGTGATGGCCGGGGCCTACACCTATCTGCCCCTGGGCCTCCGCTCCCTGCAAAAGGCCCAGCGGATCGTCCGCGAGGAAATGGACGCCGCCGGGGCCGTCGAACTGTTGATGCCGGCCATTACGCCGCTGTCGCTTTGGGAGCAGACGGGCCGCGTGGCCGCGTTCGGCGACGTGCTCATCCAGTTCACCGTCCGACGCCAGAACCGCAAGGTGCCCATGGTCCTCGGGCCCACCCACGAAGAGGTGATCACCGATCTGGTGTCGCGGTTCATTTCGAGCTACCGCCAGATGCCCGTCACGCTCTACCAGATCCAGACCAAGTTTCGCAACGAGGAGCGGCCGCGGTTCGGCGTGCTGCGGACCAGCGAATTTTTGATGAAGGACGCCTACAGCTTCAATACTTCGGTCGCCTCGCTCGACGAGAGCTACGAGGCGATGTATCGGGCCTATTGCCGGATTTTCGATCGCTGTGGGCTGACCTATCTGCCGGTCGAGGCGGAAAGCGGCCCCATCGGCGGGGACGCCAGTTGCGAGTTCATGATCCCGGCCGAGAACGGCGAGGACACGGTGGCCCATTGTCCGGCGTGCGGCTACGCGGCCAACCTGGAACGGGCCGAGGTGGGCACCCGCGATTGCTCGCCGCCCGACGTGAAACTCGAGGCGGTCAAAAAAGTGGCCACGCCCCAGGCCGGCTCGATCGCGCAGGTGACGGCCCTTTTGGGCTGCAAGGCCGAGCAGATGATCAAAACGCTCATCTACATGGCCGACAACCAGCCGATCGCCGTGCTCTTGCGCGGCGACCGCGAGGCGAACGAAGGCAAAATCCGCCGCACGGTCGGCGCCGCGCGACTCGAACTGGCCGAGCCCGAGGTGATCCAGGAAGTGACCGGGGCTCCCGTCGGATTCGCGGGGCCGGTGGGCATGGCCCAGGAAATTCCGCTCTGGGCCGACCGCGACCTGTTGGCCATGCGCAACTGCGTCACCGGGGCCAACGAGGCCGACATGCACATCACGGGAGTGAACCTGGGCCGCGACTTCCAACTGGCCGACGACCATTTCGCCGACCTGCGCAACGCTTGCGCCGGCGATCCCTGTCCGCGGTGCAGCAGCCGGCTGACGCTCCGCCACGCGATCGAGGTGGGCCACGTGTTTAAGCTGGGCACAAAATATTCCGAAGCCCTCGCCGCCCGGTTCCTCGACGCCCAGGAGCAGTTGCACCCAATCATCATGGGCTGCTACGGCATCGGCATCAACCGCATCCTGGCCGGACTGATCGAAACGAGCCACGACAAGGCGGGCATCATCTGGCCGGTCTCGCTCGCGCCCTACGAAGTGCTGTTAGTGCCGATGAAAGTGACCGACGAGCCGAGCATGAAAGTGACCGAAGACCTCTATGCGCGTCTACGAGCATCGGGCGTGGACGTATTGTTGGACGACCGCGACGCGCGGCCCGGCGTGAAGTTCAACGACGCCGATCTCGTGGGCATCCCGCTCCGCGTGGTGATCGGCCCGCGTGGACTGGCCGACGGCAAGCTCGAAATCAAGTGGCGCTGGGACAACCAGCCGACGATGATCGATCTGGCCGGCGCGGTCGAACAAATCGCCGCCACGATCCGCGACGAACGCGAGACGGGCTCGCGATATCTGGCCGGCCGGGCGACGGCTTAGCGACGATTTTTTCACGCGGAGGCGCAGGGACGCGGAGGACTATTCTTCTCCGCGTCTCCGCGCCTGTTCATTTGGAGAGAGTATTCGCCGCGTCTTGGGACGGTCTTATGATGCGGCGAGACTGGCCCAGTTCTTGCGGAGGCGTCAGAAACGTTCCAGGTAGTATAGCCCGCCCTCGTGTACTGCGGCAAGCTGTGGGGCTGGCTCGGACGCTGACCGGGGTGCATGTCAGCTTTTGCATGGGCTTTGAAGGCTGGAAAACGGCGGTAGGAGATTTTGCATTACTTCGGTTA
>DATECS010000038.1:0-6229 GCA_035286785.1 Thermoguttaceae bacterium | reverse complement strand
TCAATCCCAACAGCCTGCCCGACCCAACCGACCGCGAACATCTGGAAATCCCCAGCGGCCGGGGGGTTTTGCTGATGCGACGGTTCATGGACCGTGTCCAGTGCAACGAGAAGGGCAACGCCGTCCTGCTGGAAAAGCAACGCACCCAGCAGCCCCATTTCCCGTGATCACGGGGGATGGGAAGTTAGGAAGTGAAACCTGGCCGGTGTTGCGGAAAGACCGCCCCCGCCTTGCACTCTCACCCCGGGCAGGCTAGACTAGAAAATCTGTGATTTTCCCCGATAGCTCAGTTGGTAGAGCGAGCGGCTGTTAACCGCTAAGTCCAAGGTTCGAGTCCTTGTCGGGGAGCTTCTTTTGGGCCGTCTCCCAGGGCGGGCTTCTGTTTGGGGGCCGGACGATGTTCCATGTTCATGTCATCGTCAGTCAGCCCACTGGTCGAACACAACACGCGCGACCACACCCCCAAAAAACACGCCTCTGGGAACCCGGAACCTTGGTTCCTGATCCACTCTTTAATCCTCCCGCCGTCGTTTCGGCGCGCCGACAATGAGCCGCTCCATCGCGCTCACCGTGGGTCCCACGATCACGCCGGCAAGGGTCGAGCCGATGACGATCCAGAGGAATCCGAGGCCAAACCAGCCAAATAAGCTGATTCCGATGGCAACCGTCGCGCTGGCCAGCGCGCCCGTCCAGGCGCCCAACTTCGTGGCCCAGGGAACGAAAATGGCCATGAAGAACAAGATGAACAGCGGAGCAGTAAAGACGTTGGCGACTTTGTTGCACAGTTCGAGGAGGTTTCCCGGTATCTGGGCGACAATGAGACTCAAGATGACGGCAATCAGACCGGCGATCCAAGAAATACGCTTGGCGGCGCGAAGGCGGCTTTGTTCCGTGGAGGGTGTTTTGCGGAAATAGCCGACGAGATCGGTCGCGATGACCGACGACACGGAATTGACGCCCGCCGAAAGGCTTGACATGGTGGCCGCCATCAGCGCGGCGATCACCACGCCGGTGATGCCCGTCGGCAGGCCGACGGTCATGAAACGCGGAAACAATTGATCGGCGTTTTTGGTCACGCTTTGGGTGGCCGCCATCATTTCGGGATGGCGCTGGAAAAAGGCCAAAATGGCGAAACCGAGCAAGCCCAGAAGGCACACGATGCACAGATTGGCGATCACCGAAATGCCGAACATGCGCCGGGCCGACTTCACGTCTCGGGTGGAGAGATAACGCTGAATGGCCATCTGGTCGGCGCAGGCCGTGGCGATCCACCAGGTCGATATCCACAAAACGGGCTCAAGCAAGCTCATCCTCGCGCCCGGTTTCATCCAGAGGCGGAAGGGATCCCAGTGAGTCTGCCATTGGCTGGGCCACCAAGCGGAGATCCCGCCCAAATCGACGGTGATCAAAATCACCGCAAGAACCGCGCCCGCAAACAAAATGATGGCTTGAATGGCATCGGACATCACCACGGCCCGCAACCCGCCCATCGACGCATAGACAACCGTGATGGCGCCGAGAATGATGCAGACCCAGGGCGCCCACACCGGATCGATGCCCGTGACCGGCACGAGGATTTTATCGACGGTGGCGTAGATCATCAACCCCATCCAAAGGAATCGCACCAGGAGAAAGGTGACGGCCGCGAGCAACCGTACGCTTTCGCCTAATCGGGTTTCCAGGATTTCGTAGCCGCTGGTGACCTGAAACTGCATGATTCGCGGGATGACCAGCCAGCAGACCACCAAGGCCACGATGGGGAAACCGAGAATCTCGGCCAGAATCATCGGACCATGGGCGACCACCTCGCCGGGGAGCGCCAGATAGGTCAAGGCGCTGAAGAACGTGGCGAACATCGACAGCCCGACGAGCCACGGCCGCATCTGGCGTCCGCCGAGCAGGTAATCGTCGGCCGACTGGTTTTGCCGCGAGTAGTAGACGCCGATCAGGATCATGCCTGCGGCGTAGGCGACCAGCACCGCCCAGTCAAGTCCGGTGAGGTTGCCTTGGACGATCGCGCGATCGATCGGCGCGTCCTCGGCCCCCATGGCGGGCACGCACGTGCCGAGCAACCCAGCCGGAAAAACAAGACCCGACAATCTCGTTCTTAATCCAACGGCGGCGGTCTGCATGGGTGGTCTCCAGGGTTTCCGGCCTTACTCGCTTGGTCAATGATCCAACGGCGCGGACCTGCGTCGAAGACGGCGCGGAGCGTCTGGGTTCAAAGCGGCCCGTCGCCTCCACAAGCGTCGCACGAGGCGCGAGACGTTTTGCTCTTGCCCAGCTTGGCTTGGCGAAACGCCTCGGCGACCTTGGCGAATCCCTCGGTCAGGATGAGCACGTCGGCGCTGATGTTCAGGAAACGGAAACCCTCGTCCACGAGGGTCTGAAGCGTTTCGGGCGAGGCGGTGGTGCCGGCGAATTTGCCGTTTCGCCCCGCGGCGTCGACGATCCGCCGCCGCGCTTCGCTAATCGCCGGATGATCAAACTGAAAGGGAATACCCAAGGCATGGGCATAGTCGGCCGGTCCGAAGAACAGCATGTCGATCCCTTCGACCGACGCGATTTCCTCGAGTTCCTCCATCGGTTCCGGATCCTCGATCTGGATGATCACAAAGCGTTCCCGGTTGGCCTCGCGAAGGTATTCCGGGCCGGGAACCTGACAATAGCCGCCGTCGGCGTTGCCGCCGTCCAGGGGGCGACGGCCCACGGGATGGAATCGGGTCCAACGCGCGACTTGCCGGGCGTCGGCGGCGCTCATGACGTGGGGGATCATGATGCCCGTCGCATCAACCTCCAACGGGCAAATCAGGTCGCTATAGCTTCCTCGCTGGACGCGAACCATCATGTCCACGTCGTAGATCTTGCAGGCGCGAACCTGATTTTCAACGTCGATGATCGTGTTGGCGACGTGCTCCTGGCAAGTCCAGACGCAATCGACGCCCGACATGGCGGCGATTTCGGCCACGCGAGGATCGGAAATGTTCAACTTGGTGCAACTGGCTACCTTGCCCTGGCGCAGTTGGGCCAGGACTCGACTTCGGCGCATCTTCTTCATGGTCCGGATGTATTTTTGTTGAGACTCGGGATGTTTCAGGGCCCAGCCTTGTGGTCCTGTCGCCACGGATTTTCGACGCCCTTCCATCGGAAGCGTCGGCGATCCACGAAACCCTCATTAGACTGGCAGATGTTTGAAATGGCAACCCGGTCGCTAGCCGAGATGTGCCCAGCCACGCGGATTCGAGATCATTTTGGCGGTTGATCCACGGTTCTTCCTTCGTGGCGGTTTGTTCGTATGCCAACACCGGTTTGGGGGGGAATGCGCTCGCTCCGCGCAACTTGACATAAGTCGATTTGGGCCGTAGCCTAACGGCATCGCCGTGTTGGATTTGAACACACGTCTGGACCTATGTGCGACCATTGCCATGACGCCTGAGGCCGCTCTTCAACGTCAAATCGAGTGCTACCGGCGAGCAACGGCTGAAAATCGCGATCGATCCGCACGCCCTGTCGTGCGACGTGGCTCGGGAGGGAATCCGCCGGCAATTTCCCGAGGCCACGGAAGAGGATGTCGAGCAACACCTGCGTCGCCGGTTGGAGGCCGTTCGGGGGTGAGGAGTGAGAACCAAGTAGGCCTAATCTTCTTCAGGAGGATGCAGCAACCATGAATCATCGCGGCATTGACATATCCCGATCATCCATCGCGGAATTTTGCCATAGGCATCATATACGTCGTCTCGCTATTTTCGGCTCCATCCTGCGAGACGATTTCCGGCCAGAGAGCGACGTGGATGTGTTGGTGGAATTCGAATTAGGCGCAACGCCCGGCTTTGGATTTGTTGGGATTCAAGACGAGTTGTCGGAGATTCTTGGCCGGCGAGTGGACCTGCACACGCCTTCGTCGCTGAGCAGGTATTTCCGCGACGAGGTTCTGCGCGAGGCGGAGGCCCTGTATGACGCGACATGACGACACCGTTGCCCTACGGCACATGCGCGATCATGCCACGGAGGCAGTCGAGATCTCGCGGGGCCATTCGCGCGGCGATCTTGACACCGACCGGCTATTCGCTCTGGGATTGACCAAACTCGTCGAAATCATCGGAGAAGCGGCTAGCCGGATCTCCCCAGTGACCCGGGATTCGCATCCCCACATTCCCTGGAAAGAGATAGTGGGGACTCGCAACCGCCTTGTCCACGGCTACGATGAAATCGACTTCGATGTTCTCTGGCAGATCGTGGCTTTTGAACTGCCGCCGCTGGTGAGACGGCTTGAAACGATTGTCGATGAACACAAAGGTGATTCGTAGATCGCCAAGAGATATTGCAGCCAATCTACGTGTTTCGCATGAGAGTGCCATGAACGCCAAACAATTCTACGACTGGCAAACCTCCGGGGGGACGGACGACGTCATGCGGTTGATCGACGCGCTCGAACGGGCCGACGTCCTTTGGTGCGTCATCGACGGCGTGGCCGTGAATCATTGGGCCGGCCAAGCGATGGTGACCCAGGACGTCGATTTTGTCGTTGCGCCCGACTTCCTCGAACGGGCCGTTGCGGCGTTGGAAGCGGCCGGGTTTCGCTCCGAGACGTTCGAATGGTCCGTCAATTTTCAAGGCCGTTCGGCCGTCAGCATGCAACTCAGCACCGAGGATTTTTATCGCGATTTTGCTTCCCGGGCCGTGCCGGCCGACGTTCACGGCATTCTTATGCGAGTCGCCTCCTTGCAAGACACGCTGGCTGGCAAGGTAAAAGCATGGTCCGATCCGGCACGGCGGCAGAGCAAGCGAATCAAGGATCTTGCCGACATCGCCCGGCTGGTCGAGGCGCATCCTGAACTCTTGAACTCGCTCAACGACGAACTGCGACAGCAACTCCAGCCTCCCGCGTAAGAAAGAACCCAAAAACCAACCCTCAGGAGATATTGAAACATGGCCAAGCGAACCTGGATACTGCTCGACGTCGAGGACGACCAATATGTGGATGAAATTCGTCTGACCTCCGCCGACGCCGACGGCGTGCCCGAGGGATTGAGCATCGTCAAGCGGCGGCTCCGCGGCGGGCGGCGCGACGGGGTGGACGTCGTCGAGGTGGACAACGGTGCGTTTCGCTTCGTCGTCATTCCCACGCGGGGCATGGGCCTGTGGCGGGCCTCGCTCGGCGACGTGCAGCTAGGCTGGCGGTCGCCCGTGGCCGGGCCGGTCCATCCTTCGCTGGTCAATTTACAGCAGGCCGACGGGCTCGGCTGGCTCACGGGATTCGACGAGTTGGTGGCACGCACAGGGTTGCTGAGCAACGGAGCGCCCGTGTTCAACCCCAACGGGACGCTTCGCTATAATCTACACGGCAGGATTCAGAATATTCCGGCCTCGAAGGTCGAAGTGTCGATCGACGACGCCACGGGCGAGATCACAGTCAGCGGCACGGTCGACGAAGGATGGATCTACGGCCATAAACTCCGGTTGCATACGATATACTCCACCTTGCCCGGCGAGCCGGGCGTGCGGATCGTCGATACGGTGACCAATCTTTCGGACGAGCCGGGCCAGATGCAGTTGCTCTATCACGTCAACCTGGGCCTGCCGCTGGTCGATCCGGGCTCGAAGCTCGTCGCTCCGACAGCCAAGGTCGCGCCCCGCGCGGCCGGCGAATGGGAAACCGTGGCTACCTGGGACACCTATCATCCCGAAACGACCGGGGCGGGCGGGGTGTGCTTCTTCACCACGATGCACGCCGGCGCGGACGGCTGGACCCAGACACTGCTGCACAACGCGGCGGCCACGCGGGGACTGAGCGTCAAGTACAACGCCACGCAATTGCCTTGTTTCACGCTCTGGAAGAACGCCCAGACGGCGGCCGACGGTTACGTCACGGGCCTGGAGCCCGCCACCAATTACCCCAACGAGCGGCCGTTCGAGGAGGCCAAGGGGCGAGTGGTTTTGATGGCGCCGGGCGAGTCGCGGTCGTTCGAGCTGGCCATCGAGGCCCACGGCGACGCTAACGCCGTCGCCGCGGCGAAGCAGGCCGTGGCCAAATTGCAGGGCAAGCACAAGACGGAGGTGCTCACCGAGCCTGATCCGAATTGGTCAATGGTGTGAACAAGTTCCATGTAGGGGCGCGGGAACGCCTTTCGCGGATAGTCTGTGAATTTTTGTAGGGTGGGCACCGCCCACCAAAAAAACGACATCTTGTGGTGGGCGGTGCCCACCCTACATTTGGCCCCCCAATGAG
>DATECS010000037.1:0-7507 GCA_035286785.1 Thermoguttaceae bacterium | reverse complement strand
CGACGAGGGGCAGCAGATCGTCACCGTCGGCGGCTTCCTGAGCCGGCCCCCGCGAGGAAACGTCTACATGGGCCTGCGCCTGTTGGAAGGGCCCGTCGACGGCAAAATCCTTTCGTTCGCCTACAACTACTGGATGAGCCCCAAGTGGGTCTCGTCGTTGGGCGCGTCGGTCGACCTGGGCGACAACAAGAACATCGGTCAGCGGTTCACCGTCACCCGGATCGGCGAGGCGCTGTTGGTCAGCGCCGGATTCAACGTCGACGCCAGCCGCGGCAACGTCGGCGTGATGTTCGCCATCGAGCCGCGATTCCTCCCCAAAACACGGCTCGGCCAGGAAGGCGGCGTCCAAATCCCCGTCGCCGGCGCCGAGGGACTGGAGTAATCATGTCCCAGCCAGCGCATCTCCGACCGGAACGCGGTTGGAGCGAAAAATTCCGCGACGCCTTTCACGGCCTCTTGTGCGGCATCCGCGGCCAGAGCAGTTTCTTCGCCCATCTCTTCATCACGGCCGTGGTGCTCGTGGCCGGCGCGCTGCTGCACCTGAACCACGTCGATTGGTGCCTGCTCGTGCTGTGCATCTTCGGCGTCCTGGCCGCCGAAATGCTCAACAGCGCGCTGGAATCCATGGCCCGGGCCATCACCGACGAAACCGACCCCCACGTGGGCGAAGCGCTGGACATCGGCAGCGCCGCCGTGCTCCTGGCGTCGATCGGTTCGGCCGTCGTGGGGCTGATCGTGCTGCTCCACGGGCTGGGCGAGTTGACGGGGTATTTCTGAGCGTCCGTACTCCTCACGCTCCGCGTGAGGCTCAATAGCACGTTTCCGGAGGCATCACGCGGAGCGTGATGAGTACGGCTCAAACCAAATGAAACGCCGTTTGTCGTCCGCCGAGGAGGCGGCAGCCTTCGCGGGTGAAGACGACGTCTTCCTCGATCGACATGCGGAAGCTCTCGCCGCCCCATTCGGCCAGCGTGTCCTCGACCGACAGTTCCATCGTGAAGGCGTTGCCGTAGTCGAGCCGCACGTCGCCGCGGCCTTCGCAACACTTCTGCTCCCAAGGCAAACCGATCAGCGGCCCCGGCTCGTGCAGGTAGAGGCCCAGCGAGTGGGAGTAGATTTTGGGGTTCGGGATTTTTTGCTCGTGGGCACGCGCGAGGATGCGTCCGAGCATCTCATTGCCCGAGCTGCCGTGCTTGAACTCGCCTAAAAACACGTCTTGCAGCCGATGGGCCTGGGCCATGATCCGCCGGGTGCCCTCGGGCGCGTCGGTTTCGCCGGGCCGAAGGACGTAGGCCCATTGTTGATGGTCCGAGTTGAGCCGCAGGTAACGGATGCCGACGTCGCAATGGACAAAATCACCGGGCCGGATCACCTGGTCCGCCTCGCCGAATTGTTTTTTCGCCGCCGCCGAGCGAACAATCTTGAAAAACGGCTTGAACGAGATGCCCAGCCCCAGATCGGCCAACGCCTGCCAGTAGGTCCACATGAGTTCCTCGATCGTGGTGACGCCGGGCACGATCGACCGGCGGCTGTAGCAGCCGGCGATGATCGCCTTGGCCACGTGGACGACGTGCTCGAACAGTTCAATGTCCTCGTCCGTCAGATTGGCCAGCCAGGCGGTCACGACCGGCTCGGCCGAGACGAACCGCTCGACGTATTTCTTGGGCAGCGCGTCGACCAACTGGTTGTAGAGATTATGGGTCAACCCGCCGGCGGCCCATTGAATCTTGCCAATGTTCAGGCCGATCCGCCGCGGGTCGCGCTTCTGGATCAGCTCGGCCAGCAGTTTCCACTGCTCGTTGAAATCGACGCCGGCCCAGGGTTTTTCGAACAGATCGCCCAGGTTGGTCATCGACAGATTGATCCGCTCGACCGGCCGGCCCTCGCCGGGATCGAAGAATATCAACATCTGAAGGATGGGCGCCCAGGTGTTGATGGGCGTCATGGTTTTGAACACGGGCTCGTAGTCGTCCTCCTGGCAGAGGATCAGCCACATGTCGATGCCCGCGGCCCGCATAGCGCGGGGTACGATCGTTTCCAGGCGTTTTCGCAGGACGCGCGTCACCACCTCGTCGCGCCGCCGCATGGGAAGGACGTTGATCGAGTCGGTCATGAAGAAAAGCTCCTTTCCACACCAAGGTCAAATTTTCCAGGATCTCGCCAAAGTCGCCTTTCGCTCCGCGAAAGTAGCGTAACAACGTAGGGTGGGCATCGCCCACCGCGAGATGTTGTGTTTTGGTGGGCGGTGCCCACCCTACGTGAAGTCAATCTGGGCGATCTAGTCCGAATGGTAACAATTTTGATCCGGCAAACCAAGGGGCCAAGACCGACAAACGAGCGGGTGGGTGGCATTCAGCCTACAACTCTGCCGTAGTATTACTTGGGCAATCGCGGCATAATAGGCCGTTTTGCACGGCTACCTTTCCCGGAGCCCTCGGTCCACGAGGAGAACGTCTCATGTCGCGTCGGATCATTCCGCTTATTCTTCTTGTGGTTTTCACTTCGGCATGGACGGCCGCCGCCCGGGCCGAAAACGAAGGGCTGGCCGACCTCGATCGGGCCACCGCGTTGAAAATCAAAGCCCAGCAGCAGAGCGAGCTTAACGAAGCGATCGATCTGTTCACCAGCGCGCTCAAAAAGGGTCTGGACGAGGAAAACACGCGGTTCGCCAAACTTCTGTTGGCCTCCGCGTTGTGCGAACGCGCCACGCTGGCCAGCGACGCCGCCTTTGCCCGGGGGCCCGCCGATCCGCTTTGGACGAATTACCGCACGCTGGCCCTGGAGGACCTGGAGAAGGCGGTCGAGATTGTGCCCGAGTTGCCCGACGCCCTGCTGGTGATCGCCCGGTTGCATCGCTTGCCCGGCGGCGACCGGCGCCGCGCGGCGTCGGCCGTCGAGTCGGCCCTGGCCGTCCAGGGCGTGGATCCGCGGGTCCGCGCGCGGTTCCTGATGCTCGCCGTCGAAATGGAAGAGGACCAAGCCAAGAAGTTAAAACGACTCGACGAAGCCGTCGAGTTGTCCGGGTCCAAGATCGAGCCGCTCCGCGCGCGGGGCATGCTTCACGTCGCGATGGGCCACGCCGAGTTGGCCGCGGCCGATTTCGCCCGCGTCCTCGAACTGGATCCAGAGAACGTCGAAACCTACGAGGAACAGGCCCAGGTGTTGATCGCCCTGAGACGCTTCGACCAGGCGCTGGTGAGCGTCGACAAGGCGAGCGAGTTGGCGCCCGGCTCCGTCATGCCGCTGGCGATCCGCTCGCAAATCCACGCCGAGATGGGCAACCTCGAGGCGGCCATGCACGACCTGAAGCAGGCCCTCGCCTTGCGGCCCGGCAATACGTATCTCCTGCTGCTTCGCGCCGACGTCTACAAGAAGATGAACGACCTCGACGCGGCCCTGGACGACGTCACGCGCGTGCTGCGCCAAAATCCCGACCTTCCACAGGCCCGGAACCTCCGGTGGTCCGTGCTGCTCGATCAGCGGAAGCTCGGCCAGGTGATCTCGGAGATGGAGGAACAACTCGAGCGGACGCCCGGCGACCAGGACACGCTCATCCAGGTGGCCATGCTCTACACGGCCCAGAAACAGCCGAAAAAAGCCGTCGAGATTTATTCGAAGGTGCTCGCCGGCGACGCCGACAACCTCGAGGCCCTCCAAGGCCGGGCCAACGCCCTGTTGGGCGTCGGAAAACACGCCGAAGCGGTCGCCGATTTCAACCGCGCCATGAAACTCGACCCGAACGACTCGAACAGTCTGAACAACCTGGCTTGGGTGCTGGCCACCTCGCCCAACGATTCACTGCGCGACGGCCCGCGCGCCGTGACGATTGCGACCCGCGCGTGCAAGCTGACGGACTACCACGAAGCCCACATCCTCAGCACGCTGGCCGCCGCCTACGCCGAGTCGGGCGATTTCGACGCGGCCGTCAAGTGGTCGACCAAAGCCGCCGAAGCCGCGAAGAACGACAAAGAAACGGACGCGAGCGTCCGGGAATCGCTCAAAAAAGAACTCCAGAGCTATCGCCGGCGCCAACCGTGGCGCGAACGGCTCGACGAGGGCCTGCGGCCGGTGGACAGTAGTCGGTAGTCGGTAGGCGGTTTTGATAGCCGCCGGCGGAAGCCTGCGGAAGAGAAACATTGCGGGCAGCAAGCCGAGGGCGGCAAGCAGCGATCTTTACGCAAACACTTCCGTCCCCTTCCGCGCCGGGTGCGGAAAATCCCGGCCGCACGCACAGCACGCCTCGCGGTCACGCGGGGCCGGCGCGGCGCAACTCGGGCACGCCTCGACGGCCGGCCACCGGCGGTGGAACAGATAGCCGATCAACCCCGGCACGCCGAACAGAAAAACCGTGATCACCCAAACCCAGGTCCACGGCTGGCGATATCGCCGCTGCCGCCGATAACAAACCACGGCCGCCGCCAAGCCCACCAGCGCGACCGACACGATCGCCGGCCACGTGTCTTCCCACGCGGCGTTCAACGCGCCGGGCCAGTCGGCCGCCTCGCCCGATCTTAGGTATACTACCGCCGTGCCAATCAACGCTCCCGCCGTGTACACCGCCGGCACGGGCATGGCCGCGGCGGCGAACCACGGCGAGTTCCGCCACTGATGCTCTTGGAGTAAGTCGACCGATGTTTTCTTCTGAACCTCGCCCTGGTCGTTGAACCAGACGAAGTGGTATCGTTCAATCGGCCGCCGAGAAAATCGCTGCTGCCATTGGGCAACCGCCCTGGTCTCGCTCATTGGGTAGAACGTGATGCTCTTGTTTCGGAGCGACTCGGGAATCGTCCAGCGGCGAAGTTCCCGGCCCTCGTCGTCGAGAAAGACCATGTCCGTGGTTGTCCACAAGGCCAGCATCGACGGGCCGTAGGCCCGACGCTGAGGCGACTTCTTCGCCAAGTTCGCCCTCGGATTGCCAACGCCTTGGATTGTCTTCATTCCTTCCGATTCTCGCAGTACGCGAATGGACTTATCACGCAGATTGACCCGCAACAGCCGGTTGCCCGAGAGCAGATAAACCACGTAGCCGGGTGCGGAGGTTCTGAAATTCGGAGAGTTCGAGTAGGACGAAAAATGATAAGCGACCTCGTAGTTGGAGCCACTCGATCCGGCGAACACGCCGTTCAGTCTCCGCGTGCCGTCGATCGGAAAGCGTTCCTCCGGGGACGGTGCTTGCCGCTGAAATCCGTTCCGCCCGAGGTAGCCGAGACACTGCCGGTTTTTCGCGTCATAGCCAACGAAATAGGCGATGCCGTCGAGCCGGCCATCGTAGACAAGATACCAATACGCGACGGGCCAATGGTAGTTGTTGTCGTAGTCGGAGAACACGGCGATTCGTTCGCCCCACGTCGCGGGGTTCCACGGCGGATCCTCCCACCACGTCGTGCAAACGCCCGTGGGCGAAACTTTGGGCGGTTTGAGGGGCTTGCCGTCGAGCGTTTCGTACGTGTCGGGCCCATAGCGGCGATACGTGTGAATGGCCAAGGTTTCGTCGGGAAGCAGCACGGCATTCTTGGATTCTCCCCACCCGTGGTCGAAGAACTCTGAACTGAGGGCAAGCACAAAGACCCACGTGACGGTGAATCCCAGAGCCAATACAATCGCCAGGAGCCACGGCTGCCAAATTCGAATTCGATTGCTCATCGTCATCGTCCTACCCGTCAGGAGAAATCGCGTGTTTGAGCCACGTAGAAAATGTTGCCGACCAGCAGAACGTCAATCGCCACGATCGCCGACAGGCCGGTTGCCCACCAATAGGGCAGCGGCGCGAAACAAAAAATCGCCACCGCAACGACTCCGGCCGCCGCCGGCAACAATCGGGTTCCTCGCCATCGAGCCGGGCGTAGGCCGCTGAGAAAGGCTGCCAGATACAAAACGGTCGTCGCCAGCCACGCCCTCCAGTCGCCGCCGAGCATCGACCATTCGAACGGCGCCGGCAGGTTGCCCGGCGTCGTGGCCCACCAGACGATCAGCAGCGACGGGACGACGGCCAGGCAAAGATAAAACGCCATACCAACCAACAGTTTTGTGCCGATCACCCGGCGGCGACTGGCTGGGCGATGCAAGAGGAACTGGAACGTGCCCCGCGTACTCTCGCCGACCGTCTGGCGGAGTCCCAGGCCGATCGCCAGAGCCAAACCAATAAGTCCGCCCATGCTCATGGATTGGCCGCTATTTGCGACGAAGGCGAAACTCCGCCACGCCTCCGCGTCGCCCCGGCCCACGCCGGTGACGGTCATGAAAAAATAAAGGTAAAGCGCCAGCGCGGCCAGACCAATCCAGGCCGTCTCGCGCAGTTCCTTGATCGCCAATTGCTTCAACATTCGATTCTTCTCCCTGCGTTGTCAAAGGGGACTGGCTCCGTCGCCTCGTTAAACATCGTCCTGCCAACACGCGCCACGGCGACGGTGCCTGTCCCCTTTGGTGTTTTGATCGTTACAGCACATGTAGGCCGGGTCGTGACCCGGCAACGGAAAGTTGCGTGGACGCGCCGGGTCACGACCCGGCCTACATCTTTATTCCTCCGCAAAAATCGGCAGCCACCGACGACGGCCGCGGGTGTATTCGATGAACGCATCCTCAAGGTTCAGATCGAGCACTTCGACCGCGCGCGGGCCGAGCGACTCGATCGCCTGCCGCTGCGGACCGTCGTAGCCGACCACGACCAGCTCGAGCCGGTTGGCCGCCTGATGGCGGCTGACCAGGCCCGGGCAGCCCGGGAACTCGGGCGGCGTGCCCGCGAATTCGAGCACGATCCGCTTGACCGACTGTTTGAAATGGTCCGTGGGACAATCGACCCGCAAGACGCCCTCTTCGAGCACGCCGATCCGATCGGCCACCCGTTCGACGTCGCCCAGGATGTGCGAGCTGAACAGGATGGTCCGGCCCTTGCGCTGGATGATCTGGATCAACGATTCGAGAAAATCGCGACGCACGACCGTGTCCAACCCCAACGTCGGATCGTCAAGAATCAACAGTTCCGGCTCCTGGGCCACGGCCAGGGCCAGCGACACCTGGGCCCGCTGGCCGTTCGAGAGCCGACGAATCCGGGCGTTGGGCGAAAGCTCGAAATGGTCGAGAATTCGCGCGAGCAACTCCTTGTTGAAATCGGCGTAGAACGACTGGGTCAGACGGACCACGTCGCGGATTTTCATCCAGCGATAGAGCGGATGGCCCTCGGCCAGATAGGCGATCCGCGCCCGATCCTCCGGCCGCAATCGGTCGGTGTCTTCGCCGAACAGCCGCGTCTCGCCGTAGTTGGGCCGAACCAGGCCCAAGAGCATTTTGATCAACGTTGACTTGCCGGCCCCGTTGCGTCCCAAAAGGCCGTACACGCAGCCCTGCGGAACGTGCAGATCGACCGCGTTGACCACGCAGCGAGGGCCGTAATACTTGGTCAGATTCCGAGTCTCAATCACGTCGGTCATGGCCAGTTCACCGTATGTTCTTTTTGGAACCGCGGATGAACGCAGATGATTTGTAGGCCGGGTCGCGACCCGGCGGATGC
>DATECS010000036.1:0-3917 GCA_035286785.1 Thermoguttaceae bacterium | reverse complement strand
GACCGTGAGGGAGCGGTTGTGAGTTGAGAAATCTTCAACCGCTCCCTCACGGTCGCGGCTCGGTTTTCTTGGTGAAAAGCAATCTGCTAGTCAACCTCGGCCAGCACGTACGGGCCCTTGGGGATGACCGCGATGGTGGCGGCCGGACCGTATTCGGCCAGGCATTGTTCGACGGCCGATTCGACGCTCACCGCGGGCTCGACGAACAGGCGGCCGACAACCTCCGGCGGCAGGCCCTCGGTGACGAGCTTCACTCGCGACTTGCGGCGCACTTTGGCCAGTTCTTCGAGTTGCCACTGGTCGGGGATGAAATAGCTCGGATCGGCGATCCTCGTCATGAACGCATCGAGCGAGGAATACTCGTCGAAAAGGCCCTGAAACTCCGGGCTGCCGATTCCTTCGCTGATCCGCGCGGCCAGCACGATCGTTCCGCCCGGCCGGACGATCTCCATCGCGGCGACCATGCCCTTGATCGACTGGTAGTAGGTTGCGTCCAACGGATAGCCGGCCGCGCTGGTCACGACGACGTCGACCGGCGCGGGCACGGTGTCGGTGACGACGCCGCGGACGAACTCGACGCCCCGCTCGAACGCCCGTTCCATGTGGCCCGCCACCACCGTTAGAATTTGCCGCCGGTCGTCGATCACGGTGTTGACGATGAAGTCGCACCCGGCGCGGCGGGCGATCCAGGTGTTCTCTTCGTGGACCGGGTTGCTGGCCAGCGAGCCGCATTTGGCCAGCGGGTGTTCGAGCAGGGCTGGGCCGTGCCACGCGCGGATCGTCTCGGCCGCCGCGAGGCCCGGGCAGATCAGTTTGCGTCCGCCCGAGAAGCCGGCCATGAAATGGGGCTCTATCAGACCGACGGCGATTTTCAGATCGGCCTCGACGTAGCGGCGGTCGATCCAAATCGGCACGCCGCGCGGCGACGTGCCCAGCGAGACGTGCTCCTCGCGACGGTGGCCGTGGTGGTCCTCGACGCGGTAGTCGGCGACGATTCGGGGGCCGAGCATTTCGACCCGTTCGTCCGGCGTGCTGGGACGATGAAGGCCGGTGGCCACGAGGATCAGGATTCGCTCGCGGGCAATGCCGGCCGCTTCGAGCGTTTCGAGCACGGGGGTCAGCAGGGCTTCATTGGGCACCGGCCGCGTGACGTCGCAGACGGCGATGCAGACGCTCGACCGGCCGCGAGCCAATTGGGCCAAGGGGAGCGTGCCCGTCGGCTCGGCCAGTACGCGGCGGACGGCCGAGTCGGCGTCGGCCAGCGGCGCGACGGGTTGATAGCCCAGACATTTGACGACGTTCGCGTCGGGCAGGTCGATGGCGAGTCCCGTGCGGCCGTATTCCAGATGGGCGTACATCGAAATTTACTTTGCCGACTTGCCGCCCGACTTGCCGCCCTTGGCGGCCGGTTTTGCGCCAGCGGCGGCGGGAGCGGCGGCTCCCTCTTCCTCGTCTTCCTTCTTCTTCTTTTTCTTCTTCTTCATCGAGAGCTTATAGACGCGGACCTTCTGGAGGCCCAAGGGGCTGTCGCCCTCGGCCCAGCGGTCGGCCGACTTGAGCCGCTCGATGCGTTCGACGCGGGTCAGCACGCTGCGATTTTGGACCATCCCGGCCCGAACCCGGAGGCTTTTATCCATAGTCATGACGGTTGATCTCCTTCGATAAAAATTTCCGCGGCGCCGCAGGCCGGCTCGCCCTGAGGGGGGCCGGGGCGAGCCGGCCGATTTGGCGTCTCACGGAGAACCTCTCAGTATAGGCGTCTTTCAACCGGTCCACAACGGGAAGGAGGCTAAATTTTTCACCCCTCCCCTCGGGCGGTGTGCCGGGAGGGAAAAACCGAGCCGCGACCGTGAGGGAGCGGTGGCGAACGTCACAAGCCACCACCGCTCCCTCACAGAGCGCGGCTCGGATTTGCCACGCGGCTCGAAAAACTCGCCGTTCGCTTATTTTTCGTCGGCCAGTTTTGCCTGGAGGGCCTTGTCCTTGGCGGCCACTTTCTCGGCCAGACTCTTTTTGAACTCGGCCAGTCGCTGGGCCAGGGCGGCGTCGGACGTGGCCAGGATCTGGACGGCCAGGAGGCCCGCGTTGCGCGGTCCGCCCGGGCCGACGCCCACGGTGGCCACCGGCACGTCGCCGGGCATCTGGACGATGGACAGCAGCGAGTCGAGCCCGCCGGCCAGCGAGGTCGGCACGGGCAGGCCGATAACCGGCAGGGTCGTGTGGGCGGCCACGACCCCGGCCAGATGGGCCGCGCCGCCGGCCGCCGCGATGATCACCTTCAGCCCGCGACCGGCCACCGCGGCCGCGTATTGTTGGACAACGTCGGGCGTGCGATGGGCGCTCATCACGCGGACCTCGTGGGGCACGGCGAATTCGTCGAGCGCGGCTGCGGCCGCCTCGATCTTCGGCCAGTCGCTGTCACTGCCCATCACGATGCCGACTCGGGGCGATTTGTCGCTAGGCACGGTCCGTCTCCTGGTTGTCAGGAACACGCGTAGGGTGGGCATCGCCCACCATGAATTGAAATTGCTGATTATTGGTGGGCGATGCCCACCCTACACACTTGTTTGCGACCCTCGCTTGCGCTTCGGGTTAGTATTTCGGGTTAGTATGTGGTATTGCTCACACTCAGGCCGCGAAGCGTCCGGCGTAGGTCATGCCGAATGTCTCGGCCACGGGCCGATTGGTCACCTTGCCTTGGTGCATGTTGACGGCCGCGGCGATCGGGGCGAAGGTTTGCCCGGCCTTGACGATGCCGTGGTCGACGATTTTCAGGGCCCAGGGCAGCGTCACGTTGCACAGGGCGAACGTGCTGGTTCGGCCGACCGCGCCGGGCATGTTGGCCACGCAATAGTGCAAGACGTCATGCACCATGTACGTCGGATCGCTGTGCGTGGTAGGCTTGGTCGTGGCGATACATCCGCCTTGGTCCACCGCCACGTCGACGATCACGCTGCCGGGCCGCATCAGCTTGAGGTCTTCTTCCTCGACCAGATACGGCGCGCGGGCGCCGGGGATGAGCACGGCGCCGATCAACAGGTCGGTCCGGCCGAGTTGGTTGCGGATGGTGTGGCGGTCGCTGAACAGGACGGTGACGTTCGGCGGCATGACGTCGTCGAGGTAGCGGAGCCGATCCATGTTGACGTCGAGAATCAGGACGTTGGCGCCCATGCCGGCGGCGATTTTGGCCGCGTTGGCGCCGACCACGCCGCCGCCGAGGATCATGACGTTGGCCGGTTCGACGCCGGGCACGCCGCCCAGCAGGATTCCGCGGCCCTGTTGCGGCCGTTCGAGATACTTGGCGCCTTCCTGGATGCTCATTCGGCCGGCCACTTCGCTCATGGGGGTGAGCAGGGGCAGGCGGCCCTGCTCGTCGACCAGCGTCTCGTAGGCCACGGCCGTGCAACCGGAGGCCAACACCGCCTCGGTCAGCTTGCGGTCGGCCGCGAAATGGAAGTAGGTGAACACGACCTGGCCCGGGCGGAGCATCTGGCACTCGGCCGGTTGGGGCTCCTTGACCTTGATGATCATGTCGGCCCGCTTGAAGATGTCCTGGGGTCCGTGGATCATTTCGGCGCCTTGCTGGGCGTAGGCTTCGTCGCTCAAACCGGAGCCGAGGCCCGCGCCCGCTTCGACCAACACCTTGTGGCCCCGGCGAACGAGTTCCTCGACGCCGACGGGCAGAAGGGCGACACGGTATTCATCTTTTTTGACTTCTTTGGGAACGCCGATGATCATGGAATAAACTCCTGGTGGTAAAGCAATGCGAGGAAGGGGCGGAAGGAACGAGGTGGGGGAAAGGGGGGCTTCCCACGGATTTTCCCCCGAAACAGACTATTTCAACACAAACCGGCTTGGTCCGCAAGAGTGGGGGGCGTCCAGAGGAAGAACCCCTCGGAGCGGCCTGAAAATGGATT
>DATECS010000035.1:0-11638 GCA_035286785.1 Thermoguttaceae bacterium | reverse complement strand
TCGTGGCGTGGAAGACCACGGTGCCCGCATAGTCGAGCTTGTCAATATAGCCGCTTCCGCTGAGGACGCCGTAACAGTGGCCGACCTCGCCGGCGTTCTGATCGAACGCGACGCCGTGGCTGCCGGCGGCCGCGTTGATGTTCGACAGGTAGTCGCCGGCGCCGTCGAGCACGAGGTAAGCGTTGTTCGTCAGGGTGATATTGCCGGGCGCCGCGCCGCCGACCGTGTTGATCACCCCTCCGCCGTCGATCGAGCCGGAAACCACCACGGTGGCGTCGCCGCTGATCGTCAAGTCGCTGATCACGGTGTGCAGATCGCCGTTGACGGTCAAGGTCTTGCCGCTGGCCACCGTCCAGGTCTGGGGCGCGCCGACCGTGACCGGGCCGTTGATCGTGGCGCTTTCGTTTGCCGTGATTCCTCCGGCCGTGACCGTCAGTCCGCCGCCGCTGAACGTGTAGCCGGTCGAGCCGGCGTTGATGGTGACGCTGTGCGCGATGGCTTGCCCGCTGATCGTGACCGCCCCGCCCGTGCCGCCGAACGTGGCCGCGGTCTCGGCATTCTCCCAGGCGTACGCGCCCGAGTTCCAGTTGGTTCCGCTTTCGGTCCAGGTTCCCGCCCCGCCGTTCCACGTGGCCGAAGCCAACGCGCCGGTGTAGTACGCGGGCCCCGTCATCGCGACAAGATCGTTATGCATGAGGCCCGGATCGTCATAGGGAAGGGTGCCGTAGCCGTTGTCGTCGAAGTCGGTGCCCCAACTGTTCTTATAAATCCAATAGCCGCCGCCAGGCAGGCTCGCATCATCGCTAAATCCGACGAGCGTCACGATGTGGGCGCTGTCCATAATTCCCACGGCGCGCGGGCCGTACATTTTCAACGTCGTTTTCCAAGCGTCCAACGTGTCCGAAAACGTGGCGCAGGAAACGCTTTTGACCACGCGGCTCTCCCAGCCGGCGGCCAACGGCCAGAGGCCCACGGTGGAAGGATGCGTTCCATTGACTTCGTCGCCGATGCCGGGCAGTTCCGCCTCGGTCACCAGGCCGTGGTCGCGGAAGTAGTTGTAGGGCTGGGCTGCGGTGCTCCAACTGCCGCCCCCCGTGGTGCCGAAGTCCATCGGATCGGTCTCGACGACCAGTTGTTCTTCGGAAAGATCGAACTCGAAGACCGGATCGTTGCGCGTGAGCTTGTACTTGGCCTCGAGCGTGGCGACGGGCCCATGCGCCCAGCACGTCCCCCAAAACTGCTCTTTTACCGAGCTGTTCCAGTTTTGCCCGGCGACGTCGCGCCAGTCGAAATCCTCGGCCCGAGCGCTACTCGCGAAAATCAACGCGCTGCCCAATAAGACAAAAAACATGCCCGCCAAACAAAGCCCCTGAGCCGGACGACTTCCCTTCATGGGAAAACTCCTTTCAAGAAAGAGATCACGACCTCCGTTCAAAGACGAGGTCTGGGATTCCTTCGGGCGAGCGACGGCCTCAGTCCTTCGCCCAGCCCGAACCGATCACGCCACCGGACTCACGCGGCCGAGATTTCGACCTTGCCAATCAAGCGATCACGATCAATGAGGAGAAACCACCGGCCAATAAATCAAGAAAACGGAGTTGCTTTTCCCGCGCCTGCCGAAACACACGCAAGGTAGACCCCCCAAGGGCTTGCTATCCCCCGCGGGGAGGGGGTGCAGGTGTTGCCGTTTTCGAAGAGACGGTTGCTGCAACATGCGGCGTCGCATGTCAAGGGAATCACGGAAGAATGGACCGCTGCTGTTGCTGCAAGGAACACCGTCTCCCTCCACTGTCCACGACCGCGCCAAACTCAAGAATCAGCCCGCGCTCTTGATCGTTGCCGCGTTCCACGACGACACACTCTATTTGGCGAAAATTACCTCCCCGAAATCCGATCTTCGCCTGCCGTGCGTACCGATCTTGGATATGTATTCTACAGTAATACAAGAGTATACATATAGCCCGGTCGTTGTCAAGGGGGCGCACTCAAGGCTCATGGAACACCGCCCGCCTTTTCCTTCAAGCCGTCGCCTCCGCACCGCTTGACAGGAAACGGTCCTCCACAGTAGGATGCCCCCCGTCGAATGTCCCCATCACATCAAGCAAAGATGCCAGGAGTCTTCCATGAAAGGCAACGAAAAATTGATCAAGAAGCTGGACGATCTGTTGGCCGACGAACTCACGGCGATCAACCAGTATATGGTCCATTCGGAGATGTGCGCCAACTGGGGATACGGCCGGCTCCACGAAAGCGTCGAAAAACGCGCGATCCAAGAGATGAAGCACGCCGAGAAACTGATTGGGAGAATCCTTTTCCTCGAAGCCAAGCCGACGGTCAGCAAGCTGAACGCGATCCGTGTCGGCCAGGACGTTCCCGAGCAGTTTAAGGCGGACCTCGCTTCGGAAAACCAGGCCGTCGCGAACTACAACGAAGCGATCCACCTGGCTGATGAAGTGGGGGACGCCGCCACCAAGACGTTATTGGAGGAGATCCTCCGGGACGAAGACGCCCACGTCGATTGGCTTGAAGAGCAGAACGACCAGATCGCTCAGATGGGAGTCGGCATCTATCTGGCCACGCAAACCCGATAGATCTCCCCCACTCATCCATCGGCCTCTTGTGCCCCGTCAATCCATGCCTATGCAGGTCAGGTGCGTAGGCTGGGTTGTCGCCTCATTATTTCTTTGTCAAACAATAATGCCACATACATAAAGCCGCGGAACCAGTTCCGTTCTAACGTCTAGATGAAGTTCGTCGCCGCGACTCAAGAACGCAAACCGCCGCCAGAACCAACATATACAGCGTCGATGGCTCGGGCACGGGCTGGGTTTCGTTTGGGGGGGCCGGATGCCAATTGGCGGCGAGAATCGAGGCGTCTTTCGGTCCGATCACTCCATCCAGATTGAAATCGCCCATCTCCCAGGTCGCGTTGGTATTGCCCCAGTGACTTGCCAAGGCGGCGGCATCTATCTGGTCAACATAGTTGTCGAAGTTCGTGTCGCCGGGCATGCCAGGCAAAATGACGGGCGGGGGTGGAGCCGGCGGAATCCGCACGTTGAGTTCCGTCGGCAAGAGATGGTTGTCAAAGGGCAGGAATAGAAACGCGAAGCCGGTGTCCTCCAGAACCGCCAGCGAACCGTTGCGGTCACGAGTGTTCACGAGGAAACTATTGTTGTCCGCTTCGTAGCTGATGACGTTGTCCGCCGGGATAACAGTACCGTTGACCGTTTCCGGGGAATCGACGGTCAGAAACAGCGCGCCATCGGTTGGCGTATAACCGGAAATCGCAATCCGGTAGACGCCCGCCCCCTCGTGGGAAACGGAATACTGGCCTGCGCCGTCGATCATGGTTCCATCGGCGGCGATCCTTCCGCCGGTCAGGTCGATGATGTCGTAATCGACGTAGATGAAACTCCACTTCCCGTCCTTCGTAACGCTGGGGTCGGTTGCCTGAACGTCACGGATGGCCACGTCCCATCCCGTCCCCGACGCTCTGGCGGCCGTGGAGATGTAGTTGTATCCGTTGGACGCGCTTACGGCGAAGAGCATGCCGTCGTCTCGGGAGTCGACCCCGTCGATGGCGACCCGATACCGGCCGATGCCCGTGTGGGAAATGTTAGCGATGTTGACGCCGTTATGTTCCAGCAAATCGCCGCTCGCGTCGACGTGCCCGCCAACCCATCCGTCGCCAAAAGGAAAGAACCCAGCGGCCACGTTGACGTTAAACTCGTAGGGAAGATTCACCGTGCCGGTGCATAATTGGAGCGAGTTGGGATCGTCGGCCCCACCGAAATAATTCATATGCGACACTTCGACGTTTCCATAATATCGGTTTTCGCGGAGATTCTGCCGCACCGTGGCCAGCAGGACTCCTTGAGGACGCGTCGCCGCGACCCCGCCGAACGACAAAAGGATGTCGCCCATGTTTGGGGGACTCGTGACCGCGACGGTGCTTGGTCCGCTTTGCGCGACGGTCCAAACGCTGCCCGCGTCGGTAGTTGTCACGGGAACGTCGATGTTTGTGGCGGAGGCACCGTGAATTGCCCGAGGCCCCTGTCCGAGCCGCACGGTAAATGACTGCTCCCAGGTGTTCAAATAAGTGCCCAAATAAGGCGAGTAGCTCGACACCTTGACCGTGAGGCCGTCGTTCATGAACTCCAGAATCCGTAGGTATCCCTCGCCGCCGCTAAGGCGGGACTGGTAGTTGGCCAGGATCTGGTGAACGTAATTCCCGTTGTCCCCTTCGCTTGCGAGCCGCCCAGCCCCGTCATTGAGCACGTGACCGCTGAAAACGAATCTCCAGGTGTCATACTTCTTGACCAGCTTGTCCCAGAGTTCCTGGCCGTCGTTCACCCCGCCCGGCTGACCGGCTATGCCATAGCCGTGAGGATTCCAATACTGCGACGAACCGTGGGCGGACCAATTGAGCCGCGTGTCATCGTAGTAGAGATAGGCGTGGGTGTTGAGGATAAAGTTGTAGCCCGGATGGGCCGCAGCGACGGAGTCCATCCAGGAGACGACGTCATTGCGAGGGCCGAACTCAGTGGAGAAAACCAGCCAATCCTTGCCTCCGGCGCTAAAGGTCATGTAGCTGTTGTCGGTCCGGTCGGTTTCGTAAAAGGTGATGTTGCTCTGGTTGGCGTAAGACGAGCCCGGTCCGAAATACGCCGGATCATTGAACAAGGTATTACGAGAATTTGACGATCCGGACGTGCCGTATTCATGATTTCCCGTCGCCATCGAATAGGGAATGCAGGCCGAGTCCAGCGTGTTCATCGCGGTTTTTGCAACGTTGAACTCCGTGACGTTGTTGCGGTCCGTGATGTCTCCTTCGTGCAAAACGACCTGAATGTTGTGCGACGTTTTGTGATCGGCGATCCATTGGGTTTGCGCGTTGTAGATAGACGGATAATACCTGCTGTACATCTGAGTGTCGGGCAAGATAATCATCGACCACGAGTCGGAGGAAATCGGATTGGCGTCCGCCGCCCAAGTCGTCCTCGCCATAAAGATCAAGCAAATCAACAAGGCCAGTCTTAGGCCGTGGATTCTTGTCATGAAATGGTCTCGTGACGCTTCCGATTTCGCTCCGCGGTCGCCCAAAATCACACACCGGCCGGCCGAGCGGCTGAACGCTAGCATGTGAATTTCCTCTCCAGAAAAAAACGATGGAACCGCTCAGCGACGGGAAGCCTCTTTCTAGGACATCGCATTGGTGTCTATTGTAGTTGTAGGAAGTCCCAAGCGGCAAGACTGGTGTATTGCCTTAAACCCAATCCAGCCGAGACCATAGGCCCCCATACCCCCCCAATAAGATTGCTTCATTAATGACGGTTGCCAATCAAGCCGGCGTTCCTCGCCAATCGGCCCATTTTCCGCATTCGCCCCACCAGGGCAACGGACCTACGGCCGGTTCTTCTTGGACCGCGCGGTGATGGGTGTCCGAGTTCGCCGGTTGGCCCGAGTTTTGCGGTATTCGGCGGGCGACACGCCGACGACTTTCCGAAACAGCCGCGAAAAGTAATAAGGATCGTCGAAACCGACCGATCGGGCGATTTGCCGGACCTGCAGCGCCGTGCCCGAAAGCAATTCTCTCGCCTTGCGGATCTTGATGTGATTGAAATACTCGATTGGCGAGAATCCGAAGCGTTCTTTGAACAACGAGCAGTAGTGGTGGGGTGACATGTGGGCGATCTGCGCCAAATGTTGGAGCGAATAGCGGCCCGCCATGTTTTCCCGCATGAACGTTTCCGTCTTTTCAAGGTTCTTCTCCGCCGAATACGATCGGGCGTTGACCGAATAACGCTCGAGGTTGGCCATGCTCAAGAAGTGCGCCAGCGCGCCGGTTGCCGCCGCCAACTGGCCGTACGAGTGTACGCTGTTCATCAGGAGATAAATCGATTCAAAGACCGAACGAAGCTCCTCCGTGGCGGGCAGGCAAAACAGAGGAGCCGCTGAAGTCGCTCCCAACAGCGTGCAGTAGTCGGCCGCCGCCGCGCCGGTAAAGTGGATCCAGTAGATCGACCAAGGATCGTCGTTCGCCGCGCCGTAACAATGGGGAACGCCCGCCGGAATCAGAAGCACCGTCTCGGGCGGAATGGTCCATCGCCGAGTCTCGGGCGGAATGGTCCATCGCCGGTCGCCGATCTCACACCATCCGCGGCCTTCCACGCAAAAGTGCAGAACGTGATCCAGACTGCCTTCCGGCCGCGGAATGAAATGTCCCGCCGCCCGGCTGCAATAACCGATCCGCGTAACAAGAAGATCTTTCAGTATCGGGCGAGTCAATGAATTGCGAATCACGTCGCCCGTCAGTTCAATCGACCGAAAGTCAGTAAAGACGGCCCGCCGCTGAATCTCTCGGGCGATTTTGGGCGGAATGTCGGTCAACCGCTCGTAGTGAAGTCCGTGGGCCGCCAGAATCGTTGGAAGCGTCTGGGTCGGCTTGGCGTGGTAGCCGACCTCGGGAATCAGTGCTTTGACGTCCTGGACGGGTTCCTCGCTCATTGGTTCTCTCGATTCTCAAAGTAGAGGGCCCTTTTCGCGAAACATGACTATTATAATCCGAAAATAGTCCATTGTCTCACCGCTTCCGAGAGGGGGTTTCTTAGCGCCGGAGGGAGGGGAACGACGGAGATTCGATCCGCAATGCGACCGGAAAAGAGGGCACGACTCAGAGGCTATCCGAAAACGGGGATAGACACCCTATTATCTAGCGGTTATGGGATATTTAATCCACAACATCCGGGAGCCAGTCCCTGTTTTCGGATAGCCTTTCAGCGGCGTCGCTACGGTTCAACCGCCCGCGAGTTCTCGGGTTGCGTCGCGACCCGATGGTTTCCATGCATCGCGCCGGCGGGATCCTCCATGGGCAGGGGGAGATGACGTAAGAGGGCCGCGCTTTGCCGCGTGGCGGGCACGGGTATCGAGTCCTTCGGCGCCATCGCCCAAGCCAAGGACACCGCCGGACAAGTCCGGCCGGCCGACCGAAGGAGCCACTTCTGCCCCGCCACCATCACGGTTTTGGAATCGTCATGGCAGGATCCGTCGAGCACGAGCCCGCTCTCGTCCAAAGCGAATTGAAACGCCAGTCGATCGTAATCCACCAGCTCGCGCCGTGCCGCGGGCTCAGGCCCCGGTTCCAGGCCGAGATGCTGGACCACCGACGTCAAAAGCGAGGAGCCGATTGTGCCGGGCCCGGCGACAACCCCTCCCCGAATCCTTTCCAGACAGTCGCCGCGGAACACGGCCGATTCAATCCGCACTCGCGCTTTGCCGCTGAGCACGTGAGGGAAGCGATCCGTTACGAGCCGATTGAGTTCGACGTCGATAAACTCGGTGGGCGATTCACCGTCGGCCGATCCGATTTCGCCGTGCCAGCCGTCGGTGGTCCATTCGGCCGACAAACCACCGCGGAATCGAGCGTTCGGACCAAGCGATCGCATCGCGGGAATTCCTCGGCCGAGCAATTCACAAGGCAATTCCTCGCCGGCGGTGTTCAGTGCGAACCAATCCACGGGCGGTTCCACGTGCCGATTGCGTTTGAGCAATAATAGGGCCGGTCGCGTCATCGGGTGGCCGGCCAGTTTGAACTTCATCCACGTTTCCGTGCCGCTTTCGATCGTTTGGACGACGCCGCAAACCTCGGCCAGTTGTTCCGTCGGGCCGCTGGATCGCACGTCGATGCGTTCGGCCAGGCACCGCACGTCGAAGTCAAAGTTCCCCGCCCGCATTTCGAGCAGACGCCGCGCCAGTTTGCCCATCGCCACCGTCCGATTCGCGTCGACTTCGATCCGGCCGGCCCGCAGCATCAACACCCGCCGCGGAACGTCCGACCGGTCGGCCACCGTGATCCATTCGGCATCCAGCGTTTCGCAATGCAACAAGGCCTCGGGCTGCTCGAATTCGCGAACCCTGACGTCGGCCAGTCGCACGGCGCCGGGCCGCAAGTGCTCGACGCGGCCTACGGAGACGTCCATCCCCAACTGGCGTCCGATCCGCCTCGCCTCGGCGCGAACATGGGCCGGCAGCGACCAGACCGCGGCCCAAGCCAGCACCGCGATGGTCGGCAACACGCACAGAATAAGGAACCCGGCGACGCAAACCCGGCGTCGAACCCGGTCGTGCAATGGGAACATCCTTGTCCACTCGCTTAACTTTTATTCAAATCGTTCCCTCTCCCTTTGGGAGAGGGCCAGGGTGAGGGCGAACTCACGAACCCAATCTCTGGACAACCTCCTATCGTTTCCCCGCCATCTCCTGAAAAAGTTTCCATCGAGCCACAATTTCATCGAGACTGTCACCGCCGAATTTCTCGACCACGGCCCGGGCCACTTCGAAAGCCACGACGTTTTCAATAATGACACTTGCCGCCGGCACGGCGCACACGTCGCTCCGCTCGTAGGAGGCTTTTTGAAGTTCCTTGGTCTTCAAGTTGACCGAGTCGAGCGGATGGGCCAGCGTGGAGATCGGTTTCTTCGCGGCACGGACGACAATCGGCTGGCCGTTCGTCATGCCGGCCTCCAGTCCGCCCGCGTGGTTCGTTGGCCGCGTGAATCCCAGCGTGTTCGTTTTGACTTGGCCTGCGTCGTAGTGGATTGGGTCGTGTACCTCGGAACCGGGTTGCCGGGCCGCCTCGAACCCGAGGCCAATTTCGACGCCCTTGATCGCCTGGACCGCCATCACCGCTTGGGCGATCCGCCCATCGAGCTTCTGGTCCCATTGGGCATGGGTGCCCAGTCCGAAAGGAACTCCTTCGACCCGAACTTCAACCACGCCGCCAAGCGTGTCGCCCTGTTTCTGACACTTGTCGATGAGCGATTTGACGGGCCCGTCCTGCTTGGGATTGAGCGAATAGATCTCGCTCTCGTCGCGCAAGGCACGATGCTCGTCGAACGTGCCGGCGACGGGCTCAAGCGAATGAGGCCCGATGGCGACGACGTAGCCCAACGCCCGAATGCCCAGCGGCGCGAGCAACTGCCTTGCAAGTGCCCCGGCAGCCACTCGGCCGGCCGTTTCGCGAGCGCTGGCCCGTTCGAGAATCGCGCGGATAGGTCCGAGATACTTGATCGCCCCGGCCAAATCGCCGTGGCCGGGCCGCGGAGCTTCGAGGTCGTCCATCCGCTCGATTTTGTAGTCACGGTTGGCCACCAGCATGGCCACCGGACTGCCGAGACTTCGCCCCCGCCAGATGCCGCTGAGCAACTCGACCCGATCAGTTTCGATTCGCTGGCGCCCTCCGCGACCATATCCCCCCTGGCGTCGGGCCAGTTCGGCGTCGATCAGCCCGGTGTCGATTTCCAGCCCAGCGGGCAATCCGTCGACCATCGCGACGATTCCCCGGCCGTGCGACTCTCCGGCGGTCCAGTAGCGTAACATATTGTTTTCAGGCGACTTAAGAAAATAGGACGCAACGCCGGCAGACGCTCTTGCGCGCGAAAAGAACGCCACCAACCATCTGCGGATTTTACCTAGACCCGCAGTCCGGGGATAGACCGGTTTCCCGATGAGACCACGTAGGGTGGACACTGCCCACCAATAAATGATCACCTAGCGTCGCTTCCGCCCGCCCATTGTCAGGATAAAACCCAGCAAGAGGACCAAACCCGACGGTTCGGGCACGGTGGATCTGTTTTCCAGGAGGGGATGATAACCCCAGTTGGCCGCCAGAATCGAGGCATCGGCCGCGTTGACAAGATCGTCGCCGTTAAAATCGCCCGTGGTCCAATCCCCTGCTTGACCCCAGTGGGCGGCTAGAATTTGTGCGTCTTCCTCGTCAACGTAGTGGTCACCATTCGCGTCGCCCGGAGGCCCCAGAGGAGCGGAGACGCTACTCACCACCGAGATATTACCGGAGAGGTACAGATCGTCGGTGTCCCATTGGAGGCCGCCGTCGAGTTCCGGCAAGATTAACGTGTCGAACGTGCCCACGAGCGATGTCGCGTTGAACAAGTCAAACGTTGCGCCCGACGTCGGCGTAGTCCCGTCGGCCAATCGCACGTCAAGCGTGCCGTCGAGCGACAGGGTTCCAACATCCAGGAAAGTGTTAGTGCTAAGTCGCAGGGCGCCGTGGTTCGTTAATCCGCCGCTGAACGTGGCGGCGCCGCCCTCGAACTCCAAAATGCCGGTGGAGCCGTTCGTAAAGGCGTTCGCCGTGGTGTAGCCACGGCCGCCGAGCAGACGGAGCGTGCCATCGTTGGTGGTTAGGGTGTTTTCAAGCGGCGTGGTTGCCACATTCAAATACGACTTGGTTCCGCTGAGCTCAACGGTGGTGTTCGCGGCGATCCGCGTGATGTTGTCGCCGCGAAGCGTCAAGTGCGAATCAATCTCGCCGTGGGTCCAGACGGCTCGCCAAGTTCCCTCGGTAAGGATGCCATACACATTATTTTGTAGGGTTGCACTCAGTGAGTAAGAAACGATAGATCCATTCAATGCCTCGACGATGCCCCGGTTTTTGAAAACGCCGTCCTGAAGAGAGAGCGTGGCCCCGTTACTTGCGCGTAAAATACCCTGGATATCGTTGAGCATGCCGGAACCCGTGCCGTCCACGTCAACTCCGGCCGGCGGATTGATGGCGAGTTCTCCGGGCAAGTTGGCATGTACGACGCCACGATTCACCAGAGCCAGGGTGTTGCCGCCCAATTGGCCGATCCCTTGAATGGTGTTGTTTTCATTAATCAAGTGGCTCGGCGTGGCTATCGAGGGATCAAAAAGGCAAGCTTTGCTACCATGTGACATGGAAACCGTGCCGCCGCCGGTGAGCGTCGTTCCGACGGAAGCGTCGAGATACAAATACGTGTCGCTTCCCGTCGAGTTGACGTTAATGATGCCCTGGTTATTAATGGTGGCGTTGACGCCGACGAGTGATAATCTTTGGCTGTTGTTCAAGACTAAGGCGTTGCCGGGCCCGATCGCCAGATTATTGATGGTCGCATTGGTGTCGAGCGAGACGATTGCCACCGGATCGTGACTGTTGATGAGAACGTTATAGTTGTCCTCGCCATTATTGGGCACCTTACCACCGCTCCAGTTCGAATCAAGATTCCAGTTGCCGTTGCCGGCGTGTTCCCATTTCGCATCGACAACATCTGCCGAAACATATTGGACCGCCACGAAACTCGCAACCGCGACCAGAAGGCCGAGACCGACGCGACGCATAGTGCCACGCATGGAAAAGCTCCCTCGGACAGGGCAAGAGATATTCCGAGGATTTTACCAGGCGAGGCTGGCGTGTCCACCGCTTGAGCGAGAACACCACGGAGCTTATTTCGACTATTTGTGCGAATATCGCCACCAAATGGGCGACGACGATGACGCATAATGAAGAAGCCGCACTGCACCACAAATAGGGCAGGCGGCTTCTTCACCTGCTTCAAATGAGAACGCTACCCGACCGGAGAGTCGCTATTGCTTCGCCTGACGTGCGTACAGCAGCGATGTGTCGCCGTGCCGCGACAACAGGCTTTCGACTTGCTCCGGCCCGATTTCGGTCATGGGGGGTGTCTCTGGGCTTCCTTCAATATAGACGCCGCGAAAAACAATTTGGCCCAACAAAACCCGATTTTCATTGACCTGGGGTCATGGGGACAGAACCCGTATGCTGGCGGTGTCGCCTGCAACGGTCCGTGGGAATGCTCCG
>DATECS010000034.1:0-7465 GCA_035286785.1 Thermoguttaceae bacterium | reverse complement strand
GGGGGCCACAAGCAGATCGGCTGCCGCTACAAGCCGGGTCATTGGACCAGCGCGGTCATCGAGGCGAAGGCCAACAAGGACGACTTCGTCGGCGAGATGGAGATCGGCGTCTATCAGGACAAGGGGACGCGGCCGGTGGGGCTCGACGCGCTACCCTATCGATTGACCGACCGTCGCGACGTGGCCCTGTCGAAGGGACGCATGAAGGGACTGCACGGCTCGTTCTATGTTCCGCCGGGCGTGGAGATCGCCTCGGGCAAGATGACGCTCGCCCAGCGGCGAGGTCTTCAACGGTTCGAGCTGCCGTTCCCGCTGACGCGGATGGCCGCCTATCAATATCACTTCGTCGTGCTGGCGCGGTCGCCCGACCGTTATGGATTTCTCAACGCGATTGACTCGATCCGGCCGCCCGGCGGCGAGGCGGACATGGGCAAGGGCGATTATCATTACTCGGTCGCGCTAGTGCGGGCCGATCGTCAGACGCCGGTGCCCGACGGGGCGCTTTTTTGGACGGGCATCGCCTACGTGCTCTGGGACGACGTCGATCCGAAGTCGCTTACGCCCGAGCAGCAGCGGGCGCTGGTCGATTGGCTCCACTGGGGCGGGCAGTTGATCGTCAGCGGGCCCGACACGCTTGAAACGCTTCGCGGTAGTTTTTTGGACGCCTATTTGCCGGCGAAGGCCGACGGGGCGTGGGCGCTGGCGCCGGGGGATTTTGAGGATCTCAACGCGAGGTTCACGTTGAAAGGACAACGGGCGCTTGCGCCGGTGGGCGAGTGGTCGGGTGTGAAGTTGCGGCTGGCGACCGACTCGCAATTCGTGCCGGACAACGGCCGGCTGCTGGCCGAGCGGCGGGTGGGCCGCGGGCGAGTGGTCGTTTCGGCCGTGCGATTGAACGACCGGCCGCTGATCGACTGGCCCGGGTTCGACGGGTGGTTCAACGCCTGTCTGCTCCGCCGGCCGGCGCGGAAGTTCGAACCGAATGAATACGGCGATGACCCGGTCGTCGCTTGGGCCGACGCGACGACCCATCGGCGCGACGACGCGGCGCTGACGTGCAATCTGCGTTACTTCGCGCGGGACGCGGACGTTCCTCGAAGCGTCTACACGTTCAGCAGCGAGATCGAGGAAGCCACGGCCAATCCGTCGGGCATGGGCGCCCTTTTGGCGGGTCAAGGCGGATCGTCTTTACTAGACGAGCGGGAGGCCAACGGCACGGGCTTGGCGGCCTGGCGGAATTTTTCGCCCGCGGCCAACGCGGCGCGGCGCTCGCTGCAATCGGCCGCGTGCGTCGAGGTGCCCGGGCGGTGGTTCGTGATTTGGGTGATCGCCGCCTATCTGGGCGTGCTCGTGCCGTTGAATTGGTTCGTGTTCGCCGCGATGGGCCGGGTCGAGTGGGCCTGGGCCGCCGCGCCGTTGATCGCGGTGGGCTGCACGCTGGCCGTGGTCCATCTGGCGCGGCTGGACGTCGGATTCGCGCGAAGCGAGACGAACCTCGGCGTACTCGAGCTGCAAAGCGGCTACTCGCGCGCTCACCTGGCGAAGTACACGGCACTGTACACGTCGTTGACCACGCAGTATGAATTCGGCCAAGACGGAATGGGCGGGCTCGTTCAGCCGTTTCCGACGGTGGACAATCCCAAGGAATTCCGCATGTTGCCCGGCCAGGGCTTGGGCACGTTGGAGTATTGGCACGGCAGCGATTCGTGGCTCCGCGGTTTTTCGATTCCGTCGAATCTGGTCGATTTCGTCCACGCGGAGGAGATGGTCGGGCTCGACGGGCCGATCGACGTGCTCCGCAATTCGAGCGGCGGCTGGGAGATTATCAACCGGACGGGGCTGCCATTGCATGGCGTCGGCGTGATTCGTCGCGACGCGGCGGGCCGGATCGAAACGGCCTGGGTCGGCGAGTTGGATCGGCTGTCCAGCGCCGGCGCGACGTTCGTCCGGGCCGAGGCGGACAAGGGGCCTTGGTGGCCGGGCGATCGCAATAGGGCCGTCGCGACGAAGGCAAAGGCCGTCAAGGGCGAGGCGAACGTCCGCGAGTTGACCGATCTGGCCGAGCAGGTGGACGATCTCGCGCCGGGCGAAGCACGATTGGTGGGCTGGACCGACGCGCCGATCGGGGACTTGAAAATCAAGCCCGCCGCGCCGCAGTCGCGCCAGGTGACGCTGGTCGTGGCGCACCTGAAGTACGCCGCGCCGGGCCCGCCCGAGGCGGATGTGAATGCCAAGGAACAAGTCAAGCAACAGATGGGCCGAGGACGCTGGAGGGGCCGTGAGGGTAGTCGGTAGGTCAGGCTGTGCCTGACAACGAAAGACAATGACATTATGGTTATTCTTGTCAGGCACAGCCTGACCTACGTGCTTTGCGTCCTTTGCGTCTTCGCGGTAAAAAATCAGAAGCCGGTGGAACCATGATCGAGCTTATTCATTTCTCCAAACGCTACGGTGAACTGCTGGCCGTCGATGATTTGAACTTGAAGATCGGCCCGGGCGAGATGTTTGGGTTCATCGGGCCCAACGGCGCGGGCAAGAGCACGTCGATCCGCTTCCTCACCACGTTGATCAAGGCCACGCGCGGCGAGGGGGTGGTCAACGGATTCAGCGTCACGCGGCAACCGTTGGACGTGCGGCGGAGCATCGGCTACATGCCCGATACGTTCGGCGTGTACGACGGGATGAAGGTTTGGGAGTTTTTGGATTTTTTCGCCGTCGCTTATCAGATTCCCCGCGCGCGGCGCAAGCAGGTGATCGGCGACGTGCTCGACTTGCTCGACCTGACCGGCAAGCGCGACGCCTACGTCAGCGGCCTGTCGCGCGGCATGAAGCAGCGGCTCTGCCTAGCCAAGACGCTGGTCCACGATCCGCCCGTGCTCATTCTCGACGAGCCGGCCAGCGGGCTTGATCCGCGGGCGCGGCTCGAAGTGAAGGCCCTCTTGAAAGAGCTTCGCACGATGGGCAAGACGATCCTCATTTCGAGCCACATCCTCACGGAGCTGGCCGATTGCTGCACGTCGATTGGCATCCTCGAACGGGGCAAGCTCTTGATGCACGGGCCGATCGATCAGGTCTATCGCCAGATCCGCCGTAACCGGGTGATCGTCATTACGATGTTGGACGGCGTCGAGACGGCCGTGTCGATGCTTCGTGCCCTGCCCGAGGCGCGGGAGGTCCAAGTGGACAGCAACCGAATCACCGTGGAATTGGCGACCGACGACCGGCAGACGGCCGTGCTCTTGGAACAACTGGTCGCGCGGGGGTTGCGGATGAGGAGCTTCGCCGAGAAGGAACCGACGCTGGAAGACGTCTTTATGCTCGTGACCAAGGGGGCCGTGGCGTAGGGAACCACAGATGAACGCGGATCATGACAACACCATTTAGTGTTTGTTTACCATGATCAGGTTTTCACGAAAGGGCGTCTGAATGAAAAAGGAACTCATCGCCAAACTGCACGAGGGTTTCGAGCAATTGGCGCGAGTCGAAGAAGAAACCGGGGTCGAGTTTTGGCTTGCGCGCGATTTGCAAAAGATCCTGGACTATCAAACGTGGCGCAATTTCGAGCAGGTGGTTCGCAAAGCTATAACCGCTTGTGAACAATCAGGTTACGACCCAAACGATCATTTTGCCGAAATCAGCAAAATGATCCCCCTTGGGAGGGGCGGACAGCGAGTAGTGCCCGACTACATGCTTACTCGTTACGCTTGCTACTTGATTGCCCAAAATGGCGATCCATCGAAAGATCCCATTGCTTTCGCGCAGACCTACTTCGCCGTTCAGACCCGTAAGCAGGAACTCATCGAGCAACGGCTGACCGAGGTGGAGCGGTTGAGCGCGAGAGGCAAGCTGAAGGGTTCCGAGAAGGAGCTCTCGGGGATCATCTATGAACGTCTCAAGGACGAAAGGAGCTTCGGTCGAATTCGCAGCCGAGGCGATCAGGCGCTCTTCGGGGGTTACACCACCGAGCAAATGAAACGAAAACTGGAAGTCCCGTCGGGGCGAGCGCTGGCCGACTTTTTGCCGACGATCGCGATCAAGGCAAAGGATTTTGCGAACGAGATCACCAATTTCAACATCAAACGCGACGATCTACGGACCGAACCGAGCATCACGGCCGAACACGTTCGAAATAACAAAGGTGTTCGCGGCCTTCTAAAAAAAAGAGGCATCGTGCCCGAGCGGCTCCCGGCGGCTGAAGACATCAAGAAGGTCGAACGACGCTTAACCACGGAACAAAAGAAGCTGCCCAAGCAAGTCAAGCCGCTTGAATTGCCCGAGGGAGAATCACGTGAACAAAACGCTCCACACGATGGTGAATAGCTATTTTAGCGTTTCTCCGCGGTTTCAAAAACCAGATTGATCGACCATGTATCTCCGCGAAAATCCCGTTTTGCAGCGCGAATTGTTGGTGAATCTTCGGATGCACCGGGGGTTTTTCTTGTTGTTCGCGTACGTGGCGTTGTTGGGCGTGGTGGTGTTCGCCGCGTGGCCGAGCGACACGCGGCTTGACCTGACCGAGGGCGGACGCGCGATCCTGGGCCAGCAAACCGGGGCGCCGGGCACGCGGCTGGTCAATCTGTTCTTCCTGGGTCAGTACGTCCTCATGGCCATGATGGCGCCGAGTTTCGCGGCGGGAGCCATCACGGGCGAGAAGGAACGCAAGACCTACGAGATGCTGCTGGCCAGTCCGATGCGGCCCACGGCGGTCGTGCTGGGCAAGCTGATCGCGTCGTTGGGCCATCTGGCCGTGTTGGTGTTCGCGTCGCTGCCGATCGTGATGCTGTGTCTGCCGCTGGGCGGCGTGTCGCCGTGGGAAGTGCTGGCTACGTACGTGGCGATGGGCGCGTCGATCGTGCTGTTCGGCATGATCAGTCTGACGGCCAGCAGTTATTTTTCGCGCACCATCGCCGCGCTGTTGGTCTCCTACATGGCGATCCTGCCGCTGGCGCTGCTGGGCGTGCTGTTCTATGCCGCGTTCGCCGCCGCGCCCGTGTTTCGGTTGATCGTTTTTTGCGGATTCGTGCCACTGGGGTGCGCGGGGATTTGCGCCGGTTTGATGGGCGCGACGGCGCGGCGGCTGATGCACCCGCCCGACGTCGGCAGCCAGGGCTCGGACGTGGTCGATCTGGAGCGCGAGCAGCGCGAGGCGGTGGGAATGATCATTCGCAGCAATCAGTTTCCCGACCGGTTGTTCGCGCCGCCCAAGCGGACCGAGTTGTTGGACGACGGCGTCAATCCGGTCTACGACAAGGAAATGCGGAGCGAATTGTTCAGCCAGGGCTCGCTGATGCTGCGGCTGGTGATCCAGGTGAGCATGTTTTTGGCCCTGTTCGTCATGGCCGGGTGCCTTTACATCAAGACGGATCTCGCGGCGTTGTACACGTGCTATGTGGTGCTGTTCAACCTGATGGTTGGGCCGGTGTTTTCGGCCGGGGCGATCACCAGCGAGCGCGAACGTCAGACGCTCGAACTGCTGTTGACCACGACACTGTCGCCGTGGAAAATTCTGTCGGCGAAGCTCTATTCGAGCCTGCGGATTTCGTGCGTGCTGACGAGTTTTCTGGTGTGGCCCATCGTGCTGTCGTGGATTCTGCCGCCGTGGACCTATTTGAAGCACACGCCGACGGTGCTGGGCTATCTGGCGATTATCGCCGTGGTGAGTCTTACCACGACGACACTGGCCATGTTTTGCTCGGTGCTGTTTCGCAAGACGTCGACGAGCATGATGACGGCCTATCTGGTGGCGATGGTGCTGTTCACCGTGCCGGTGGCGGCCAAGTGGTTCGCCGAGATTTACATGCCGGGCACGGCGGCGATCGAGTGGACGGCCCATTTCGCGTTCACGAGCCCGTTCGCCGCGGCGTTGAGCCTGCCGTTGAGCGACGCCGAGGGGAAGCTGCTGGCCAACACGTGGGGCGCGTGGACGTGCGTGAAGTTTCTTGTGTTCTACGTGGCGCTCGACGGCCTGATGATCTGGGCCATGATCCGGCTGTTCCACGCCCGGTGGCGCGTGAGCGTGGCGAGGTGATGGTGGGCTGGGCCGCGACTCTGTCTACGAGAGAACCGTGTCTCTTCGTGGTCCAATAAAAACTTGACATTCCCGTATTGCGGGCCGTAGAATGAGCCCTTTCATCTCAGGGTTGGCCAAGGGGACGGTTCGCCGCATGGCCGCCCGGTTCGCGCTTGTCTAGCTTCGCAACAGAGGATCAAGAACATGTCGCGCTCGCGGTGGATCTGTCTCGTACTTCTTCTTCCCGTCGCTTGTTCCGTGGTTTCCTTGGATGCCGCCCGGGCGGCGATCGTGTCCGAGGGCGACGTCGTGCCGGATCCGGAGGTAACGCCGTGGGATTCTTCCACCACCGGAGAAGTCGGTCAGAACGGCTACGGCAGCCTACGGATCAACGAGGGCAGCCATCTTGACTCCTCCTATGGCATCCTCGGCCACAGTAATGCAGCGACGGGCGAAGTGACGGTGACCGGCGCCGGTTCGAAGTGGGAGAACACGTACGGGATTTATGTTGGCTCCTTCGGCAATGGAACACTTGCGATCGCCGACGGCGGACTCGTCACCGTGGGCACCAACATCGCGGTCGGCGAGCATGGCAACTCGTCCTCGGAGATGGTTGTCTTCGGCGGCGGTCGCGTCGTGATTGCCGGCTCGTTGGAGGGCGGCAGGTACGAGACGTCGCAAGGCCGGATCACCGTGAACGGTTCCGGCTCGACGATTGAAGTGGGGTACGTGATCCTTGGGGGGCATGACTCGAGTTCGGGGACATTGCGAGTTGAGAACGACGGGCTCGTTGATGTCGCGACCGACGTTATTCTCGGCGAGGCGGCCACGGGGCAGGCTTTGATCCTCTCCGGCGCGGATGTCACCGTCAACGGAACAACCAAGATGGGCAATCAGGCCGGCTCGCGCGGAGAACTCACGGTCGACGGCCCCGGCTCGACGTGGACGAACGCGTATCTATACGTGGGCTATTCCGGCAGCGGAACGGTCGCGGTCACCAACGGCGGGATGCTCAGCACCAGTTACTGCTACCTGGGCGACCAGCCGGGTGGCGCCGGCACGATGACGGTCAACGGCGCCAACTCGACGTGGTCCCTCGCCGGCGATCTGTGGATCGGCCAATCCGGCGGCAGCGCAACGGTCACGGTTGCCGATGGCGGAGTCGCCACCACGGCCAGGTTGCACGTCGTGCGCGGAACGCTCACCGTCGGCCAGGGCGGGTCTCTCCGCGTCACGGGCGGAGACAACGTCGACGTCGCGGACGAGGGACGCATTGTGATGGACGGTGGAACGCTCGCGACGACCGGCCTTCTGCGATTGAACGGCAACCATGCGGCGCTCACCGGCCATGGGGTAGTCAACGCGGCCCTGTGGGGCAATTGCCCCTTGGGCACCGGATTGACGGCCAGCGGCGGGAAACTCGTGGTGGGCGACGCGACCCGCGCGGACGGCGTG
>DATECS010000033.1:0-7937 GCA_035286785.1 Thermoguttaceae bacterium | reverse complement strand
GCCGAGGAAGCGAGGACGCATCTGTTGTGGTGCAGCCGCCGTGTGCCGAACGATCAGACGCTCCTTCGGAAATACCGCGAAGCCGTCGGAAAAACAGCCGCCCGCCCCGCCCCCCTCGCCCGCTAATACTACTGCGCGGGTTCGGTGGAAAAAGGGGGACAGGCTCCGAGGCGCAAGTAGGCGTGGAAGTGGAAGAAACGTCGCGGCCACGGTGCCTGTCCCCCTTTTTCCCTCCGATCCGTTTCGTGGCGACCCAACGCTTCCTGCCTTGTTTACCACTGGACGACGCACGCGCCCCAGGAGTAGCCCACGCCGAATCCCACCAAGACGAGTTTTTGAGAGGGAAGGAATTTGTGCTGCTCGTCGTACCTCGCCATGGCAATCGGAATCGAAGCCGACACCGTGTTTCCGATGTCCTCCATCGCGTAAACCATTCGTTCCCACGGAATCTTGCTCGCGTTGGCCAGGTGTTTCATCATGAATCGATTCGCCTGGTGAAAAATGAACCAGTCGATTTCTTCAAACGTCAGGCCCGTCTTCTCCAGCAAAGTGTCGACGGCTTTCGGCACCCGATCCATGGCGAAGTTCATCAGGGCCAGACCATCCATGAACAAATGGTCTTTCGAACGCACGCAACCGGTGATGTCCATCGCTTCCCGCGCCGTCTCGGCCGATCGCGGCAACCGCATGGCCCCGCTGGGCACAATCAGTTTTTCAGCGCCCGCGCCGTCGGTCCCGAGCACGAACGGCCCGATCACACCCCGTTCCTCGGTCCGTCCAACGAGCGTCGCCGCCGCGCCGTCGCCGAATATGGGCCGAACCGATCGGTCCCGAGGATGAATGTACTTCGTATACGTGTCGGCCGTGATCAACAACACGTTTCTCGCGGCGCCCGTCTCGATGAACTGCTTTGCCAAATAGAGGCCGTAAACGTAGCCCGAGCAACCCAAGTTGAAATCCAACGCCCCCATCTCGTTTTTGAGTCCCAGCCGGTGCTGGAGAATACAGGCCGACGTGGGCAAAAAATAGTCCGGGCTTTGCGTGCAATAGAGCAAGAAGTCGATTTCCTCGGGCTCGACGAGCCGTCGGTCGAGCAACTTTCGCGCCGCCTGGAATCCGAAATCGCTGGCCGTCTCATCCTTTGCCGCGACGCATCTTGCCGAGATTCCGCATTTTGCCTCAAATCGGTCCATGAGCCAGGAGGGATTCTCCCGAGCCAGATCCGCGTTTGTCTCGATTTGCTCCGGCAGATAATAATCAATTCCCAGGATGCCGGATCTCATCTACTCCCTCCAATCGTGTGCGTCTGCGCAGAGGTGTCTTCTTCTCAAAGGGAAACGCCATAGGGTAAGGTTTACCCAGTCCGGCTGTCAATTCCAGTTTCACATAGTTCCCACCACCACCACCACGGACGAACCCATCCGACGGACGCTTGTAAGTCCGTGTTTTTCGCTAAACCCCGCTCGGCCTTTTCTCCGATTTGCCGATACGCGACAAACCCTCATTGAGGCGACTCGGAAAAGGAGAAAGGCCCACCGGACGATTCCGATAGGCCTTCGGTTTTCAGCCACGTCCATGACCCGATCAACTAAATCGGCTCCCCCGTGAACGAAACCAACGCCTTCATGTAGTTCCCTCGTTCGAAGGCCGCCGGGTCGGGACAATTCTCCTGGCTCATGCTCCCGCGGAGCTGCTCGACCGAGTCGTATTCCTTCTCTTCCATCCATTCCTGCAAGCCGCCGAGAATCTCGGAGACGTGCGAGATGCCCTGCGTGTAGAGCACCGAGGCGATCATCCCGACGTCCGCGCCCGCCAGCAGGGCCTTGGCCAAATCGCTCGACTCGTGCAGCCCGCCGGTCAGCGCCAGCGACGCGGCCACTCGGCCGTGAAGAATGGCGATCCAGCGCAGCGGCTTGAGCAATTCAAACCGAGTGCTCAATTCCAGGTGCGGCTCCGTCTCCAGATCGTCCAGATCGATGTCCGGCTGCAAGAACCGGTTGAACAGCACCAGTCCGTCGGCCCCCGCCCCGACCAGCCGCTTGGCCATGTTGCCCATCGAACTGAAGTACGGCCCGACCTTCACGGCCAACGGGATGGAGACCGATTTTTTGACCGCCTTCACCAAATCAAGATACCGCCGCTCGACCTGTTCGGAGGTCATGTCCAAATTGGCCGCGATGAAGTAAATATTCAACTCCAGCGCATCGGCCCCCGCGTCCTGCATCAGCTTCGCGTAGCGAACCCAGCCGCCCTCGGACGTGCCGTTGAGGCTCGCGATGATCGGCATCGAAACGGCCTTCTTGGCCTTGCCGATGAACTCAAGATACGACTCCGGCCCGGCCCGATAGTCGTCCGGCTCGGGAAAATAAGTCAGCGCCTCGGCAAAGCTGTCGGTGCCGAACTCGTGCGCCTTCGTGATCTCGATCGCATCGTGCTCGATCTGCTCCTCGAACAACGACGGCAGCACGGCCGCCGCCGCTCCGGCATCCTCCATCTGCTTGAGGCACGCCAGTTTCTGCGTCAACGGGCAGGCCGAAATCACCAACGGGTTCTTGAGCGAAAGCCCAAGGTACTTCGTGTTCAGATTCGCGCTCATCAGTTCACCTCCTCCTTCTCCTTGTCGTTGGTCGTTTGTCCGTTGCCGTTCGTGCCGCCGTCGATCGCGTCGGCGCCGTATTTCATCCCGGCCAGTTGCGAATAGAACTCCCAACGCCAGTTAATGTCTTCCTGGGCCAGCCGGGCAAGCCGCTGGGCTTCCTCCGGCTTCGATCTTTTCAACATGGCGAATCGTGCCTGTTGATCGGCGAATTCCGTATAGCTCCCCTTCGGATCCTTGCAGTCCAAGTGGAACGGCTGCGCGGCGTCCGTCGGGTCGTAGTGATACAGCGGCCAGTAGCCGCACGCCACCGCGTCCTTCTGCAAGTTCAACGCCGATGTCATGTTGATGCCCTGCCCGATGCAATGGGCGTAAGCGATCAACACCGACGTCCCGCGATAGGCCTCGGCCGCGCGGATCGTCTTGATCGCGTGCAACGGATTGGCGCCCAACGCGATCTGTCCGACGAACACGCTGCCGTAGGCCACGGCCATCATGCCCAGATCCTTCTTGCGGCTGGGCTTGCCGCTGGCGGCGAACTTGGCCACCGCCCCGCGCGGCGTCGCCTTCGAGGCCTGACCGCCCGTGTTCGAGTAAACCTCGGTGTCCAGCACCAAGATGTTCACGTCCCGGCCCGAGGCGAACACGTGGTCCAATCCGCCGTAGCCGATGTCATAGGCCCAACCGTCGCCGCCGAACGACCAGACGCTCCGCCGAATCAGATAATCGGCCGAAGCCGCCAGGTTTTTCGCGTCCGGGTCGTCCACTCCCGCGAGCTTCTTCTTCAACTCGGCCACCATGCGGCGCTGCTCGGCGATTTCCTCGTCCGTGCGGCCCTCGTTGGCCAACAGGCCCGAAACCAGTGTGTCGCCGATCTTCGACGACAGCTTCGTGAGCAGCCCGCGAGCGTACTCCAATTGCTGATCCACCGCCAGCCGGAACCCAAGTCCGAACTCGGCCGCGTCTTCGAATAGCGAGTTGGACCACGAGGGGCCCCGTCCTTCGGCATTGACGCAATAAGGCGTCGTCGGCAGATTGCCGCCGTAAATCGACGAACAACCCGTCGCGTTGGCCACCAGCATCCGGTCGCCGAAAAACTGCGTGATCAGCTTCACGTAGGGCGTCTCGCCGCAACCGGCGCACGCGCCCGAGTACTCGAACAGCGGCAGCAGCAACTGCGAGCCCTTCACCGTGTCCGCCTTCACCTGGGCCCGATCCATGTCGGGAATGCTCAGGAAGTAATCGTAGTTCTTCCGCTCGACCTCCAGGTGGCCGAGCTTCGGCTCCATGTTGATTGCCTTGCGCTTGGCCACCTCGCGATTCTTCGCCGGGCAGGCGTTCACGCACGCGCCACAGCCCGTGCAATCGTCCGGCGCCACCTGCACCCGGGCCTTCATGCCCGGATATTCCTTGCCCTTCCAGTCGACGCAGACGAACTCGGCCGGTCCGCCCTCGGCGTACTTCGGATCGAAAGCCTTCATGCGGATCGCGGCGTGCGGACAAACCAGCGAGCAGATGCCGCACTGAATGCACACGTCCTGGTCCCAAATCGGGATGTCCAACGCGATACTTCGCTTCTCGTACTGCGTGGTGGCCGTCGGGAACGTCCCATCCACCGGCATCGCGCTCACGGGCAGCTCGTCGCCCCGGTTGGCGATCATCGTCCCAAGCACGTTCTTGACGAACGCCGGCGGATTGCCCGTCGTGCCCGCGTGCAGACGCAGCTTCGACGTCACTTTGCCCGGCACTTTCACTTCGTGCAGCGCCGCTAGCGCGCCGTCCACGGCCGCGTTGTTCCGCTCGACAACCGCCCCGCCGCCCTTCTTGCCGTAGGTCTTCTGAATCGCTTCCTTGATGTGCCCGATCGCCTTATCGACCGGCAGCACGTTGGCCAGCTTGAAGAAGCACGTCTGCATCACCGTGTTGATCCGCACGCCCATCTCGGCCTTCCGGGCCACTTCATAGGCGTCGATCACGTAGAACTTCAGCTTCTTCTTGATGATCTGCTCTTGGGTCTCGACCGGCAGGCTGTCCCAAACCTCGTCCGGCCCGAAGGTGCTGTTCAAGAGGAACGTGGCCCCTTCGTCCGCCAGCGAGAGCATATCGAGCTTCTCGACGAACACCGACTGATGGCACGCCACGAAGTTGGCCTTGCTCACCAGATACGAGCCCTTGATCGGCCGCGGGCTGAACCGCAGGTGCGAAACCGTCACCGACCCAGCCTTCTTCGAGTCGTAAACGAAGTAGCCCTGGGCATAAAGCGGCGTGTTCTCGCCCACGATCTTCACCGAGTTGCGATTCGCCCCGACCGTCCCGTCGCTTCCCAGCCCGAAGAACACGGCCCGAACCACGTCGGCCGCCTCGGTCGAATACGACGGATCGTAGTCAACGCTGAGCCGTGTCACGTCGTCCTGGATGCCCACCGTGAAGTGCTTCCGCGGCTGATCCTTCTTCATCTCGGCAAACACGCCGACCGCCATTGCCGGCGTGAATTCCTTGCTCGACAGACCATAGCGCCCGCCAATCACGCTCGGCATCGGCCGCACGTCGTTCTCCATCAACGCGGTGAGCACGTCCTGATAGAGCGGCTCGCCGATTGCGCCGGGCTCCTTCGTCCGGTCCAACACGGCGATCTTCTTGACCGACTTGGGCAACGCCCCGACGAACGCCTTCCCGTCGAACGGCCGGTACAGCCGAACTTGGACAAGGCCCACCTTTTCGCCCTGAGCGACCATCTGCTCGACCGCTTCCTCGACCACGCCGCACCCCGAGGCCATCACCACCACGACCCGCTCCGCGTCCGGCGCCCCGACGTAGTCGAACAAGTGATACTGCCGCCCGACCAACTTGGCGAACTTGTCCATCTGCGCCTGGACGATTCCCGCCGTCTTGTCGTAAAACGGATTGCACGCCTCGCGGGCCTGGAAAAACACGTCCGGATTTTGGGCCGTGCCGCGCAGCACCGGCGCGTCCGGGTTCAACGCCCGGCGGCGGTGTTCCCAGACCAACTTCGGATCGACCATCGCCCGAACGTCGTCCTCGCTCAACTGCTCGATCTTGTTCACTTCGTGCGAGCTGCGGAACCCGTCGAAAAAGTGGATGAACGGCACACGGCTGGCGTAAGTCGACGCGTAGGCGATCAACGCCATGTCGTGGACTTCCTGGATCGACCCGCCGGCCAGCATGCCCCAGCCCGTGCTACGGCACGCCATCACGTCGCCGTGGTCGCCGAAAATCGACAGGGCGTGGGTGGCCACCGAGCGGGCCGTAATGTGAAAGACGGTCGGCGTCAACTCGCCGGCGATCTTGAACATGTTCGGAATCATCAGCAACAGGCCCTGCGACGCCGTGAACGTACACGTCAGCGCCCCCGCCTGAAGCGAGCCGTGGACCGCGCCCGCCGCGCCCGCCTCGCTCTGCATTTCGACCACGTGGGGCACGGTGCCGAACATATTCTTGCGACCGGCCGCCGCCCAGGCGTCCGTCAGCTCGCCCATCCCGGACGAAGGCGTGATCGGATAAATGGCCATGACTTCGTTGCACAAATGGGCGATCACGGAGGTCGCTTCATTGCCGTCAATGGTCACGAAGCGTCTTTCAGACACGGTTCCTCTCCTCAATATGAATGAAGGTTCTCAAGTGGTTGACAGGAAGTCCCAAGAGGTTTACACCCGGGGACTGGCTCATTTTTCGGCCCGGTTGGCATTGATGCGGAACATGCTCTACGGCCGAAAAAGGTGCCTGTCCCCTTTGGCCGAACCGGAAAGGGCAGTTTCCCGTAAACGGTGGCCAAGGGGCTAGCTGGAAACCCATTAACTTACCGCCCCGCCCCCCACCTCGCAAGAACCCCATTCGGGGGTGGTTGAATGGTGACATGTAGGGTGGGGCGACGACCGTCCCGGAAAACGCCCTGGCAGTCCGCAACGCGCCGCCCGGGACGGTCGTCGCCCCACCATTCACCGGCGAATGCCTTTATCAGTGTGCCACTGCTTGCGAAAATCTCAAAGAACCATGCAGTTCCATCACGGCACTGCTTGCTGAAAGCGTTAACCCGCCAAAAACTCGCAAGCAGTGCGACGTGCCGCGAACCAAAACGTCTTCTCCGGCAAGCGGTGGCACACGGGTTCGATTCCGCGGCAATGTCCGGACGCCCTCAGTCGACCTTCTTGGCCTTGAGAATTCCCATGCCTTTCCAACTGTCGCCATGCGTCTCGTTAACATCCAGTGGGCGATAAAAGGTTTCCCAGGCTATCTTGTCCCAGGTGATTTTGACGCATTTTGACTCGACATTCCATACCCCTCGGGGACCACTTTGGGCCTCTTGCGTACGAGCTCTTATGATCGTACCGTCCTCAAAGAAAGTCCAGAAAATGCGGAAATTAGAATAGTCACCGCTCTTTACTTGGACTTCCCATTTTCCGATCAGGACTCCGACGTCCTTGGCTGAATCCAAAGTTCTGCTTGCTAAATGTCCCTGATCGGCGAATTTCTGTGCCCCGATGATTCCGACGCCATTCAAACGACCATTGCGATTATTCAGCTTCTTTGCCCTGACATATCCTTTCCCGGCCCAACTGTCGCCATGTGTCTCGTTTACGTCCAACGGGCGAGGAAATGTTTCCCACGCTTTTTCGTTCCAAGTAATTTTGACGTACGTTGGCCCGATGTTCCATACTCCTCTTGGTCCCGTTAAAGGATCAAGCGTACTGCTCCTCAGCACCGTTCCATCCTCAAAAAACGTCCAGAATGCTTGCCATTTCCCGGCAGTTACCTTCCAAGTCCCGATCAACGCTCTGATGTCCTCAGCAGCATCCGGTACATCATTGCCGAAACGCCCTTGACGATCAGCAAGTTTCTTCGCGGTAATTATTCCCACACCGAGCCAACTGTCACCACGTGTCTCTCTGACACTTAAGGGACGGTGAAACGTATTCCATCCCTTTTTATCCCAGATAATTTTGATATCTTTTTGTTCAACCGACCACACTCCACCCAGCCCCTTTTCGGCGTTGGGTGTGGCCAGACTCAGCACCGTTCCATCCGCGAAGAACGTCCAAAACCCATGATAGCCGTTCGTGGCTTCGATTTCCCACGTCCCCATCAACGTCTCCACGTCATCAGCCCGAACGGTCCGCTTTCCGACAATCGCCTCCTCCATGTCGCCCAACCGCTTCTCAGCCAGCAGCCGCCGTAGTCCCTTGCTCGTCTGCAATGCCCGCAAATACCACTCCGCCGCCTCAAGTTCCAAGCCACGGCTGACGCCAACAGGCTCCTTCTTGTTCGCCGCCAGTGCCCGAAGCTCGTCTCCACGCTTGATCTGGTCCGCCGCGTTCGTGGGGCC
>DATECS010000032.1:0-5524 GCA_035286785.1 Thermoguttaceae bacterium | reverse complement strand
GGTGCTCGGGGTGCTAATCAACCACGATACCGAAATCCCTATTTTTCCGCAGATTTTTGCGATTCTGGCAGCCAAAAAATGTGGGTAAAGACAAGGTTGCAACCCGGCGAGTATTGGTTAATGTTTCAAATGCCGGGTCGTGACCCGGCCTACACACTCATCGCCGGGTCACGACCCGGCCTACAATAGGGCGGTGCTGAAGTAGCGTTCGGCGCGGTCGGGGAGCACCGTGACGACGTTGCCGGGGTGGGACTTGGCCCAGCGGCGGGCGGCCCAGACGTTGGCCCCCGACGAGATGCCGCAGAGCAGGCCGAGATCGCGGCCGATTTGGCGGGTGGTTTCGATGGCGTCCTCGTCGCTCACTTCGATTACTTCATCGACCAGCGAGACGTCGAGCACGGCGGGAATGAAACCGTCGCCGATGCCCTGGATGCGGTGCAGGCCCGGCTCATGGCCCAGCAAGGCCGAGACGTTTTTGGGCTCGACGGCCACCACTTTGGCCTCGGGCCGATGTTCCTTGAGGAACTTTCCGACGCCTTGCAACGTTCCGCCGCTGCCGACGCCGGCGATGAAGCAATCGACCTGGCCGGCCATTTGTCGCCAGATCTCCTGGGCCGTGTGCTCGTAGTGGCATCGCGGGTTGTCGGGATTGCCGAACTGGTCGGGCACGAAGAGCCGCGGGTCGGCGGCGGCCATTGCCTGCACGGCGCGGACCGCTCCGCCGATGCTTTCCTCGTCGGGCGTGAGGATCAGCTCGGCGCCGAACGCGCGGATGATCTTCTTGCGTTCCTCGCTCATGCCCTGTGGCATGACGATGCGGACCTGAAAACCCTTGAGCCGGCCGATCAGCGCCAGGCCGATGCCCGTGTTGCCGCTGGTCGGTTCGCAGATAATCATGCCGGGCCGCAGGCGGCCGTCGCGCCGGGCGCCTTCGAGCATGGCCAGGGCGACCCGGTCCTTGATGCTGCCGCCGGGGTTAAGGAATTCGGCTTTGGCGAAGATGTTCTCGCCGGCCAACTGGACCAAGGGCGTGTTTCCGATCAGGTCGAGGACGTTGTCGGTGCGCATGGCGGGGTTGGGAAGATAAGTTTGTGCGGATATTTCACCACGGAGACACGGAGGGCACGGAGACGTAGGTCAGGCTGTGCCTGACACGTATTGCCATGATTGTCAGAATTGCCATGATTGTCAGGCACAGCCTGACCTACGAGATGGGTGCCCTCGCTGGCGCTTCGGGTTAGTGTGGTTTTTGGCGACAGGGACTATACCACGGGCGAGCGGCCGGTTGCAAGATTGGCGGGAGGGCCGGGAACGTCGGTCCGCGATGGATTGTCGGCTCGGGGCCTATTTGGTAAACTGGATAATCCTCTGATTTATAGCGGTGTCGGTGTCTGAAATTGGGCCTGTTGGAAAGGGAGACCTGTTTCATGTTGGGATTTTACCCGCTGTTTGCCGCGGCTGAGGGCATCGTCGGCCAGACGGAATCGGCCATGTCGTGGTTCGACTGGCTGGTCGTCGCGCTTTATCTGTGCGGCGTGGTGGGCATTGGTCTTTGGGCCGGCTTGCGGCGGAAGTCGACCGAAGGATCGAGCTACTTCCTGGCCGAAAAGTCGCTCACGTGGCCCGTGATCGGACTGGCGTTGTTCTCGACCAACATCTCGACGACCCATCTGGTCGGGCTGGCGCAGGCGGGCTACAAGGACGGGCTGGCCTACGGCAACTTCGAATGGATGGCCGCGTTCACGTTGATTTGCCTCTCGTTGTTCTTCGCGCCGTTTTACCTTCGCTCGAAAGTGACGACGCTGCCCGACTTTTTGGAGAAGCGCTACTGCCGTCCGTGCCGCGATTGGCTGGCCGCCATCTCGATCCTTTCGGCCATTTTCATTCATCTCGGATTCACGTTGTTCACCGGCGTGGTGGTTCTCGAGGGGTTCGTGCTCAACAACCTCGTGGCCCATCCCGAACATTATCGCCTGCTGACGCTTTGCATCGTCGGGGGCATCGCCGGGTTGTATACGATCATCGGCGGCCTCAAGGCGGTCGTGCTGACCGAATCGTTCGACACGATCGTGCTGTTGATCGGCGCGATTTGCATTACGCTCATCGGCTACAACGCGGTCGGCGGTTGGGACGGACTTCAAGCGTCGGTCGACGAATTAGCGGTGCAAGCGTCCCAACCGGCGACGACCGCGGCCGGCACACTCCAGCCTGAAGATATCCCCAAGAACGTCGAAAAACACCTGACCCTTCTTCGCGGCCACGGCGATCCGTCGGACCTGCCGTGGTATGCCGTGCTGCTGGGCTATCCGGTGATCGGAATCTGGTATTGGTGCTCGGACCAGACGATCGTGCAGCGCGTGCTGGGGGCCAAGGACGAAAACCACGCCCGGGTCGGTCCGCTTTTTACGGGGTTTATCAAGATTTTGCCCGTGTTTCTCTTTGTTTTGCCGGGGGTGATTTGTCTGGCCCTGATCCACCAGGGCAAGCTGCCGACGTTGCCGATGATGAGCGACAACACCACCCCGAACACGGAAGCCACCCTGGCCAGGCTGATTCAAGGGCTGCTACCGACGGGACTGAAGGGATTGATGGCGGCGGCGCTCTTGGCGGCGTTGACGGGAGCCGTGTCGGGGGCGTTGAACTCGATCGCCACGTTGTTCAGCTACGATCTTTTGAAGCGGTGGCGTCCGCAAACGTCCGATCGGGCGCTCATCTTGACCGGACGGATCGTCACGTTCTGCGCGCTGGTCGCGGCCATTGCGTGGTCGCCCTATCTGGAACATCTCGGCGGCATCTTCAAAGGCATCAACACGATGATCAGTTTTATCGCGCCGCCGATCACCGCTTTGTTTCTCTGGGGCGTGTTCTGGCGGAAGGCCACCGGAAGAGCCGCGTTGACCACGGCCTGGTTCGGCACGTTGCTGGGGATCGCGTGTTTTGTGCTCTCCTTCTGCGGAAAGCTCGATGAGTGGACCCTGTTTTTCGGTTTCCGCGTGCCGTTTCTCTTGCCCGGGGTTTATTTGTTTGTCGTTTGCTCGATCTCGCTGGCGCTCTGTTCGTACTCGCGCCGGCTAACGATTCAGCTCAGCGCGATCGGAACGTTCCTTGGCGCGATCGCCGCGATTGCGCTGGCGGGCGGCGCCTTGACGATGCTGGCGTCCGACAACCCAACGGATCCGAAACTCCTCTGGCCCACATGGCTTCCGTGGATCCTGGTTCCGGCATTTCTCTACTGCGTCAGCTCGCCTTTGCTTCTGCTGGTGACGCTCTTAACGCCGGAGCAGCCGATTTCGCCCGAGCAAGACAGCCTGGTCTGGAAATCGATCTTGGAGCCGTTGCGCGGCCAAGCCTGGCGCGGGATCGGCAATTTCCGGGTATTGACGGTCGTGCTGGCCGTGACGATGGTGGTTCTTTATTGGGTGTTTTCATAGTATGATGGGAGGAGCGTCGCTCGACGCCAACATGCTCGCGCAAATGAGAGCATAACAACCCGAGCGGAGGTTCCTCCATGCCGGAAAACAAGCCGATCGTCGATAACACGGTCGTTGTCATCCTCGCCGCGGGCAAGGGCTCGCGGATGGGTCGCGACGATCTGGTCAAGGTCTGTTTCGAGATCGACGGCGTGCCGGCGATCAATCGGGCCATTGCCGCCTTCAAGAAAAATCGCTTCCGCCGATTCTTGCTCGTGCTGGGCGACAAGGCCGAGCAGGTGCTCCGCGCGGTCGACGCCGAACACGCGGGCGTGATGTACGTTTATCAACATCCGCAACTCGGCACGGGCCACGCGGCGCGTGTGGCGGCCGAAGCGCTGGCGACGATGGGCTATGCGGGCCACGTGCTGGTGTCGATGGGCGACAAGTACATCGAGCCGGTGGCGATCGAGACGCTCGTGGCGGGCTACGTCAAGCAGCAGCCCGACATGGCCCTGTTGACCCTGCCGCGGCCCAAGGGAAGCGACTCGCCCGGCGGCCGGGTGTTGTTGGACGGCGACGGCCAAGCGTTGGCCATTATCGAACAGGCCGATCTGGCCAAACAATCGGTCGTCGATGAGTTGATCGAACTCGCTGGGCGGCAGGGGCACGTCTCGGGCCAGGAAATTCTCGACGTGGTCGCGCGGCACTTCCCCAAGCCGGAGAAACAAACGGTGGCCGTGCCCGAGTTGTTGAAGCTGGCCCGGGCCGGCAAGACCATCGAGGGCTCGGCGCTGGTCCGCTGGTTCGACGAGTCGCGTTATTCTCTGGAAATCGATGGCCGCCGCTATCCGGCGCGGCAGATCGAACGGATGTGTACCGGGCTGAACCCGAGCCTCTATCTGTTTCGGGCCGAGGCGTTTTACACGGGCACGAGCCTGCTGCGCAACGACAACGCGCAGGGCGAATACTACATCACCGACGTGATTCGGCTCCTGGCGTCGGTCCGCGACGAGCGGGGCGGGGCGCGGTACAAGATTCGCTCCGTCCCGGCCGACGACGCTCAATGGGTCCAGGGGTTCAACTCGCCCAATGAATTGTTGGCGATCGCCGACTACGTGCGGCGCAAGAAGGCGGCCCGGTCAAAGGCGAAGAAAAAATCGCCCGGCGGCCGGCCGCGGTTGCGACCGAACCAATTCGCCACGGTCCGCCAGTGGCTCGCGAAGATCGAGGGCGGCCGGCCGAGCCTCGGCCGGTGGCTTTCGCGGATTTACGGCCGTCACGACGCGCTGCACGCGGCAAAGACCAAGGATCTGACGGCGGCGCTCACCTGTTTCGGCAAGCGTTTTGGGTTCGACGAAAAGGTGTGCATTGTTCGCGCGCCGGGGCGGGTGAACTTGATGGGCCGCCACGTGGACCATCGCGGCGGATCGACCAATTTTCTGGCCATCGACCGCGAGACGATCGCGGTGGCCTCGTTGCGCAATGACAACAACGTGGTGGCGGTGAGCACGCAGCCCGGCCGGTTCAAGCCGGTCGAGTTCAACGTCTCGGAACTGATCGGGCGGTTCGCGTGGGGCGACTGGGTCAATTTTGTCAACAGCGATTGGGTCCGCAACCTGTTGTACGGCACGGCCGGCGACTGGGGCAACTACATCAAGGCGGCCATGCTGCGGCTTCAGCATCAGTTTCAGGACGTTCAGATCCGGGGGCTCAATCTGGCGGTGGCGGGCAACGTGCCGATGGCCGCGGGACTGAGCAGCAGTTCGACGCTCGTCGTGGCCACCTTGCAGGCGGCCATTGCGTTGAACAATTTCGAGCTGGCCAGCCGGCAGTTCATCGACTTGTGCGGCGAGGGCGAGTGGTTCGTCGGCTCGCGCGGCGGGGCGGGCGATCACGCGGCCATTTACCTGGGTCAGCGAGGCAAAATCGCCCACGTGTCCTATCTGCCCTTCCGCGTCGAGCGGATTCTCGACGCGCCGAAGGACTATCAGGTGATCATCGCCAACAGCCACATCCGCGCGGCGAAGAGCGCGGCGGCCAAGCACACGTTCAACGAGAAGGTGGCCACGTACAACCTTGGCTTGGCCTTGCTACGGCAGCGTGCGCCGGAG
>DATECS010000031.1:0-15672 GCA_035286785.1 Thermoguttaceae bacterium | reverse complement strand
GGAATGGTGGACCGCCCAGGTTGATTGGATGGACGCCGGGTCACTACGGTTCTGGTTCCTGGCCGTGATGCTTCTATAATAGAGATCCGCGGGCAAGCCGGCCTTGATCTAGATCAAGCGGCACTGGAATTCTCGGACTTTTTCTTGCATTTCTTGGGTGGGAAACCTTGGATGGAAACAAATGTCGTCACGATTCTGAGCGACTGCCCGTTGTTTTCGGGCCTTTCGGAAGGCAGTTTCAAGCGGCTTGCCGCAATTGCCCAGATTCGCCGTTTTAACAAGGGTCGGTCCATTTTTCGGCAGGGGGACGAGTGTCCGGGTGTTTTTGTGGTCGGCTCAGGTCTGGTCCGGGTGTTCAAAAAGGGCGGCGGCAAGGAGCATGTGTTGCACATGGTCGGGCCGGGCCAGACGTTTGCCGAAGTGGCGGCGATCGGCGGCTTCGAGTGTCCCGCCAACGCGGAGGCGGTTTCCTCGACCGTGTGCGCTCTCTTGCCTCTGGATCGGCTCCAAAAGGCCCTGGCCGAGGACCATGACCTTTGCCTGGGAATGCTCAAGAGTCTGACGCTTTGGGTCCGGCATCTGGTCGGGCTGATGGAAGACATCGTGCTACGCGACGCGAGCGGCCGGTTGGCGCGCTATTTGTTGGACGCCACGGCCGATGAGGCAGGACAAATCGCGCTGCCGACGTTGCGCCGCTACGTGGCCAGCCATCTGAATCTGACGAGCGAGACGTTTTCGCGCACGCTTCGCCGCCTGACCGACGCGGGCCTGATCGCTCAGTCCGCCGCAAATCGGATCCGGCTGGTCGATCGCAAGAAACTCCGCGCGGTGGCCGAGGGACTTTTTCCGAAGCTGTAACGTACGTCCAATTGCGTGATGAAATCACGTTCGCCGCCGCGCCCGCGCGGCGTAGATTTTTGTAGGGTGGGCACCGCCCACCACAAGAGATCGGGGCTTTGGTGGGCGGTGCCCACCCTACGCGCTACTGCTGCAACGAGTAGAGCAGCACGTTCAGCGCGATCCGCGCGGCGTCTTCCTGGGTGTAGCCCTGGCATTCCAGCGAGTTGTGCTTTTCCAGGGCGCAACTGATGTCGTAGGGCGAGAAGATCACGCCCCAGCGGTCGCCCAGCTTGACGCCTTCCAGCGTGGGCACGACCTTTTGTTTGTTCGCGCGGAGCGGGCCCTTGGCGTCGGACGCTTGGGGGTCGTTACGGGTGACGAGTTTCAGATCGTAGCCCCCGTAGGCCGGCGTCAACAGCGGATCGGCCTGGACGAGTCGCGTGAGCTTGCGATCAGGAAAAATGGCGGCCATTTCGCGGCGGAAGGAGTCGGTGAATGGTTTGCTCGCGCAGATCGAATCGGCCAGGACCATGCCGCCCCGTTCGACGTACTGGGCCAGCCGCTTGCGTTCGGCGTCGGTTAGCCGGAAGGCCGTCCGGCCGTGCATGAAGACCAGGTGGTAGTCAAACAGTTCGTCGTCCGTCAGATTGATCAACCGTTCCTCGGCCGCGGTGCGGAGGTGGAGTTTGTCCTCGGCTTCTTCCAACAGACGGACGACGGCCCGGGGCGCGGCGTTGCATCCGCCCGGATGACGAATGCTGGCGACGGCCAACTGGCCGCGTTGGGCGAGGGGATCGCGGTCGTCGTGGACCCGGACGTGCGGCATGTCGTCCTTCGAGCGCAGTTCGCGGTTCGTGGCGTAGGCCAAGATGTTGATGCCCAGCGCGCGGGCCGCGTCGATCTGGGCCTGGACCGACTTCGGATAGGTCGTCCCTCGCGGCGGACGCGACAACTCCCAAAGACACGACAGCGAGGCCCGGGGATGTCCCGGCGGATCGGGCGGGGCATAGACCACGCTCGTGCGGCACCCAAAGTCGATCCCCAACAGCGGCCGAAGCCCATCGGGTTTGACCATCTCTTCCGCGTGCCAGATCGGATGGGCCGCGTCCAACAATCGCAGTTGATACTCCGGCTCGGGAAACACCAGACGCATCAACTCGCGGAATCCCCGGTCGAATTCACGGCCGTCGCACGTGGGCTCGGCCAGCAGGAAGCCGCCGCGGTCCAGGAAGCCGCGCAGCTTCTCGGCCATGCGCCGGCGACCGGCTTCGTCGGAGGGCATCGGGTTGCGCCGGCCCGTCATGTAAATCACCGGCGATTGAATCAAGTCGTCGACGCCGGCCAGGTCCAGGTCGACCACCTGCCACGTCATGTCCTGTTTCCACTTGGATTCGACGTAACGGGTCAGGTTGGCCGCGTCGTGCCGGTGCTGGTTCCAGTCCTCGTCCGGGCCGAACTTCGCCTTGGCCAATAAAACCGGCCATCGCCCTTTGGACAGGAACAACAGCGCCAAGCTCGTGGCGATCAGGTCGTTTTGTTCGGCGTGGCGGGCGCCGACCCAATAGTCGGGCACAATCGCGTCGCCGGCCAACGGAAGGTCCGACTCGTCCTGATACCAGTGGATCAGGTGGTCGGCCCCTTCGCGATACCAATCGTGGCGGCCGATGAACCGCTCGGCCGTCATGCGTCCGACGCGTTCGAGGCCGTAGAGGTAATAGAGAACCCAGAGATTGTCGCCCTGGCCGGGATTTCGGGTGATCGAGAAATTTCGGGCGAGCCAGCGAACGCCTTTTTCGACCGCTTCATCTTGACCCGCCGCGCGGCGGCAGCCTTGGATGCGCTCGCCCGAGACGGTCGCGTCGAGCCGTCCGGTGGCGTCGTTCGTGATGATCAGCGAGGCGATGCCCGCGCACGTCATGCTGCCAGTGCCCGGGGTTTCGGCATCGCCAAGCCGCTTCCGGTAGCCCCAGGAGCCATCGGTGTTTTGGGCGGCCGTCCAGTGGCTTTTGGCGAGCCGCCAGGTGCGTTCATCGACCCGAGCGCCGGCCCGTTCGGCGTCGCCCAACGCCAAGACGGCGAACTGGCTATTGGAGTTGTCGCCCATCCGGCTGATAATACCCGGCGCCGGATAAGACCACGCGCCGCGGAACGGCCCGTCCACGATCTGGTTGCGTTCAAGCCAATCGACGTTCCGCTGGATCAACAGGAGATCCTTGGCCGGTTCGGCCCGGCAAAAGACCATCGTCTGGAGCGAGACGACGTAGGTCTTGTCGAACTGCTGCGAGCGAAGCCATTGCAAGGCACTCCGGACGTCCGGATCCTCAGGCCCCACGCCGGCGTTCAACAGCGCCAGGGTGCATAGGCTGGTGACACCGCCGGTGAACCCGCCGTAGTCGGGCCAGGTGCCGTTCCGCTTGTTCTGCTTCTTTTTGAGGTGCTTGATGCCGTTGTCCAAGGCCGCGCGAACCTGATCGGCCGTGACCTCGGCCCGCAAAGTCGGCGCAATCCCCCCAATCAATACCGCGACAACGGTCAGCAAGAGGATCATGCGCTTCATGCGCGGGCTCCTAGGCACACTCTTTGCGAAAAATTCCCGTAGGGTGGGCATTGCCCACCATGACGCGAGATCGTGCGACAACCGCGTGGTGGGCGATGCCCACCCTACACGTGGTTCTCGAAAGCATCGCCATGACGGATATAAGTATAGTAGAATTCACAAGTTATGCTGTCGAGCCATCCCCGTGGGGGTATTCTCCCACGGCGGATCGTTCGAGTATAGTCAACATCAGCACAAATATAGCCCGTACTCCTCACGTTCCGCGTGAGGCCGTGTACAGGGTGTTTTTTTATCTTTCCGTGTGATGGACAAAGTAACCATGACCTCACGCGGAGCGTGAGGAGTACGACGTCCCAATCCCCAATCCCCAATCCCTCGCCATGTCCACCAAGCCCCGCAGTCTCGGCGACGTACTTCAGGAATTCAGCCAGCATCGGCGTCTGATGCAAGACGAATTGCAGAAGATCATCGTCGGCCAGAGCGAAGTCATCGAACAGATTTTCGCCGCCATTTTTACCCGGGGGCATTGCCTGTTGGTCGGCGTGCCCGGTCTGGCGAAGACCCTGATGGTCAGTACGTTGGCGCAGATACTCGACATCCGGTTCAAGCGGATTCAGTTTACGCCCGACTTGATGCCCTCGGACATCACGGGCACGAATGTGTTGGAAGAGGAGGCGAGCGGGCGGCGGAACTTTCGATTCGTCGAGGGGCCGATCTTCACCAACATTCTGCTGGCCGACGAAATCAACCGGACTCCGCCCAAAACCCAGGCCGCGCTGTTGCAGGCGATGCAGGAGCGTGAGGTGACGGTGGGCCAGGAGACCTACACGCTGCCCGAGCCGTTTTTCACGATCGCCACGCAGAACCCGATCGAGCAGGAAGGAACGTATCCGCTGCCCGAGGCGCAGTTGGACCGGTTCATGTTCAACATCAAAGTGGATTACCCGTCGGTCGACGAGGAGGAGCGTATCCTGGCCAGCACCACCCGGAGCGAAAAGGTCGAGGTCCGCAAAGTGCTCTCGGGCAAGGCGATTGTGAACCTTCAAAAGCTGGTCGGCTCGGTCGCGGTGAGCCAGTACATTATTCAGTACGTGTCACGGATCGTTCGGGCGACACGGCCGAAGGATCCGTCGGCCCCCGAGTACATCAAGCAACTGGTCGACTGGGGCGCGGGCCCACGAGCGGGGCAGTTTTTGATTCAAGGCGGCAAGGCACTGGCCGCGATGGATGGGCGGTTTTCGGTGGCGATTGAGGATGTTAAGAAAATAGCAATTCCCGTTCTGCGTCACCGCGTGAGCACGAATTTTCAGGCTCAGGCGGAAGGCATGACCACGGAAGACCTGATCGAGCGATTGCTGCGAGAAACGCCGCCGCCTGTCATTCCGAAATATGAAAAGTAGGGGCGGAGTACGCCGGATTGTGGAAAAGCTCTCTGTAGTTTTCAAACCAACAAGCCACCGGGGCAAGCCCGGTGGGGCTTATTCGAGTGAGGACAGACTTGGAGGAGCAACATGATGAGTACAAAATTACCTGACACAAACGGATAAATAATCCAGTAGGTCAGGCTGTGCCTGACACTTGGTAAATTGTAGCCTATTCTGTCAGGCACAGCCTGACCTACAACTACAACTCATGTCCACTGCCGAAAAATATCTGAAACCTGAGGTCATCCGTCAGATCAGTCGGCTGGATTTACGCGCGCAGTTTATCGTCAAGGGATTCTTGCAGGGCCTGCATGCTAGCCCGTTTCATGGATTTTCCGTCGAATTCAGCGAACACCGCAAATACACGCCCGGCGATGATCCGCATGATATTGACTGGTTGGTTTACGCTAAAACCGACAAGTACTACGTTAAAAAGTTCGAGGCCGAGACGAACATTACGGGCTATTTGGTGATGGACCTGAGTCGGTCGATGGGGTACACCTATCGGCAGGAGTTGACCAAGTTCGACTACTCGATCTGTCTGGCGGCCGCGCTGGCCTATCTGATGATCCACCAGCAGGATCCGGTGGGGCTGATCACGTTCGACGAGAAGATTCGCAATAGTCTGCCGCCGAAAACGAAGCGGAGCCACTTGGGCGACGTGCTGAGCCTGTTGGCCAACCTGAAGCCGACCGGGCAGACGGACGTCGCGCGAAGTCTCACGCAGGTCGCGGCCATGCTCCGGCACGCGAGCCTCGTGATGATTTTCTCCGATCTGCTGGTCGAGCCCGGTCCGGTGCTCGAAGCGTTGCACCGGCTGCGTCACGGCGGGCACGACGTGATCTTGTTCCACGTGCTGGACGAGGCCGAGACGCATTTTCCGTTCGACGGGATGGTCGAACTCGAGGATCCCGAGAGCCACCGGACGTTGGCGCTCGACGCCGACGGATTCCGCCGCGATTATTTGGACGAGGTCGAGGCGTTCCGCGAAACGTATCGGCGCGAGTGTTTCCAGTCGCGGATCGACTACGTGCCGCTGGACACGAGCATGCAATTCGACAAGGCATTGACCGGCTACCTGGCGAGCCGATCGGCGCGAGGATGATTGTAGGCCGGGTCGCGACCCGGCAAAGAACCGTTTCAGAGAATTGGGTGGGTACTGCCGGGTCACGACCCGGCCTACGTGTTTACATTCCTGCCGGGTCACGACCCGGCCTACGTGTCTCCCTCCGCAATGACGTTTGTAACTCCATTTCTGCTGGCCGGAGCGGCGCTGGTCGTCGTGCCGATCGTGCTGCATCTGGTGATGCGGCGCCGGCCGCGCCACGTTGAGTTTCCGGCGTTGCAGTTGGTTCGCCAACGTCACGAGACGAATCGCCGGCGGATTCGGTTGCGTCATTTGATTTTACTGGCGCTGCGCGTGGCGGCCATTGCGCTGCTGGCGGCGGCGCTGGCCCGGCCGAGCCTTCGGTTTACCGGGTCGCTCGGTTCGCGCGAGGCGCCGGTCGCCGCGGCGCTGGTGTTCGACGCCGCGCCGCGGATGGAGTATCGCCAGGCGAACCAGACGCGGCTCGACGCGGCTCGGGAGTTGGGCCAGTGGCTTCTGCGTCAGTTGCCCGACGAAAGCCAGATTGCCATTTTGGACACGCAGCAAGGGCCGGCCGCGTTCCAGGTCGATCGCTCGGCGGCCGCGCGGCGGATCGAGCAGCTCGCGCCGGCGGCCAATTCCCAGTCGTTGCCCGCCGTGCTCGACGAGGCGATTCGACTGCTGGGCGAGAGCGACTTGACGCGGAAGGAGATTTACGTTTTTACCGATCTGTCCAGCGCCGCGTGGCCCGCCGACGCCGCCGCGCGGCTGCAAAAACGAGCGGCCGAACTGGGTGAGGCGAACTTCTACGTCATCGACGTCGGCGTGAAGAACCCGACCGACTTCGGCCTGGGCGAGTTGCAGCTTTCGGCCCAGTCGATATCGAGCCGCAGCCCATTGCACGTTCGCACCGAGTTGGTGCGTCGCGGACCGGCCGACGGGCGCACCGTCGAGTTGTTCTTGCTCGACGACGCCGGGAAGCCGCAAAAACGCGGCGAGGAAATTCTCAATCTGGAGGCGGACGGCTCGGCGGCGGTCGGTTTTTCGCTCGGCGGGTTGCCCGTCGGCACGCACCAGGGCCGCGTGCAAATCGTCGGCCAGGACTCGCTCGCGGCCGACGACGTTCGCTATTTCTCGGTCGAGGTGAAGCCGCCTTGGCGAATTCTGGTTGTCGATCCGAAGGCGGCCGGTACGCACGTGGGCTTCTTGACGGAAATGCTCGCGCCGGAGAGTTGGCGGCGCAGCGGGCAGTCGCGGTTCGAGTGCGCCACGATCGCCCAGCGCGAGTTGGCCGGCGCGGCGTTGGACGACTACGCGGCCGTGTGTCTGGTCGATCCCAAGCCGCTTTCTCCGGACGAATGGGACAAGCTGGCCCGCTATGTTTCGGCCGGCGGCGGGTTGGCGGTTTTTCTCGGTCACAATGCCCGTCCGGTCGCTTCGTTCAATTCGGCCGACGCGGCTCGGGTGCTGCCCGCGCCGTTGGTGCGGCAGGCGATCGCGTCGAGTATGCCGGTCCATCTCGCCCCGCGCGATTTGCAGCATCCGATGCTCGCGGCGTTTCGTCAGACGCGGGGCGCCATTCCCTGGTCGGACATGCCCGTGTTTCGCTATTGGGAGTTGGGCCGACCGATCGAAGGCTCGCACGTCGTCGTGCCGTTTTCCGACGGCCGAGCGGCGTTGGTCGAGCGGGCGGTGGGCGAGGGCCGGGTCGTCACGATGACCACGCCCGTGTCGGACGTTGCTCGCGGGCGGCCGTGGAACCTGCTGCCGGTGAATGATCCGTGGCCGCTGTTGATCCTGGCCAATCAGACGATGCTTTATCTGGTGGGCAGCACGGATCAGCAGTTGAACTATTACGCCGGACAGACGGCCGCGATCTCGCTGGGCGGTCCGGCCCGATATCGGTCCTATCTGGTTGCATCGCCCGGCGGAACGACCTTTCCGCTGTCGGCAGATCCCAAACAAAATAAAATCATGGTCACGTCGACCGACGCGCCGGGCAACTACCGCGTCCGCGCCGGTGGAGAAGCGACGGGCGCCGACTACGGTTTCAGTGTGAACCTCTCGATGAATCAAACGGAACTCGGGCGGCTCACATCCGACGAACTGGCCGAGCGGCTGGGACCGATTGCCTACCGCGTGGCCCGAAACCGCGACGGCATCGAGCGCAACGTGAGCATGGCGCGGGTAGGGCGGGAGTTGTTTCCGCTGTTGATCCTGCTGGTGGCCGCGGCCCTGGCGGTGGAACACGTATTGGCAAACCGATTTTATAGAGAATAGTAGGCCGGGTCGTGACCCGGCATTTGAATAATCGTGTGGCATGACATTGCCGGGTCACGACCCGGCCTACATCTACTTCACACTTCCCATGCTTCGCCTCGTTCTTTACCCGATTGCCGAAAGCTACCTTCTGGTGGCCGTGGTGGCGCTCGTGTTGTTTGGGCTGTTGGCGCTGGGGCCGCGGGGCGGGGGGATGACGGCAGGGCGGCGGCGGACGCTGTTCGCGCTGCGGCTGTTGACCGTGGTGCTCGTGGTGCTGGTCTTGCTGCGGCCGACCGTGGTGCGAACCGAGACTCGCTCGCGGTCGGCGACGCTGGTGGTGCTGGCCGACACGTCGCGGAGTATGTCGGTGCCCGACGCGCGGGGCGGACGCAAGACTCGTTACGAGGCCCTGCGCGAATCGCTCGATGCGGCCCGGGACGGTCTCGGCGAGTTGGCCGAATCGTTCGAGGTGAAGGCCTATGCGTTCGACGCCGACATTCGGCCCGTGGAACAGGCCGACGGCGAGATTGAACTGCCCGAAACGCCCGAGGGCGACCAAACGGCCCTCGGCGCGGCGTTGGCCGACGTGCTGCGGTTCGAGGCGGGCAAGCGGCTTTTAGGCGTCGTCGTATTGAGCGACGGGGCGCAACGGGCCTATGCCCCGCGCGACTTGGCGCCGCAAACCGCCGCGATCGGACTGCGTCGGCAGGGTTGCCCGTTGTACACCGTGCCGCTGGGCCAGTCGCGCGGGCTGGGCCAGGCCAAGGACGTCGACGTCGGCCAATTGTTGGTCGACGAAAACGTGTTCGCCAACAACGAAATGAACGTCGCCGCCGAAATCCGCGTCAATGGGCTGGCCAATCGCGAGCTGCCGGTGCGGCTGTTGTTCGAGACGTCGCCGGGCCAGATGGAGGTTGTTGCCCAGGAAGTCATCAAACCCTCGGTCGACGGCCAGATGATGCCGGTCGCACTTGCCTACGTGCCCCAGACGCCCGGCCAGTACAAGGTGACGGTGGAAGTGCCCGAGCAGCCGGGCGAATTGGTGACCACGAACAACCGGATGAGCACGTTTGTCAATGTGCTGCCCGGGGGATTGAACGTGCTTTACATCGAAGGTTCGCCTCCGCGGATCGATACGAAGTTTTTGCGTCGGGCGCTGGACGCCTCGCCCGAGATCGACGTGGATTATCTGAGTTTCACGCAGAAAACGCGGCCGGCCGACCTGATCGAGCGGTTCAAGCCGGGCCGCTACATGGTCTACGTGCTGGGTGACGTGCCGGCGCGGGCGTTCACTCGCGACCAACTGGCCGCGCTGGCCCAGGCGGTCGATCGCGGGGCGGGCCTGGCGATGTTGGGCGGGTTTTCGACGTTTGGGCCCGGCGGCTATGCCGACACGCCGCTGGCCGACGTGCTGCCGATTCGCATGAGCCGGCTGGAAGAACAGCGCCCCGGCGAGCCGATCCGCCGCGACGTGCAACTACCGGGTCCGATCCGCATGAAGCCCAGCCGGTTTGGGGCGGATCATTTCACGCTGATGCTCAGCGGAGAACCGCGAAAGAACGCGGCCCTTTGGGAGCGGCTGCCTCCGCTGGACGGGGCCAATCGATTCGATCCGGCGCAGCTCAAGCCGAGCTCGCTCGTGCTGGCGGCCGATCAGCACGACCGGCCGCTGTTGGTCGTGCAGCCGTTCGGCGCCGGCCGCGCGATGGCGTTCGCCGGCGACACGACCTGGCGCTGGGCCATGCGGGGGTTTGACGAGGAACACAAGCGGTTCTGGCGGCAGGTGATTTTGTGGCTCGCCCGCAAGGACGAGTTGGGCGAGGGCAACGTGTGGGTGCGGCTCGCCCAGCGGCGGTTGGAACCGGGCGGGCGGCTCGAAGTGACCGCGGGCGCCAATTCGCCCGAGGGCGATCCGGTGGCCGACGCCGTGCTCGACGCCGAAGTCACGTCGCCCGACGGCAAGACGCAGCCCTTGCGACTCACTCGGCGCGGCGAACACTGGACGGGCTCGTTCGCCGAGACACGCGAGGCGGGCGATTATCTAGTCACGGTCCGCGCCCGTACTCCTCACGCTCCGCGTGAGGTTCCCGAGAACTCCAACCACATCGGACAAGGCGAAACGGCGTTGGGCCAGGCCCGCGCGCGGTTCCTGGTGTTCGAGGAGGATCTGGAATTGGACAACGCTTCGGCCGATCCCGGCGGCTTGGAATCCTTGGCCGCCATGACCGCCGGACGTTCCATCGCGCCGGAGCAATTGCCCGAGTTGCTCGAAGAACTCGGTCGACAGAAGGAGCAACTGGAAGAGAAGATCGAAACGAAACGGACCTACTGGGACACGTGGCCGTTTTTCCTCGCGCTGGTCGCCCTGCTCTCGGCCGAATGGTTTCTACGCAAGCGCTGGGGCCTCGTGTAGGGTGCGTCGGGACGCACCGACAAATTGCCGAAAGACGCGGTCGATTATCGACGTGTCCTGATGCGAGCTACCGACCACGATTGACATAGGGGTCGGTCAAAGAGAGCTCACCATTGGGCAGTTCGTAGTAGAGACGGCCGTTGATTGAATAGACGTTCGGCACGCCCAGCCGCCGGCTTTCCTCCTGTGCTTTCGCGACTCCCGCGCGGCCGATCCGGAGCCACTCGTCGATGCGGGCGTAAGTCTCGGCGTCAAACAGGGGTTTGGATTCACTGGCCATTTTTCGACGCCTCAACGAGTTTTAAGAAGACCGAGTACAGGTCCGGGTCTCGCACTTTGATTTCATTTCCCGAGCCGGCTGCGACGTCCTGAAAACGCCCATAGGAATTATACACTAGCATCCAACTCTCCGCCATGCCGCGGTAGACATTCCAGAAGTTGCGAATGCTCCGCCAGAAGCGTCGTCGGACGTCTTCTTCAGGCACATCGTGGCCACCTTTGCGCACCCGTTCCGCAATCCGCGCGAGGCACGTTTCCGGCGAGTCCAGGTAAATATAGACGATTGATACCGAAAATCGTAAACCCCGTGCTTCGGAGAGAACGTGACGAAGGCTGGTTCCCGAGAGCGTCGATTCAACCAGAAGAGATTCTTGGCGCGACAGCCGATCGTGCAGAGCAGTCAAAAACTGTCGCCCTGCCTGAATCCGGACGCTCATCGCGTCTCGGGGCGCTATCTCCTCGGCAATCGCGTCGGCGCTAAGATAGGAGATGGCATGTTCTTCGAGACACGCCGACGCAAACGTGGTTTTGCCGGAACCGTTGGGACCGGCGACGATCAGTAACTCACGCGTGACGGTCACCTCAGACCCTCCACTTTGAACCCTCGGGCTCGTCTTGAGCCGGAGAAATTCTACCGTGGAGAGGTTGTTGGCGTCAATCGAAGTCGCCCGTCGCCGCAGGGTGCGTCAAGACGCGGCCTCATCCAATCCACAGCCCTTCGAGCCGGACCTGCAACAGGTTGCCCGTCCGGTTCAGATAGTTGACCAGGCCGCTGTGGCGCCATTGGAGCATGCACATTCGCGGCTGGAAGAAATAGCGCATGCCAATTTTGATTTCGCAATGCGTGTGGCGCACGAGGCCCTCGTAGCCCTCGGCGATGTAGTAGCCTAGGTCTTTGTAGCCTTGTTGGCGCGGCTGCAAGGGGCCCGTGACGCACCACGTCATCACGCCCGTGCGATGATCCGACTGCATGACGATGCCGCAATGGGTGATCGGGCAGCCGCACGACATGCCCAGCGGACGGCCGATCAACACGTCGCCCGGCTGGACGTCCAGCTCGCGAGTGATCATCGGATTGTGCGGGATGATGATCTCGCGCGGGCCCGGATCCTCGGGAAAATGCTCCAGGTAGAAATCAATGTCGCGGCCCAGGCTGTCGCGCCACGTGGGCTCGGCCAAGTCGTTCTCGCCCATGAGCGCCGGCCCGGCCGCAGGTTCGCACCGCGTCGCGCAGCCGCCGCACGACGACGCCATCGGCAGCGTCGCCACGACCGGTTCCTTGTGGCCCGGTATCATGTCGCTCGACAAGTGAATGCAACGGCGGAGCAGTTCAGGTTGCTGGGCGACCCGCCCGGCGAACTCGTCGCACGTGCGATAGCCGCACTGGCCGCAGTCCAAGCCGGGGAGTTCAATATTGGTATTTCGAACCATGGGAAGCCGACTCCGTGGAATAAATTATAGGATTTATTGTCAATTTGCCGCCGCGAGACTCGTAATGGTTCGCAGCGATCGCACACTACGAGGTAGAATTTCAATCAATCGGTCCGCCTCTTTCGCCGTGTTGAAACGTCCCAGGCTGATCCGCAGCGAGCCGCGGGCCTGGAATGGGTCGAACCCCATCGCCTCCAACACGTGAGACGAACCTCCGTGATGCGGCGCGCTGCACGCGCTGCCCGAGGAAATGGCGATTCCCTGCTGGTCCAATTCGAGCAGCAGTCGAATGGCCTCGCCCTCCGATCCCGAGAAACCAAAACAGACGTGGCCGGGCAGGCGACGATACCGATCGCCGATCAAGTAAGCGTTGGGAACGCGGGCCAAGATCGAGTCGATGATGCGGTCGCGCAATTGAACGACGCGGGCCGTTTCGGCCGAGATTTCCTCGCGGGCAATGGCCGCCGCCGCGCCGAGGCCGACGATGCCCGGAACGTTCTCCGTGCCGGACCGCAGGCCGCCTTCTTGTCCGCCGCCGTCGAGAATAGGCCGGAGACGGGTTCCCGTCCGCACGTAGAGCGCGCCGACGCCCTTGGGACCGTTGAATTTGTGCGCGGAGAAGGAAAGTAAATCGATCGGCGGGCAGTTTTCCATGTTCAGCGGAATCTTGCCCACCGCCTGAACCGCGTCGGTGTGGAACCACGCGCCGTGTTGGTGGGTGATTCGCGCCAGTTCGGCGATCGGTTGCAGCGTGCCCACCACGTTGTTTGCCGCCATCACCGAAACGAGCCGCGTGTTCGGCTGCAACGCCTGCCGTAGCGAGTCGGGATGGACCGTGCCCGTCCGATCCACCGGCAACAGTGACAGGGCGACGCCCTCTTGCTCCAATTGCCGGCAACAAGCGAGTACGGCCGGGTGCTCGACGGCGCTGGTGATTACGTGGGCCCCCTGAAGTCCGTTGGTCGAAAGAACGCCGCGAATCGCCAGCGCGTTGGACTCGGTGCCCCCGGCGGTGAAAACGACCTCACCGGGCCGCGCGCCGAGCAATCTCGCCACCTGCTCCCGGGCAAGATCCACCGCCTCGCGAGCCTCGCGTCCCTCGGCGTGCAGGCTCGACGGATTGCCCGAGCGATGCCGCAAGAAAGGAAGCATGGCGTCGAGCACCCGCGGATCAAGGGGCGTAGTAGCCGCGTTGTCGAAATAGATACGTTCGGCCATTCGCCTTACTCACCCCGATAGAACACCTGATTTTCCAGCGCCCGGACGACGCCGAAATGGGATTGCCACCCGACTTCCTTCTTGCCGACGCAGATCGTGCAGGTGCCCACCGGCGGGTTGCCCCGCAGGAGCATGTTCGCCGTGGCCTCGGGCGTGGCCATGACCTGATCGAACAACGGGTCGATGCCGATGCCGTGCAAGGCGTCGACCTCGCGGATGATGACTCCCGGCGCGACGTCCTGAATCCGGGCCCGAAACACCTCTCGCTCGGCCTGCGAAACGCGGTCGATCTTGGTCACCACCGCCACGTCGGCCAGCGAGAGCATTGGGCCGACTTTCAGCGGTAGATTCATGCCGCTGGTGGCTTCGAGCACGACGATGCCCAGCCCGCCGTCGACGTAGGGCGAACACCGCAGGCACAGGCCGGCTGTTTCGACCAAGAGCACCTTGGCTCCCGCGCCTTCGGCCCATTTCAGGGCGTCGCCCAATACCATCACGTTGCAATGGTCGGGACACAACTCGCCGGAGTAGACCTTGCGCGTCGGGATGCCGAATTCCCGGGCGAGCAGTTCGTCTTCCTCGGCGTATTGGACGTCGATTTTCAAGAATGCCACGGGCGTGCCGGCTGCCAACAGCTTGCCGATGATGTGCCGCAGAACGGCCGACTTGCCGGACGTGGCCGGGCCAGCGCAGATTGCCAATTTCATGCCACGGCCCTCGCCGTCTCGGGCGTGAGCCGGTGGCCCAGGCGAATCCGCTCGCGTAGGTGCGAGAGCAGGTCGTCCATTCGGCCCACCTCGCCGCAGCACTCGCGCTCGGCATGGTCCGTTTCGAGCAGCTTGGTGATCGCGCCCGACTGCATCACGATACGATAGTCGGACGACAGGGCGATCCGCGGATCGTGCGTGACGAAAATGAAAATCTTGCGATACTGCCGCAGCAGTTCCAAGGCCCGTGTGCGATGGATGCCGGCGTTTTCCACTTCGTCCAACAACACGATGGGCGTGTTGCAGATGATCGTCGCGTCGGCGATCAACAGGGCGCGGGTCTGGCCGCCGGACAGTTCCGTCATGCGGCTGTCCAACACGATCGGTTCGCCCGTCAGGTCGTTGGCGAACTTCAGTGTTTCCTCGATCATTTGGGCGATTTGCGAATGGTCGGTGCTGCGAATCTTTGCGTGGGTCGTGAGAAACACGCGGACCGGCAGGTCGGAGAGGAAACTGGTGTGCTGCGTGATTAGCGCGATGGGATTGCACGCGGGATTGTTGCGATACTCGGCCGGGGGCGTTTGGCCGTTAATCAACATCCGGCGGCCGGTCGGCGTGTTGCCGTCGGCGAACAGTTCGAGGTCGTTGATCAGCGTGGTTTTGCCGGACCCTGTCGGTCCGACGATGCTCACCACGTCGCCCATGCGGAAGTCGATGCGCGGGACGCGGTCGGGCTCGCCGAACTTGCCGTGTCCACCGAGGATGGTAATGCTGTCGATCATACGTTTATTCTCCGTAGGAAAGGTTCCGGGGTGAGTCGTGCGTCGAATCGAATGAATCCGGCGTCCCGTGACCATCGCCCGTCGCGTGCAAGAAAAGCAAAAGGCGTGCCACGGCCTCCAACCGGGGCTGAAACCGCGAATCGCACGGGAAAGATTGCCCAGCTTCATGAACGTCGCCAATGCCGTCATATATGACGGCTATGATCTACTTCCTGAGACGAGCAGGCTATCACTAATGGCAGAGCATTCTGTTTTATTTGGTGGATTGATGGCTTTTTCAGCAAGGTATCGCGTAAGGACTTGTTGCGAGCGACTGTGAAGCCGTAGGTCAAAAACCACGTTCAAGGTGACGCCGAACCGCCGCCACCAAGCTCGGCCGCCGGGCGACGCCATCAGGTCGAGCACGTCGGCCGCCCCGGTCAATGGCGCGGGCAATCGGCGACGCAGCGCCCGTGGCAGCCGCCCGGCGAAACCGTAGCGGGGCCACATAGAGTAGCCGTTTTCATCCCGGCCGGGAATCGATGCCGACAAATCCGCGTGTATTGACCAATCCGGCTCGGTGGCGTACACCTACATAGGTGAGTTTGTTCGGAATTCAGGTTCCGTGAGATAACCGAGCCGCGAGAAAACCGAGCCGCGAGAAAACCGAGCCGCGAGAAAACCGAGCCGCGA